>NZ_JBQFRO010000002.1:0-502991 GCF_056537425.1 Ruegeria sp. CE9 | reverse complement strand
CGAAGCCGAAGCCGAAGCCGAAGCCGAAGCCGAAGCCGAAGCCGAAGCCGAAGCCGAAGCCGAAGCCGAAGCCGAAGCCGAAGCCGAAGCCGAAGCCCTGAACAGGGCCGAGCTGACCGAAGAAAAGGTGATCGAACGCACTGTAGAAAAGCGCGGCGGGTTTGTTCCGGCGTTGCTGGGCGGCATTGTTGCGGCCGGAATTGGGTTTGCCGTGGGCAGCGGCGGGTATTTGTCTAGCGGGGCAGAAAGCTCGGACGCAATCGCCGCGCTTGAAAAGAAGCTGTCGGAACAATCCGATCAGATTGCCCAACTGACAAAATCTCTTGCTGATGGCCCCGATGTCTCGGGCCTTTCGGATCAGATTAAGGCTTTGTCAGACAAGCTATTGCCGGTCGAAAGCGATCTGAGCTCCGTAAAGACCAGTGTCGAAGGCCTGACCGGTAAGGTCGGTCCGTTGGAGGAGCGTCTGACCGCGCTTGAGAAGCAACCGCTTGAGGCAAATGTCTCGGCCGAGGCGACGGCAGCCTTTGAGGCCGAGTTGAAGAAACTGCAGGATTCTCTGGCCGCGCAGCGCAGCGAAGTGGAAAAGATGGTTTCCGATGCGCAGGCGCTTGAGGCCAAAGCCTCGGCCGAGGCCCGCGCTGCAACCAACGCGGCCATCCTGTCGCGTCTGCATGGTCAGTTGGACGCCGGTCAGCCTTATGAAGATCTGGTCTCGGAACTGAAGGCCGGTGGGGTCGATGTGCCGGATGCTCTGACCTCCTCCGCGAAGGACGGGGTCGAAACGCTTTCGGCCCTGCGCAGCGCATTTGCCCCCGCAGCACGGACGGCGCTGGCGGATGCGCGGGATGCCGACAAAGGCACCGGGTTGATGGCTTTTCTGCAGCGCCAGACAGGCGCACGGTCGGTGACACCCCAAGAGGGGGATGACCCCGATGCGATCCTGTCGCGCGCGCAGGCGGCCTTGGCGGATGGAGACGTCGCAAAGGCGTTGACCGAACTGAAAGCATTACCAGAGGCGGCGCAGACTGCATTGGCGGATTGGGAGCAGGCGGCGCAGACGCGGGTCTCTGCCGTCGAGGCCGCAAACACGCTTGCTTCAAGCCTGAACTCGAACTGAAGGACCTGCCATGCTGTGGTCATTGTTAAAGATCCTTGTTTTTGTTGCGATTATCGGCCTGCTGGCCATGGGCGCCGGGTTTCTGATGGAATCATCAGGCGGCGTACAGATCACCGTCGCCGGCACCGAATACACGCTGGGGCCGCTGCAATCGGTGATCGCGCTGGGCGTGTTGGTGTTTGCGGTCTGGTTGTTCTTCAAACTTCTGACGCTGCTGATTGCGACGCTGAAATTCCTCAACGGTGATGAAACCGCCCTGTCGCGCTATTTTGATCGCAGCCGTGAACAGCGCGGATATCAGGCGCTGGCTGATGGGTTGATGGCGCTCGCCTCGGGTGAGGGGCGCGTGGCGATGACCAAGGCCAGCAAGGCCGAAAAGCTGCTGAACAAGCCCGAGCTTACCAATTTGCTGGTGGCACAAGCGGCCGAGATGACCGGCGATACCAAAAAAGCGTCCGAGACCTACAAGAAGCTGGTAACTAACAATGCGACGCGTTTTGTTGGCGTGCGCGGGATCATGAAACAAAAGCTGGCCGAGGGCGACGATGAAACCGCACGCAAACTGGCCGAAAAGGCTCTGGCGCTGAAGCCCCGGCATGAAGAGACGCAGGATGTGCTGCTGAACCTGCAGACCAAGGCGCAGGATTGGGCCGGTGCGCGGTCCACGCTGACGTCAAAGCTAAAGGCCGGGTACTTGCCCCGCGATGTGTTCAAACGGCGTGATGCGGTCCTGGCCTTGTCCGAGGCCAAGGTGCTGCTAGATGACACGGCGACCGTTGAACAGCAGGAACACGCGATTGAGGCGAACCGCCTGTCCCCCGATCTGGTACCAGCCGCCGCCATGGCCGCGCGCGCCTATATCGAAAAGGGCAAACCGCGTTCGGCGACCAAGATCCTGAAAAAGGCGTGGGAGGTTCAACCGCATCCCGATCTGGCCCATGCCTTCGCCGAAATCGCTCCAGACGAAACGCCCGAACAGCGGATCAAGCGGTTCACAGCACTGACCCGTATTCATCCGCAGGACATGGAAACCCGCCTGATTCTGGCCGAGCTCAACATCGTTGCCGAAGACTTCCCCGAAGCCCGTCGCGCGTTGGGGGATGTGGTCGAAAAAAAAGGCGATGCACGGGCCTACACGCTGATGGCTGCGATCGAACGGGGCGAAGGCGCCACGGACGCGGTGGTTCAGGGTTGGCTGGCCAAGGCACTGAACGCGCCGCGCGGGCCGCAATGGGTCTGCACCAATTGCCACGACATTCAGCCCGAATGGGGCCCGGTCTGTCAGAATTGCGGCAGTTTCGATACGCTCAGCTGGCAGACACCGCAGACGCCTGAGATTGCCAGTGCGACGGGTGTGCACATGCTGCCTCTGATCGTCGGAGCACTTGAGGATCAGTCCGAGGCCGAAGAGGTCGAAGAGGTTGAGGAACAGCCCGAAGAGCCCGATGAGACCCCCGCAGAGGACGTGATCGAAGCCAAAGCGGAACCCGTAACCGAAGAAGTTGCGCGGCAGACCTAGCGCGCGGATTCGACGTTGAAGGCATCGTTCCACAGCTTGAACAACCCGGCCCGCCGGTTCTGATCGAGCGCCACCAGCAGCGCGGGCGACAGTGGGATAAAGCGTCGGGCGCTGGGGGTCAGGCCGGTTTCCGCTTCGTCCAGACGGGTCACAAGACCGGCGGTAGCCAGCAATTCCTGCGCCTCGGGCGACAGCAGGAAATCCAGCAACAGGATCGCACCGCGTTTGTTCTGAGCCTGACGCGGGATCATATACGCGCGGGACAGGACCAGCGTGTAATCCTCGGGCAGGATCACGCCAACCCCGGGCAGGTAGGCATTGGCCACATAAGACCCAAGCACGTTATAGGCGATTAGAAACCGCCCCTGTGCCACCTCGTCGATAATATGGGCCGAACAGCAGGTCGCCACCGCATCAATGCGGGCAAAACCTTCGATCAGAGAGCCAAAGGTCGTTGCCTCAAGACTGTCGCCATAGGCAAACAGATAGCCAAGGCCCGAGGCTGCAATGTCATAGGTCGCCACCCGCCCACGCAGCAGATCGGGCCGGGTTCGCATCGCATCCAGCAGCGCGAAACGATCACGCGGCACATCCGCAGCCGACAGGCCGTCTTTGTTATAGACAATGACAGCGGGTTCTGTGGTGATACCCCACAACTCATCCCGCCAACGCCGGGCACTGGGCAGGGCCTGAGTGGCCGGAGAGCTATAGCGATAGGCGCAGGCCGCGTTCACCAGCCAGACCATCTGTTGAATGGCCGAGGAAAACACCGCATCCGCTGTCCCTTCGCCGGTTTTGCACGCGGTCTGGCTGTGCTGAAACAACGCGTTCGAGCCCCATTGCTCATACGTTATGCGCAAATCCGGGTTCAGCGCAGCAAACCGTTCGAGCACGGGTTCGATGATCGCGATATCTGTGGTCGACCGGATTAGCATCCCCTCGGACCCCATCCCGAACTGCGTGACATCTTCCTGCGCGCGTACCGGGGCTGCTGCGATCATAAGTAAGCCAAGCAACAGTCTTATCATGCGCGTCCTCCCTCGGTCGCGGCAGGAAAGCTCAGCGCTGCCCGGAAGCCTTTGGCATCGGTGATCATTTCGACCTTGCCGTCAAACGCCTCGGCTGTGGATTTCACGATCGACAGGCCAAGCCCGGTGTTGTCTTCACCTGATCCAGCGGTGCGGTTGAACCGGTCGCCCAACTGATCGGCGATGTTGGTGTCTGGCCCGGACCCGCAGTCGCGCACCCAAAGGATTGCACGGGCGTGGACGCGTTCCGCCCCGATGACGACAGGCGGTTTCCCGTGGCGAAGTGCGTTGCGCAGCAGGTTCTTGGCCGCCTCGCTGATCGAGAAACTATCCGCCAGCACCAGAACTGGGTCTTCGCCAATTTCCAGACGCACCTCGATCCCAGGCGCGATCAGCTCATGATCCCGCTCTTCCAGGATTTCCAGGGCGACCTCGCGCAGGTCGACCGGCAGGCGTGGGGCGCTGTCGATGCGGTGGATCACCATTGCGCGCGACAGAAGCTGATCCAGCAGCGTGCCCAGCGACCGGGTGCGTCCCAATAACCGGTCCAGCGCTCGTTTGCGTGCAGGCGCATCGGGGTCATCCTGCGCAATCTCGGCCTGCACACGAATGGCGGCAACCGGGGTGCGCAATTGATGCGCGGTATCTGCGATCAGGTTGCGCATGGTGTCCACCTGCCGGTCGAGCCGCCCCATAAATCGGTTCATCGCACCCAGCATCACCTGTAACTCTCGTGGTAGCCCATCGCTAGGCATTGGCGTCAGGTCATAGGGGTCGCGCCCTGTCAGATCGTCCGACAGCGCCTCAAGCGGGCGCAGGGCTGATCGGGTGACAATCCAGGACATGATCATCAGCAGGACGCCCGCGGCTGCCATGGGTAGCAAGGCATCCCGCATCAGACCGGCTGTCATCGATTGTCGCGCGCGCAGGGTCTGACCCACAAGGATCTCAACCTCGCCCGAGAAATCACGCTCGGCAAACAGGCGGGTGACACGCACGAAACGCGCAGTTTCCCCATTCAGATCGGCGGCAAAATACTGGGCCCCCGTCCCGCTTGGCTCGGGCAGCGGGATTATGGTTTCGCGATCCAACCCGGTAATGAATGGTCCACCCGGAACCTGTACAGCATAGTAGATGCGATCATCTGGCGCTTGTGCCAGCAGTTGAAAGGCCGAAACCGGTAGATCCACCACCGGCGCGCCATCCTGAATACGCACCGATTCCGCGATATCGCTGGCAGCACCCAGCAGCAACCTGTCATAGGCCTCGCGCGCGGCCAGACGTCCGTTGACCCAGATTGACAGGGCCACCAGCAACCCGCCTAACACCAGGATCAGGATCACCGCGCTCAGAACGCGGGCCGTCAGGCTGTGGGGCAGGTGCAGCCTAGCCATCCAGACCAATCCGATATCCGACACCGCGCTGCGTGGTGATATTGACGGCACTGTCCGAGAATCTTTTGCGCAGCCGAGCGATATACAGCTCGATCGCGTTCTCGCCAACATCGGCATCTTCGAAGCCGTATAGCGAGTTATAGAGTCTGGTTTTCGACATGTATTGCCCCTCATGCCGGATCAGTTCGTCCAACACAGCAGCCTCGCGCGCGGTCAGGTTCAGGCGTTTGCCGCTCAGCGTGGCGCTGCGATCCTTGGGGGCGTAGATCAGCGGGCCCAGCGTGATTTGCTCACTCTTACGGTCGGCATCGCGGCGCACCAGCGCGCGCAACCGGGCCTCAAGCTCGCGCTGATCAAAAGGTTTGCCCAAATAATCGTCCGCACCCTTGTCCAGCGCCGCCACGCGATCTTCGACCGATGTCAGCGCCGTCAGCATCAGCACCGGGGTGCGATCACCAGAGGCACGGATTTTACCGAGGAAGTTCAACCCCGACCCGTCCGGCAGGTTGATGTCCAGCAGCATGGCGTCATAGCTTTGCACCGCGCGGAAATCCTGGGCGGATTCGACCGTGGTCGCCAGATCACAAACCACACCGGACCGGGCGAGATGGGTCACAACGCCCTCGGCCAGATCCTCGGCATCTTCGATCATCAGTACCCGCATTGCCCCCACCCCCCCGTGACAGGTTCGTGACAGCATTATTCGGTAAAGACATTCAACCTGCAAGAAAAGGCCGCGTGCCCAAGACTTGCGGGGAACGGTTCCGGCTGCGCGCGTGCGGCCCAAAAAGACCTTGGAGGAGGAAGAAATGAAACTGTTCGGAACAGGCGGCGCAATTGCCGCTGCCGTCTTTGCCCTGTCTGGCGTCGCGGCCAGCGCTCAGGAATGTATTGCCCCGGCGAACCCCGGTGGCGGATGGGATTTTACTTGCCGTCAGGTCGGTAAGTCGCTGCAGGATCTGGGCCTGATTGACCAGACGATGCAAGTTGTGAACCTTGCCGGTGGCGGCGGCGGCGTGGCCTTTGCCGAGGTTGTGAACAAGCGCGGCGAAGACAATGAGTTGATCGTTGCTGCCAGCGCGGCCACCGCAACCCGTCTGGCACAAGGTGCCTATCCGGGCAACACTATGGATCAGGTTCGCTGGCTGGCCGCGATCGGCGCGGATTATGGCGTGATCGCCGTTGCCGCCGACAGCCCGGTTAACACGCTGCCCGAACTGCTGGACCAGATCAAAGCCGACCCGACTGCGGTATCGGTCGCTGGTGGGTCTGCTGTGGGCGGCTGGGACCACCTGAAGGTGCTGATTGCCGCAAACGCCTATGGCATCGAGGATGTCCGTTCGGTCAAATACATCGCCTTTGATGGCGGCGGCGAAGCGGTAACCCAACTGCTGGCCGGTTCGGTTCAGGCCTTCACCGGTGACATCTCGGAAGCCAAAGGCTTTGTTGACTCAGGCGATATCAAGGTGATCGCGGTTCTTGCGCCCGAGCGCCTGCCCGGTGAATTCGCCGATTTCCCAACCGCCAAGGAACAGGGCATCGACGCGATTGGCGCCAACTGGCGCGGGTTCTACGCACCCGGCGGCATGACCGATGAGGCCTATGGCGATTGGGTCGGCAAGATTGGTGATCTCTACGCCTCTGACGAGTGGAAAGAGGTCATGGCCGCGAATGGATTGGCCCCGCTGGACCTGCAGGGCGCAGATTTCCAGAACTTTGTCGCAGAATCAGTAGGCCAGATTCAAACCATCTCGAAAGAGATCGGAATCATCAAGTAATCGGCTCTAATGCAGGGTGTTTCGCTTGCGCGGAACACCCGACCCGTATTCAGAAGAATAGGAGACACCGATGAGTGACCGTATCTTCGGGGTCGTCGGACTGCTTCTCGCCATCGGATTTGCCTTTTCCGCACTGGCGATCGAAGAAAGCTTTTTGTCTGATGCCGTCGGACCCAAAGCCTTCCCGCTGATCATCGCCGCCATTTTGGGCCTGTCGAGCATCGTCATCGCCCTCCGCCCTGACGCCGAACCCGAATGGCCCGCCCTGGGCCGGTTTGTCGAGGTCGGCGCCGCTGTGGTCGTCATGATCCTCTACGCCGAATTCCTGCCAATAGCGGGCTTCGTCATCGCCACCGCATTCGCTGCCGCCTATCTGGCGTGGCGGCTGGGCTCTGGCCCGATCGAAAGCGTTATCGTTGGCGTTGGCACCTCACTGGGCATCTACGTTATTTTCCATCTGGTACTGGGCCTGTCACTGGCCCGCGGACCTTTGGGTTTCTGAGGAGCGAACATGGAAACTCTTGCCTCCCTCGGAGACGGCTTTGCCATCGCGCTGACATGGCAAAACCTGATGCTGGCCCTGCTGGGCTGTTTTCTGGGCACGATCATGGGTGCGTTGCCCGGTCTTGGCCCATCGAACGGTGTTGCAATTCTGATCCCGCTGGCCTTTACGCTGGGGCTGGGCGCGACACCCTCGCTGATCCTTTTGACCAGTGTCTATTACGGGGCAATGTATGGGGGACGCATCTCGTCCATCCTGCTGAACATTCCCGGAGACGAACCCGCCATGATGACCTGTCTCGACGGACATCCCATGGCCAAAAAGGGTTTTGCGGGTGAGGCATTGTCGCTCTCCGGTATCGCATCCTTTGTTGGCGCGTTTCTGGCTACATGGGGCCTGATCTTCCTTGCGCCTCAGCTGGTGAAGATCGCGCTGTTGTTTGGACCGGCTGAATATTTTGCCCTATTCGCCCTGGCCTTCATGACGCTGGGCGGTGTGTCGTCTACCAATCAGGCGAAATCCGCCTTTGCTGCAGCACTTGGCCTTGGTCTGGCAACGATTGGCGTCGATACCCAAACCGGTGTACCGCGTTTCACCTTTGGTGAAGTGCATCTCTATGACGGGCTCGACTTTCTTGTGGCCATCGTCGGCCTGTTCGCACTGTCCGAGGTGTTCATCTTCCTCGAACACCGTCACGGCGGGTCTGATGCCGAAGGCCGTAAGCTGAATATCGGGCGTCTTTATCCCCCGATATCAATGGTCAAGAAATGTACGCCCACCATGTTGCGGACATCCTTCCTTGGCTTCATCGCGGGGGTTCTGCCAGGTGCAGGGGCTTCGCTGGGCTCGTTCATCTCGTATTCGATGGAGAAACGGCTGGTCGACAAGGAAAACACCTTTGGCACCGGTGATCCGCGCGGCGTTGCGGCGCCCGAGGCCGGGAATAACGCAGCCGCTGGTGGGGCCCTTGTGCCGATGCTGGCGCTGGGCGTGCCGGGGTCTGGGACAACCGCCGTGCTGTTGGCCGTTCTGCTGGCGCTGAACATCACCCCGGGGCCTTTGTTGTTCACGCAGAACCCGGATGTGGTCTGGGGGCTGATTGCGGCTCTATTCATAGCCAATTTCATGCTTTTGGCGATGAATATTCCGATGGTTGGCCTGTTCACACGGGTGCTGATGGTGCCCTCGCGCATCCTGATGCCCATCGTGGCGATGGTCAGCTTCGTGGGCATTTACGGCATCTCGGGCTCTAGCTTTGATTTGCTGGTGATGATCGGATTTGGTGTCATGGGCTGGGTGCTGCGCAAGCTGGACGTTCCCTTGGTGCCGATCATCCTCGGCACGTTGCTGGGCAACTCGATGGAGAACAACCTGCGCCGTGCAGTTACCATCGACAATGGCAACTGGTGGACCCTGATCGACAGCCCGCTATCCATCGCTCTGTGGGCAATCGCCATTATCGGCTTCGTCCTGCCGCTGATCATTGGCGCGCGCGTCAAGGCCAAGATGCACCAGCGCCGCGACGAAGAAGGCGCGATCAGCGACTAAAGTCATTGGATGCCGCCGTCGGTTGTCGGTGGCATCTACACCTTGGACGACTAAACCGACCCTGGCGGGTTTGGGACGTCCAGATAGCGCTCGGCTGGAATCTTCACGAGACCTTTGAGACCCAAAGTCGCCCGATCCTCAGCACCCAGCTGGGCAATTGCCTGTTCAACCGCCGCAAACATCACGCCCGGATCATTGCCCTTTGCGGTGATCAGCGGCAGGCCGGGGGTCGGCTCCGTCCACGTCACCACCCTCAGAGACGTGGCGAACGCTTCGTGCTCTGCCATCAAACGCCACGAGACCGCATCCAGCGCGGCAATATCAGCGCGGCCTTCGGAGACCGCCTGCGCTGAATTCAAATGCCCATGGGTTTGCACCCGGTTTTCGAACCAGAATCCGCGCGGCTTCAGATGCCAATAAGGCGCGGCATAACCGGATTGCGAGAATGTTTGATTATAGGCAAACACCGCATCCTGAAACGCCACCAGATCGCTGCGCCGATCGTCGGCGCGCACCACCAATGCGCTGCGGTAATAGCCGGGCGGGCACCCGTCGAGGCCATAGTCGGGCGTGCCGACCAACGTGACCTGTTCATGCAGCCATGTTCGGTAGGGCATACCGCAGGTCTGGCTTAGCACCAATTCCGGATGCCGCCAGACCGCGAATTCCTCGGCGTCCTGCGACAGATTTTCGGGGGCGTTGATCCCTGCATCTCTCAGACTTGCGCGGATCAGGGCCCAGTATCGCTGATGCGCCTCATCTAGCTGTGGGCGCGCATACATCATCAGGTTTGCGATCATTGCATCTGCCCAAACAGTTCATACAGCTCAATCGTTGTTTTTACCCCAACCTTCTGCTGAATACGCCCGCGATGAATTTCCACGGTGCGGGGGCTGATGCCCAGTGCGGCGGCGATCTCTTTGCTGGAGGTACGCGACGGATGGGTCAGGATATGCTGCAACACCTGCTCCTCACGTTCTGTTAGAAGCCTGCGTTTGTCCGCAAGCATTTTGCGCCGTGACTTTTCGGTACGAAGCCCGGTGCCGATGTCAAATGCCGCCCGTATCCGTTCGATTAGTACGCTCAGGTCAAAGGGTTTTTCAAGAAAATCGATCGCGCCAGCCTTGGTCGCCCTTACAGATTCCGGAATGCCGCCATGCCCCGAGATAAAGACGATCGGAATGGTCGATTCGCGCCGGTTCAGATGATCCTGCAGCTCCAGCCCGTCCATTCCCGGCATGCCATAGTCCAGGATCAGGCAGCCATTGGCGTCCTCATGCACCTGGTTCAAGAAGGTCTGCGCATCGCCAAAATGTTCGACCCGCATGCCGCGTTTGCTGAGCGATCGCGACAGGGCGATGCGCACATCTTCGTCGTCATCGACAATATAGACGACCTGCGGCTCAAGGATCATGCGCGTTCTTCTCCTGACTGGTCGCGGCGTAACGTGAAACAGAAACGCGCGCCGCTCGCTTTGGTCGGCTCGTACCAGATCGTGCCTTCATTGGCTTTGACGATGGTTCTGCAGATGGACAGGCCCAACCCCATCCCATCAGATTTCTGAGTGTCAAATGTGTTGAACAAGGTGACATCGTCGCTGACCCCCGGACCGTTATCTTCCACGCGCACTTCGACCAGCTCATCGCTGATCACAGTGGTGATGGTGACTTGGCCCGTGCCATTCGGCTGGCGGGCCAGCGCGTCAATCGCGTTGCGCAACAGGTTGACCAGTACCTGCGCGATCTGTGTCCGATTTCCGATGACCGGGGGAATTTCGGTTTCTTCATATAGCAGCCTGATATTGTGCAGCTTTGCCTCGGACTCCATCAGGCTGACGGTTTGCCGGATCAGCCCGTTCAATTCAAACGGAGTCTGACGGCCACGGTCCTTGCGCACCACCTCGCGCAATGCTCGGATGATGTCGCCTGCGCGGCGTGACTGGCGGTCGATATCCGATAAGATCTCGGTCAGTTCAGGATCGGGTTCACCAATTTCATTCAGTGTCAGCTTGGCGGCGTCGACGTTATAGGAAATTGCGCTCAGGGGCTGGTTGAGTTCATGCGCCAGCCCGGATGCCATCTCGCCCATTAGGTTGACCCGCGCCACATGCGCTAGATCGCGGTTGAGACGGCTGGCCTCATCCTCGGCCTGTTTGCGGTCGCTCACGTTATCGATGATGGCAACCGAGTGGTCAGGCTTGCCGCTTTCGTCGCGGATCAGGATCGCGTTGACCCGTAGCCAGATCAGTGATCCGTCTTTTCGAACAAACTGGTTCTCGGCAATGAATTCGGAATCCTGCAACAGGGTTTCGCGGAATATGACCGCAATCTGCTGACCGTCTTCCGGTAGTATATCAGCCAGCGTCATCGTCTCCAGTTCATCCCGCTGATATCCCATGATGTCACACAACTGGTCGTTGGTGCGTAGAAACTGACCCGTCTCGGGCGAGAATTGCGCCATCCCGCGTGAAGCCAGATCGAAGGTGCGACCATAGGCTGTTTCGAACCGCTGCCGTTGCCGGACCTCCTGCGTCAGCGTCGCGCCGGTATCTTCCAACTCACGATAGGGGCTATGCAGGCCTTCTTCGGGGGTGATCTCTCCGCTGGACAGCTGTTGGCTCTGGCTGGCAAAGGTGCGGACTGGGGCGTAAATCCGGTCGGCCAGGGCGAGCCCGATTGCGCCGGTCAGAATGGCGATGGCCAACGCGATCCAGACGCCCTGGGTTCGGTTCTTCTTGATCTCGCCGATAAAATTGTCCTCGGCCGCATATAGCCCGATCAGCCAACGCAAACCTGGTTCCGAGACCTCGATCAGCATCGCCACGTAGTCCTGACCGTTCAACTGGAAATCGGTATGAACCGGACCCTGCGCATTGCTCAGACCGGTTTGCACCATATCTCCGAACGCCTTTTGCGCGATGGGGTCCGCGATCTGGTCCACAAGTGTCAACTCGGGCGCTTCCATATGCGCTTCCTGCCGGATCAACACGAGTGTTGGATGCGCCAATACCGCACCATTTTCATTCAGAACCAGCGCCGCCCCGCGCCGTTCCGACCAGATGTCCAGCAGGAACCCCGACAGGGCGTCAATCTGAATATCGACACCCAAAATGGCGCGGATATCTCCGTCATCATCCAATATCGGAACACTATAAGTGATACCCGGCTGGCGTGTGGTGAAGAAGATATAAGGCTCGGTCCATATCGGCGCTTTAGCCTCACTCACCATCCGGAACCAGGGCCGGTTACGCGCCTCATACGTATCGGTCTCGGTGGTGTCTGTCTCAAGCAGCGTGAACTGATCATTGCGCCATTGGAAATCGGCAGGATGCTCGGCAGTGCCCCGTGGGAAGGGCGGAACGTATTTGGTGCGATAGCGACCGGGCTCTTCCGCGCGCATGACATAGACAAACCTGCCCGTATCATCAGCCAGATACATGCCAGCAAGCTGCGGTGCGACCTGTAGCTGCTGGAAGAAATGGCTTTCCAGAATGTCAGGATTGCTGATATCCAGCACATCATTTTCAGCAAGCCGTCGGGTTGCATCCAAGGCCTGCCGCGCTGGATTCAGAAAGCTTTTGACCTGACCGATGACATTGACGCTGACCTCATTCAGCGATGTCCGCGATTGTCGCAGCAACGCGTTTTCCGAGCTGACGAAGGTAGACAGGATCACCGACAAGATCGCAATGAACTGCAACCCGCCAAGACACAAGGCCAACGTCGCACGCAGCGACCGGCGCCTGCGGGCAGGTTCGGCCTGTTCCTGGCGGAGTTCTTGTTGCCCTGCGTAGTTCAATTCCTGTCCAAACGACCTTTTGTCAGGGTCGGTGCCACAGCCCTGAACCGTGACCACTTACCCTCATTCCCCTATCTTTGAATCCAAGCCTATACGTAATCAACCGTATAGACACCTGCTGTTTGGTTTCGCTTTTCTCTTATTCATCGGGGGGCCTGATTCCAGTGCGATTTTTTCTGTTGTGTTCTGAACGGTTTCAGGCGCCCCAACAGATCAAAAAAAGACTGACAGCAGGAGTGTCAAAGTGTTCAAGAAAACTTCAATCACCGCATTTGCCGCGGCGGCCCTGATGGCACCAGCGGTATATGCAGAAGAGTTTATTACGATCGGAACTGGCGGCGTTACGGGTGTCTATTACCCGACGGGTGGAGCGATCTGCCGTCTGGTCAACAAGGGCCGGAAAGAGCACGGGGTCCGGTGTTCGGTGGAGTCGACTGGGGGGTCGGTTTACAACATCAACACCATTCGCGAAGGCGAGCTTGAGTTTGGTGTGGCACAGTCGGACTGGCAGTACCACGCGTTCAACGGCAGCTCGAAATTCGAAGAAGCCGGCCCGTTTGAGAACCTGCGTGCCGTGTTCTCGGTACACCCAGAGCCGTTCACGGTTGTGGCGCGTGCCGACGCGGGTATCTCGAATTTCGAAGACCTGAAGGGCAAGCGCGTCAATATCGGCAACCCCGGCTCCGGCCAGCGCGGCACCATGGAAGTGCTACTGGGCGAAATGGGCTGGACCACCGATGATTTCGAACTGGCGACAGAACTGAAAGCGGCTGAACAGTCCGCTGCTCTGTGCGACAACCAGATCGATGCGATGGTTTACACCGTTGGTCACCCCTCGGGTTCGATCCAGGAAGCCACCACCGCTTGCGACTCGGTTCTGGTGAATGTCAGCGGCGACGCGGTTGACAAGCTGGTGGGTGACAACTCGTTCTACCGTACTGCAACTATCCCTGGTGGCATGTACCGTGGCTCAGATGGTGACACATCTACCTTTGGTGTAGGCGCGACCTTCGTGACCTCAGCAGACGTTTCGGAAGATGCGGTTTACGCGGTTGTCAGCTCAGTCTTCGAGAACTTCGATGACTTCAAAAAGCTGCACCCGGCATTTGCCAACCTGAAACCGGAAGAGATGATTGCAGACGGTCTGTCGGCACCGCTGCATCCGGGCGCTGAGAAATACTACAAAGAAAAAGGCTGGATTCAGTAACCAGACCTGACGCGGGGCGCCTTTCGGGGCGCCCCGGCTCATATCCGGGCTAAACCGGAGACAAGACGGCCGCAAAAACCAAGGCCGAAGGACAGGGAGATACCAACATGAGTTCCGACACACAGGGCAATCGCCCTCTTTCCGAAGAAGAGCTTCAGGAACTGGTTGCCTCATCTGATGCAGGCGCGCGTGATCCGGCGGGAAATGTCGGGCTGTTTCTGGCGATCGTTGCGGTCTTGTGGTCGGTGTTTCAGGTCGTTCTGGCCTCTCCCTTGTCGAATTATCTGCTGCCGGGCAGCGTGGTGAACAACTCGCGCCAAATCCATCTGGCCTTTGCGATGTTCCTGGCCTTCTCGGCCTATCCGGCGCTTAAATCCAGCCCGCGGGACTACATTCCGATCCAAGATTGGGTCATGGGCATCGTCGGCGCGTTTCTGGCGCTGTACGGTTATTTCTTCTACCAAAAGATCGTCGATGCGGGCGGCCTGGCAGACGACACAGACAAGTGGTTTGCCCTTGTCGGCCTGTTGCTGCTGTTCGAAGCCGCGCGCCGCGCGCTTGGTCCGGCCATGGCGATCATTGCGACAATTTTCCTGGCTTATGTGTTCTTCGGTTCCTCCGAATGGGTGCCCGAAGTAATCCGCTGGAAGGGCGCAAGCCTGCAAAAGGCGATGAGCCATATGTGGATCACGTCCGAAGGCGTCTTTGGCATCGCGCTGGGCGTCTCAACAAAGTTTGTCTTCCTGTTCGTGCTGTTCGGTGCGCTTTTGGATAAGGCGGGCGCGGGCAACTACTTCATCAAGATGGCCTTTGGCGCGCTGGGCCACCTGCGTGGCGGTCCGGCCAAAGCGGCGGTTGTTGGTTCAGCAGCGACAGGCCTGATCTCGGGGTCATCCATCGCTAACGTTGTCACCACCGGTACGTTCACCATCCCGCTGATGAAGCGGGTAGGCTTCTCCAGTGAACAAGCCGGTTCGGTCGAGGTTGCCTCATCCGTGAACGGCCAGATCATGCCCCCGGTGATGGGCGCTGCGGCCTTCCTGATGGTGGAATATGTGGGCATTTCCTATGTCGAGGTGATCACTCACGCCTTCCTGCCCGCCGCAATCTCCTACATCGCGCTGGTCTACATCGTGCACCTTGAGGCGGTGAAGCGGAACATGCCGACACTGGGCGACCGCGTTGTTTCGATGGGTCGTACGATTGGCGGCATGGCGCTGTTCTTCGTGGGCTTTGCCGGGCTCTGCTATGGCATCCAATACCCGATCAAGGCAATCATCGCACTCATGCCCGATGCGTCCGGGCTGGTCCTGTCGGCGCTGATCGTTTTGGCCTATCTGTTCCTGCTATGGCTGGCTTCCGGAGTAGAGGACTTGGTTCCCGATGATCCCAACGCCAAAGAGGTCGAACTGCCGGTGATCGCCGAGATCTACAAGGCCGGTCTGCATTACCTGCTGCCGATCATCGTGCTGGTCTACTTCCTGATGATCGAGCAGAAATCGCCGGGCTTGTCGGCCTTCTGGGCGACCTCGCTGCTGTTCGTGATCCTGCTGACGCAGAAGCCGCTCAAGTCGATCTTCCGGGGTGAAAGCGACACTGCGAATGCCTTCATGGCCGGCGTTGTTGATCTGTGGAACGGTCTGATTGACGGCGCGCGCAATATGATCGGTATCGCGCTGGCCACCGCCACCGCAGGTGTGATCGTGGGCACCGTGACGCTGACCGGTGTCGGTCAGGTGATGGCCGATCTGGTCGAGTTCCTGTCGGGCGGTAACCTGATCGCCATGCTAGCGCTGGTCGGCCTGCTCAGCCTGATCCTCGGGATGGGGCTTCCGACCACGGCGAACTATATCGTCGTCAGCTCGCTGATGGCGGGTGTGGTTGTCGAACTGGGCGCGCAGGATGGGCTGATCGTGCCGCTGATCGCGGTGCACTTGTTCGTGTTCTACTTCGGCATCATGGCTGATGTGACACCGCCGGTGGGACTGGCGAGCTTTGCCGCCGCCGCTGTTTCGGGCGGGGATGCGATCAAGACCGGTTTCACCGCCTTCTTCTACAGCTTGCGCACCGTGGCACTGCCTTTCGTGTTCATCTTCAACACCGATCTGTTGCTAATCGATGTGGGCTGGGTACAGGGCATCTTGGTGGCCGTCTCTGCGACCATCGCGATCCTGATCTTCACCGCAGGTACCATGGGCTGGTTCCTGACCAAGAACCGCATCTATGAAAGCGTCGCGCTGATCCTGATCGCTTTTGCACTGTTCCGTCCAGACTTCTTCATGAACCGCATCGCACCGCCCTTTGCGCAGATCGAACCGGCACAGCTGACGCAGGCCGTGGGTGAGGCCGCGCCAGGTAGCACCATGCGGATCGAGGTCGCGGGCCCGGATTTTGACACCGGCAACATGACCGAAACCACCGTGGTTCTGGATATCCCGGAAGGGGATGATGGGGCGGCACGCGTTGATGCACTGGGTCTGATCACTCTGGTAGAGGATGGTTTGGTCAAACTGGACGAACCGCTGTTCGGCACACCGGTCGCGGATGAGCTGGACATGTTCGACTATTATGCTGACGATGCCGTTCGCATTACCAGCATTCAGGCTCCGCAAAGCCAGCCCGCGAAAGAGCTGATCTTTATCCCGGCGCTGATCCTGTTGGGTCTTGTCGCCTTCCTCCAGCGCGGCCGCGCCGCAAAACAGGGAGAACCCGCATGACCAAAGCTATTCTGTGCGCCGTGGATATCAGCAATGGCGATCTTGATGTTGCTGTCCTTGAACGCGCCGCAGCGCTGGCCGAAATGGATGGCGCGCGGCTGGATGTCGTGACCGTGACACCTGACTATGGAGAGGGGTTCGTCAGCAGTTTCTTCGAACCCCACCACCACGAAAAGGTGATTGAAGAGGCTCATGAAAAGCTGGTCGCCCTCTGCGCCGCCACACTGGGGGAAGAGCGCAACGCCAAGGTCCGCCATGTGGTAGCCACCGGCAGCGCCTATCAAGAGATCCTCAAAACAGCCGAAGGCGCGGGCTCGGACCTGATCGTGATCGGCGCGCATAAGCCTGATTTTAAGGATTATCTGCTTGGCCCCAACGCGGCCCGGGTGGTCCGTCATTCGCATGCGTCCGTATATGTTGTGCGATAAACCGAACGGACCTAAGGTAAGAGTCTGCCATTTGAATTTCGGTACTCAGTAGTTAATCACGCAAATCCTTACCGGGAGATTTTTATGATGAAAACTGTCATGAGAACCAGCGCCGCGTTGGCGCTGGCGGGAGTTGCGTGCGCGGCCCAAGCGCAGGACCCCGCACCAGAATTTGGCTATGGCTGGGAGGACAAAAACTCGGTGACCGGCACCGAGTTCATGGTCTCGGCCGCCAATCCCATTGCTGCTAAAGCCGGATATGATGTGCTGGCCGCAGGTGGCACAGCCGCAGATGCCATGATCGCTGTTCAGTTGATGCTCAATCTGGTCGAGCCTCAATCCTCGGGGATCGGTGGTGGTGCGTTCATGCTGTATTGGGATGCCTCGGCCAAGACGCTGACAACATTCGATGCGCGTGAAAAGGCTCCGGCCAAGGCCACGCCTGAACGGTTCTTGCTGCCGGATGGGGAAAAGATGCCGTGGCCGGAAGCTGTGGTCGGGGGTCAATCGGTCGGCGTACCTGGCATTCTGCGCCTGATGGAAGTCACTCATAACCTCTATGGCAAGAAAGACTGGGCCTCGCTGTTCCAATCCACCATCGATCAGGCCGAGCAGGGGTTTGAGGTTTCGCCCCGCATGGCAAACTCGATCCAAAGCACGATTGAACGTGAGCGCTCAGTCGGTGTGTTCCCGGCGGGCAAAGCGTATTTCTTCAACGAAGATGACACGCCGCTGCAGGTTGGAACCTTGCTACGGAACCCCGAGTTTGCCGAAACCCTGCGCATTCTGGCCGATCAGGGCGCAGGCGCCTTCTATAGCGGCCCCATCGCCGAAGATATCGTGGCCGCAGTGGATGCCACATCCAAGGTGGAAAACAACATCACGCTTGAAGATCTGGCCGACTACCGCGTCAAAATCCGCCCTGCTGTCTGCGCCGACTATCGCGGATATGACGTTTGCGGAATGGGTCCGCCCACCTCGGGTGGTCTGACCGTGGGGCAGATTCTGGGGATACTCAGCAACTTCGACCTCGAAGGCACCGGTTGGAATGCCGAGATGGCGCATCTTTATGCAGAGGCCGCCAAGCTGGCTTATGCCGACCGTGCGCTTTACATGGCCGACAGCGATTTTATCGATGTGCCGGTCAAGGGCCTGTTGGACACGGATTATCTAAAGCTGCGCTCGGAGATGATCGACCCGGCTGCGGCCAGAGAAAAGCGTCAGGCAGGTGAGCCGCCGCGTGATCACACTGCCCTGTTTGCACCCTCGCAAAACCCGGGTCGCCCCGGCACCAGCCATATCGTGATCCGGGATCAGTACGGCAACGCGCTGTCGATGACGACCACCATCGAGACCGCCTTTGGCAGCCGGGTTTTCGTGCGGGGCTTCCTGCTGAACAACGAACTCACCGACTTTGACCGCGCGCCCATGGATGGGGATCGTCTGGTCGCCAACCGTGTCGAAGGCGGCAAACGCCCGCGCAGCTCGATGTCGCCAACCATCGTGATGAAAGATGGAGAGCCCTATCTGCTGATCGGCTCGCCCGGCGGCAGCCGCATCATCAACTATGTGGCCAAAACGATCATCGCGGTTCTGGACTGGGATATGGATCCGCAGGATGCCATCGAAACGGGGCATTTCGTGCATCGCAACGGGTCTTCGATGGATCTGGAGCAGGGAACATCCGCTGCCAAATTCGCTGATGCCCTGACCGCCAAGGGGCATGAGGTGAAAGAAGTCGATCTCAACAGCGGGTTGCATGCCATCCTGATCAAGGACGGGCAGCTGATCGGTGCCGCTGATCCACGTCGCGAAGGCGTGGCACTGGGTCAATAAATCCAAACTGGAAAGGGGCTGTCGGTCAATTGTACCACGCAGCCCTTTTCTCTTGCTTTATCAGCATACTCGTCCGATAGGGCGGTATGTTCAAAAACCGGGCCATAACCTTTATCCTGATCACATTGATGATCGATGCCATCGGTATTGGCATCGTGTTCCCGATTATGCCCGATCTGATGAATCGCGTTGGCGCGGGTGACACTGGGCAGGGTGCTTTTTGGGGCGGACTGTTGATGGCCGCTTATGCCGGGGCCTTGTTTCTTTGCGGCCCTATCGTGGGCAGCATTTCCGATGCGATTGGCCGCAGGCCGATCCTGATCGCGGCGCTGACCATGTTGGCGCTGGATTATGTGATCATGGCGCTGGCCGAAACATTCTGGCTGCTTCTTCTGGGGCGAACGCTCGCGGGGCTTGCGGGGGCGACCTATATCACCGCCACGGCTTACATCGCTGACATATCCTCACCGACTGAGAAGGCGGCGAATTTCGGTCTGATCGGGGCGGCCTTCGGGATTGGGTTTGTGCTTGGCCCGGCCATCGGCGGCATTGCTGCCGGGATCAGTATCACTGCGCCGTTCTGGATTGCCGCGGTCTTGTCCGCCGCCAACGCCCTGTTCGGAGTATTCGTCCTGCCCGAAAGCCTGAAACCAGAAAAGCGCCGCCCCTTTGGCAAGCGTGACCTGAACCCGTTCAAATCGATCTTTGACGCCTTCCGCTTTCCGGGGCTGGCGGTGCCGCTGCTGTGCATTTTCATCTTTGAATTTGCCAACATGGTCTACCCTACCCTCTGGGCCTTCTGGATTCGAGAGGTGTTTGGCTGGTCCACGCTGTATATCGGCCTGTCACTGGCCGCATACGGCGTGCTGTTGGCCTTCGTCCAAGCCGGACTGATGCCGGTCTTCATTCGCTGGATCGGCGATTACCGGACCCTGCTGCTGGGGATGGTATCGGCATTGGTCGGAATGATCGGCTTTGGGTTTACCGTAACGGTTACGGCCCTTGTCACCTTTATTCTGCTGGCCGCGCTGTCCGACCTAGTGCCTGCCTTGATCACGGCTATGGCCTCGAACCAGGCGGACGAAGACCGGCAGGGCGTGGTGCAGGGAGTCATCGCGTCACTGTCTTCTGTCGCTGCGGTTCTGTCGCCTTTGGTGATGACCGGAATCTTTCAGGCGTCGGTCGATGGCGAAGGCACTTATCTGCCCGGCGCACCGTTCTTTTTCTCGGCGGCTCTGGTCTTGGTGATGATGCCGTTGGTGTTCCGTCTGCGCGGGCACGCATCGGTCTGAAACGAAAAACGCACCCGCAACGGACTGCGAGTGCGTTGAATTTTCAAGGCACGAAGCGCTTACTGAATTTCACCCATGCAGAGATACTTCATCTCAAGGAAATCTTCGGTCCCGTACTTCGAACCCTCGCGGCCCAGGCCGGATTGTTTGACACCACCGAACGGAGCGACCTCGGTTGAGATCAGGCCGGTATTGACGCCAACCATGCCCGATTCCAGCGCCTCGGCCACACGCCAGACGCGCGCCAGATCGCGGCTGTAGAAATACGAAGCCAGACCGAACTCACTGTCATTGGCCATCGCGATCACGTCGTCTTCCTCTTCGAACTTGAACAGGGGTGCAACAGGGCCAAATGTTTCGTCCTTTGCCACTACCATGTCGCGGGTCACGCCGGTCAGAACGGTGGGTTCAAAGAATGTCCCGCCCAGAGCCGAACGTTTACCGCCCAATGTGACCGTTGCACCTTTGGAAACCGCGTCCGAGATATGTTCCTCGACCTTGGCAACCGCCGCGTCGTTGATCAGCGGGCCTGTGGTGATGCCATCGCCAAAGCCGTTGCCAACGTTCAGGGCCTTGGTCTTTTCGGCCAGCTTGGCAGCGAACTCATCATAGACGCCTGCTTGCACATAGATGCGGTTGGCGCAGACGCAGGTCTGACCGTTGTTGCGGAACTTGGCGATCATCGCGCCATCTACAGCAGCATCCACATCGGCGTCGTCGAAGACGATGAACGGCGCATTACCACCCAACTCCAACGACATCTTCTTGATCGTGCCTGCGGCTTGACGCATCAGGATCTGACCCACGCGGGTTGAGCCGGTAAAGGTGATCTTGGCAACCTTGTCATTGGTGCACAGCTCGTTGCCCACGCCGGAACTGTCAGTGCCCGGGATCACGTTGAACACGCCTGCCGGAATGCCCGCACGTTCGCCCAGAACCGCCATCGCCAGTGCCGAAAGCGGGGTCAGAGTTGCAGGGCGCGCCACGAAGGTGCAGCCCACGGCCAATGCCGGGCCAACCTTGCGGGCGATCATTGCGTTGGGGAAGTTCCACGGCGTGATTGAGCCCACAACGCCAACGGGCTGTTTCAGCACCACGATGCGCTTGTCGCGCTGATGGCCGGGGATGACGTCGCCGTAAACACGCTTGGCTTCTTCCGAGAACCACTCGATGAAGGACGCACCATACAGGATTTCACCGCGTGCTTCGGGCCAGGGTTTGCCCATTTCGGCGGTCAGGATGGTGGCCAGATCGTCGGCGTTTTCGACCATCAGATCGAACCACTTGCGCAGGATCGCAGCGCGTTCCTTGCCGGTCTGTGCAGCCCACTCCTTCTTCGCGGCATAAGCCGCATCGATGGTCTGTGCGGTGCCTTCGATGCTGACATCGGTCACGTTGGCGATCAGATCACCGGTAGCAGGATTATAGACGGGAAAGGTTGTCTCACCCTCAACCCATGCGCCGTTGATATAGGCGCGTGTTTCCAGAAGGCTGGGATCTTTCAGCTCCAGCTTGGTCACTTTGGTATCCAGCATGTTCAGGCTCCTTTGGCAGCGTCGATCGAGGCTTCGAGGATATCCATCGCCTCGGCGAAGATCTCGTCCTGCACCGTCAATGGCGCAAGGAAACGGATTACATTCCCATATACGCCACATGTCAGCAGGATCAATCCACGCTTCAGTGCCTCGGCGCGCACGGCGTTTGCCATATCGGGGTTCGGGGCGCTGCCATCTGCGGTGTTGAATTCGGCCGCGATCATGAAACCCGGGCCGCGAATGTCGACGATTTCCGGCGTGCGCGCCCGGATCGATTCCAACCGCTGTTTCAGGCGCGAGCCCAGCTCATTGGCGCGGGCGCATAGGTCTTCTTCTTCGATTGCGTCAATCACCGCATGGGCAGCGGCAATGCCTAGCGGGTTGCCGCCATAAGTGCCGCCCAGACCGCCGGGATGTGCGGCATCCATCAGCTCGGCACGTCCTGTAACAGCGGCCAGTGGCAAGCCACCGGCCAGACCTTTGGCCATGGTGGTGATATCCGCGGCCACGTCATAGGCCTCCATCGCGAACAGATTGCCGGTGCGGGCAAAACCAGTCTGCACCTCATCGGCGATCAGAACGATGCCGTGTTCGTCACACAGGCTCCGCAGGCCCCGCATCAGTTCCGCAGGCGCAGGGTAGAAACCACCTTCGCCCTGCACCGGCTCGATAATGATCGCAGCAACACGACCCGGATCGAGATCGGCCTTGAACAGCTTGGTCAGCGCACCAAGAGAATCATCGACCGAGGTGCCGTGCAGCTCAATCGGGAACGGGACGTGATAGGTGTCGGGCATCATCGCGCCGAAACCTGCCTTATAGGGTTGAACCTTGCCGGTCAACGACATGCCCATGAAGGTCCGACCATGGAACCCGCCACCAAAGGCAATCACCGCCGGGCGGCCCGTGGCAGCGCGTGCGATCTTGACCGCGTTTTCAACCGCTTCGGCTCCGGTGGTGACAAAGACGGTTTTCTTGGTGAAATCACCCGGCACCTTCTCGTTCAGGCGTTCGCCCAGACGGATGTAGTTTTCATATGGCAACACCTGATGGCAGGTATGGGTGAAATTGGCGGCCTGTTTTTGCACCGCTTCCATCACCTTGGGATGGCAATGCCCGGTGTTCACAACGGCGATACCGGCGGCGAAATCGATGTAACGCGTGCCCTCGACATCCCAGACCTCAGAGTTCACGGCACGGTCCACATAGACCTGTGTTTGCATCCCCACACCCTGCGCGATTGAGGAATTACGGCGTTCAGCAATCTGAGCGTTCAGCATCTTGCGTCCTTTCCGGTTATCGGGCGCTGAGCCCGTAAGTTTGACTGCGTGACTGTAGTGTCTGCACCTACAAGCGAAAGCCTGTTTCTTGTGATTTATAAGCCGTTGATTTACCGTCCCGACACGATCAAGTGTTGCGGATACTGAACATGAAAAACACCAGCCAAGAGGATCTGACCCTTGGGTTGCGCCTGCGGACCCTGCGCGAACGGGCGGGCCTGTCGCAGCGGGCGTTGGCCAAAAAGTCGGATGTGCCGAACTCGACCATTTCGCTGATCGAGTCCGGCAAGATGAACCCTTCGGTTGGTGCGCTGCGCAGGATTTTGCAGGGGATACCGATTGGCATGTCTGATTTCTTTTCCTTCGAAATCGAGCCTGAGCAGACCGTGTTTTATGCCGCTGAAGAACTGACTGAGATCGGCAAAGGCGGGTTGTCTTTGCGGCAGGTGGGCTCAAACCTGCACGGTCGCGCGATGATGATCCTGCAGGAAACCTATGATCTGGGCGCTGATACCGGCCGCGTGATGTACGGGCACGACGCCGAAGAGGGCGGCGTGGTAATCTCAGGCCGGGTCGAAGTCACCGTAGGGGATCAGCGCAAAGTTCTGGGGCCGGGTGATGCCTATTACTTTGACAGCCGCACACCGCACCGATTCCGTCAGGTCGGGCCTGAGGTCTGCCGGATCGTCAGCGCCTGCACACCGCCTACTTTCTAAGCACTCGCAACGAAAACGCAGCACTATGCATCATAGTGTTGCAGTATCTTCTGGTTTGATCCACAGTATGGTGCATAGTGCAGGAATTGCCCTGCATATCCTTAGGGCAGCCCCCGGCCCAATTCGGAGAGTACCGGAATGAAAAAGAAACCTGCCACTCTGCCACGTGGCTATCGCACTTGCACTGCGTCGCTTGCCGTTTCTGACGTGCCCGCTGCGTTGGCTTTTTATAAGGCTGCCTTTGGCGCCAAGGTGCAGGCATCGGACGATGATGAAGCCACCGGTTTTGCCTCGATCAAAATCGGCAATTCAATGCTGTTTGTCACCGCTGGTTGGGGTGCGCATGTCCCAATGGTGCCGGGAACGGTCGCACCGGTTGGGCATCACATGTATGTCGAAGATACCGACGCCACATTGGCAACCGCGCTGGAAAGCGGCGCGCGCCTGATCGCCGAACCATCTGATACCTATTGGGGCGAACGCTGCGCCACGATTGCCGATCCGTTCGGTCATGTCTGGACGCTGGCAACCCGTCTTGAAAACCTCAAACCAGCAGAGATCAGTGAGCGGCGCAAAGCGCTGGACAACGCCACACAGCCCGAGGCTGCATGAGCGACGCCCCGCTTCCTACTTTCACGATACGCCAAAACGATCTGGCCATCCTCGCGGCTGAGGGTCGCATCGGCGACTATCCTGTCGCTGTACGCACCGCGCGAGAGGTAGTCAGTGGCGGCTTTGCCAACCACTCGGCCCATCCCAATACCTGGACAGTGTATTTTCTGGTCGATGGCCAGTGGGCGCTGGTGGAATCCACGCGTGGGCTGCGGCGCGAATGGTCCAGCCTCGACCGGCTTGAGAAATGGCTGCGCAGTTGTGGCTTCCGCTTCTTCTGGGTTCGCAATGACATCGATTTTGTTGAACCGCTAGCAGACGATGCGACGGAGGAAGCGGCTCTATGAAGGCTGATTTCCCGAAAAATCATGGCCTGAGGATAGCAGGCTTGCGTGAGCACACGGTTTTGTGTTCCGATGAAGAGCGCCAGATCAAAGCGGCGTTCGCAATCGGCAAGAAAATGAGAAGAAACAAGAAATGACCCCTTTTGCGATAACCGGAATCCAGATGCATGTCGGTGCATTGCAGTCGAATGTCGACGCGATGTTGCACCGGATCGACATCATGATGGCACGGTTCCCCTGGACCCAGATGGCCCTGTTCAGTGAGCTGGCGCCGCACGGTCCGCTTGATCGGTTTGCACAGTCCTTCCCAAATGACGACGTGTCGCGCTTTCAGGACGCGGCGCGGCGGTTTGGAATCTGGCTGATCCCCGGCTCGATGTTCGAAAAGCGCGAAGACGGGCGGATCTTCAACACCTCGGTGGTGATCAACCCCGAAGGTGAGATCGTCTCGAAATATTCCAAGATGTTCCCGTTCAAGCCTTATGAACAGAACATCGCCTCGGGCACGGAATTCTGCATCTTCGACGTGCCGGATGTGGGTCGGTTTGGTCTATCGATCTGCTATGACATCTGGTTTCCCGAAACCACCCGCCACCTGACCAGCCAAGGGGTCGAGGTTCTGTTGCATCCGGTTCTGACCGGCACAACCGACCGCGAGGCCGAGTTGTCGATCGCCAAGGCCACCGCTGCGCAGTTCCAATGCTACGTGTTCGACGTAAACGGGCTAGCAGCCGGGGGCGTAGGCCGCTCGTTGGTTGTTGATCCTTCGGCCACCGTGCTGCACCAGTCTGCGGGGCAAGAAGATATCTTCCCGATCGAGATCGATCTGGATCAAGTCCGTCGACAGCGTGAGGTAGGGCTGAAAGGTCTGGGTCAGGTTCTCAAAAGCTTCCGCGACCGCGAGGCAGAATTCCCTGTTTATGACCGCTCCAGCGGCGCAGATGCCTATCTGCACACGCTCGGCCCGCTCCGCATTCCGCAGAAAGGCGACGTCGCGGGCGTTGCCGCATCTGATCCCAGAACTGCGCTGGGATATACCGAAGACGCCACGACCAAACCTGACAATCTGTTTCTATACAAAGGGCGCTCTGGCACAGACTGATACCGAAGCAGCTTTTCGGTATCGGCAGAAAGGAAAAATTTCATGCACGGCATTTCCGATAGCGAAAAGCTCCACACTATCTCGGACTACTACAGCGCCTCACAGCTGAGAGCAGACCGATGGAGCGCGCTGCGGGAAACAGCCGAATCTCTGGATCAAAGTGCAAGTGACAAGGATCGAGACCGCGCGCGGCAATTGTTGCAGGCGCTGGCCCCGATAGAGGTGTATTTCGCTTTTCCTGGGGGGTCGGCCTTCGACTATCTGCGCCGGTTGCTGGACCATGGCAATTTCGGCGATTTTTCAACCGCCGTGCGCAGGGTGTCGCGTGCACTTACATCGGGCGCGTATCGTCGCCGTTCGATCCCGCTGATCGCGGATGAAACCGAAGGCGATGAGTTCGAGGATGAAGCGGCCCAAAGCCATGAGGCGCGCGCGCTGGGCCGTCCCTATTTCGAGGTGATGATCGTCGACAATGTCAACGAGCATCAGGAACGCTTCCTGCAATCCAGCCTGCAACGCATGCGCCGCAGCGAAGACCCGTTCATTTATGAAACCGTTGTCGTTCCCAGCGTCGAGGACGCCCTGATCGGGGTTTTGTTCAACCAGAATGTACAGGCGGTCATTGTCCGCCCGGGCCTGAGCCTGAAATCCAAGAATGAAACCAATGTGTTGGGGCGTTATATCAGCCTCTATGGCGAGGGCGCTGACCTTGATGCGCTGTCGCCCTCTGAATACGGCCCTGAAACCTGCCGCCGTATCGGTATGCTGCGTCCGGAACTGGATGCATACCTCATCACAGATCGCTCAGCCGAGGATATTGCCGGCCTTGATCTGGGCCTGTGTCGGAGGGTGTTCTACAATCAGGAAGACTTTCTGGAACTGCATCTGAACATCCTGCGCGGGGTGCAGCGGCGGTACAAGACGCCGTTCTTCACCGCGCTCAAAGAGTATTCCAAACAGCCCACAGGCGTGTTCCACGCCATGCCGATCAGCCGGGGCAAATCGATCAGCCGCAGCCACTGGATTCAAGACATGGGGGCGTTCTACGGATCGAACATCTTCATGGCCGAAACCTCGGCCACCTCGGGCGGGCTGGATTCGCTGCTGGAGCCGCGCGGCCCAATCAAAGAGGCGCAAGAGGCTGCCGCCCGCGCTTTCGGCTCTAAACAGACGTTTTTCGCCACAAACGGCACCTCAACCTGCAACAAAATTGTGGTACAGGCGCTGGTCAGGCCGGGTGACATTGTGCTGGTCGACCGTGATTGCCACAAATCGCACCATTACGGCATGGTGCTGGCGGGGGCGAGCGTGGTCTACATGGACAGCTACCCGCTGCACGACTACTCGATGTACGGCGCGGTGCCGATCCGTGAAATCAAACATAAACTGCTGGCCTTGCGTGCCGAGGGCAAGCTGGACCGCGTGCGCATGGTGCTGCTGACCAACTGCACCTTTGACGGCATCGTCTATAACGTCCAGCGGGTGATGCAGGAATGTCTGGCGATCAAGAAAGACCTCGTGTTCCTGTGGGATGAGGCGTGGTTTGGTTATGCCCGCTTTGCGCCCAATACCCGCGTGCGCACCGCCATGCGCTCGGCCAATATCCTGCGCGAACAGTTCCGAACGGCCGACCATGCCGAGGCTTATGCCGCCCAGCAGGCCGAGCTAGCGGGCGCGGATGATGAGACCTTGCTCGACACCCGCCTGATCGCACCCCCAGATGCGCGGGTTCGGGTCTATGCAACGCAATCCACGCACAAAACGCTGACCGCGCTGCGGCAGGGCTCAATGATCCACGTCAATGATCAGCAGTTCAAAGGCGCGGTCGAAGAGGCCTTTCACGAGGCCTATATGACCCACACCTCAACCTCGCCGAACTACCAGATCATCGCCTCGCTGGATGTGGGACGCCGACAGGTTGAGATCGAGGGTTATGAATTCGTCCAGCGACAGGTCGAAAGTGCCATGGCCATCCGCCGGGCGGTGACGACCCATCCGCTGCTCAGGAAGTACTTCAAGCTGGTCACGGCGGGCGACATGATCCCCGAACAGTACCGCGAAAGCGGCATGACCAGCTATTTCGATCCCGATCAGGGCTGGGCCGATGTCTGGGATTGCTGGGCCAAGGACGAGTTCGTGCTGGATGCCACGCGCATCACTCTGCATGTGGGCGCGACCGGCTGGGATGGCGATACGTTCAAGACCAAGATCCTGATGGATAAATACGGCATCCAGATCAACAAGACCTCGCGCAATACCGTGCTGTTCATGACCAATATCGGCACCACGCGCAGCTCGGTCGCTTATCTGATCGAAGTTCTGGTCGAGATCGCCAAGGAATTGGACGACCTGATGGACGATGCATCCAAGATGGAAAAGCGCGCCTTTGACAAGCGGGTCAGAAACCTCAGTGAACACCTCCCGCCTTTGCCCGATTTCAGCCGCTTCCACGATGCGTTCCGCTGTGAAACAGGCACCGAGGCTGGGGATATTCGCACCGCCTTCTTCCTGTCTTACGACGAAGACAATTGCGACTATGTCGAACCCGACAACGAGATGCTGGAAAGGCTGGAAGCCGGAGAGGAAATGGTCTCGGCCACTTTCGTGATCCCCTATCCTCCGGGTTTTCCAATTTTGGTGCCAGGGCAGGTGATCAGCCCCGAAATCCTGAAATTCATGCAGGAATTGGACGTCTCGGAAATCCACGGATTCCGCGCCGATCTTGGCCTGCGCATATTTACCGAAGACGCTTTGAAGTCAGTCAAAAAGAAATAAGGGGCTGGGAGGAACACATGCCAAAGAAGGTTCTCAAGAACATTTCGGAAATCCGCCGGTATTTCCACACCAACAAGGACCCGATCTATTTCGTGTCGGCGACCAATTTCAACCTGTTGGGGCTGGATGAATGGGTGATGAATTTCACCTATATCTGCTACATGGATTGCTTTGACGGGCGACATCCGAACGTGTTCGTGCCCTCTGAGATGCCGCATGACGAATTCCAGTCGATAGAAGACATCAACAACTATCTGTTGCAGCACAAAGAGGTCATCGATCTGGTCAAGCGGCGTGGTGGAAAGCCCAAGTTTGTATTCCTGATGTTTGATGAGACGACTGAAAAGCTGGTCAAGGAACTGGGCGGTCAGCTGTGGTTCCCCAAGGCCAAACTGCGCACCAAATGCGACAACAAGATCGAAACGGTTCGCATTGGCAACAAAGCGGGTGTGCCCTCGGTGCCCAACACGCTGAGTGTGGTCAAAGGCTATGATCACCTGCGGAAAATCTGCGACAAGGCCGGGCTGGGCCACGATCTGGTGCTGCAATCCGCCTTTGGCGACAGCGGCCATACGACGTTTTTCATCAAGTCCGAAGCTGATTTCAACAAGCACAAAGACGAGATCATCGGCGAAGGCGAGATCAAGATAATGAAGCGGATCGATTGTCGCGGGGCGGCAATCGAGGCTTGCGCGACCTCGGAAGGCACAATTGTTGGCCCGCTGATGACCGAGCTTGTGGGCTTCAAAGAGCTTACCCCATACCGTGGTGGCTGGTGCGGGAATGAGATTTTCTCGACCGCCTTTCCGCCCAAGGCCCGCGAACAGGCGCGGCAATTGACCTTCCAATTCGGGGAAGAGCTGCGCAAATCCGGCTATCGCGGGTATTTCGAGCTCGACTTCCTGATCGACAAGAAAACCGATGAGTTGTGGCTGGGAGAGCTGAACCCCCGCATCACCGGCGCCAGTTCGATGACCAACCATGCGGCCTTTGCCCATGCCGACGCGCCGCTGTTCCTGTTTCACCTGTTGGAATTCTCGAAGAAACCGTTTGAGCTGGATGTCGAGGAACTGAACGCCCGCTGGGCCGACCCAGATATGATCGACAGCTGGTCGCAGATGGTGATCAAACACACCGATGACAGCGTGGATCGCATCACGCAGGCCCCACAATCGGGCATCTACAAGATGCTGGAAGATGGCCGAGTGGTGTTTGACCGCTTCGACTATCACCGCCGTGCGGTAGGCGAGAATGAGGCATTTTTCCTGCGCATCTCTAACGTGGGCGATTACCGCTATGAAGGCGCTGACCTCGGAATTCTGGTAACGCGCGGGCGGTCGATGACTAAGGGCTTCAAACTGACCGACAAGTCGAAGAAGTGGATTCACGGCATCACCTCGGCCTACGCCGCTGAACCGCTGCCTGCCGCGCAACCGATGCAAGACCCTGCGTTCAAAATCATGTAGAAAGCCCTATGACGCTTGTTTTTCGCTCAATCGACGAAGCGCAGCCCGGTCCCAAGCTGGCCGGGCTGTTTGCCGAATACTGGCCCGCCTATCGGAAATGGTGGGCGCAAGAAGGGTTCACGGCCCGTCCCACCTATCGCGAATGCCTGCGTGCCCTGCAAAAACACATGCCCGAGCTGTTGCCGCTGTATGAAGAGGTCGTTGAACTGGTCGGCGGCAGCGATAGCCAGGCGCGGTTTCTCAGCTTCTACTGCCCGCCAAAATACCTGTCGGGCTGCAGTCAGGCGATCTGGCGGGGCAAGACCCCGTTTCTGGTGCGCAACTATGATTACCATCCGAAAACCTTTGATGCCGCCCTGCTGAAAACCCACTGGAACGGGCGCGGGGTGATCGGGATGAGCGACGGCGTATTGGGCTTGCTCGACGGCATCAACGATGCCGGTCTGACGGTCTCGCTCACCTTTGGCGGGCGGCGCGAGGTCGGCGACGGCTTCGGCGTTCCCTTGATCCTGCGCTATGTCCTGCAAACCTGCGAGACAACGGCCGAGGCGGTCGACGCACTGTGCCGCATCCCCTGCCATATGAGCTATAACGTCACCGTTCTGGACGCCAAGTACAACCACAGCACGGTGTATCTAGCCCCAGATCGGCACCCGCAAATCTCGGACCAGCCGGTGGCGACCAACCATCAGGGCCATGTCGAATGGTCCACACATGCGCGCTTTACGGCCACTGTTGAGCGTGAGCGTTTTCTGCTCAACCGTCTCAACCAGCACTCGGAAAGCGAAAAGCGGTTTATCGATGCCTTCCTGCGTCCGCCGCTTTATTCGACGGCGTTCAAATCGGGTTTCGGCACGCTGTACACCGCGGTCTATCGGCCTGCGAAGAAGCAGCTGCAACTGCTTTGGCCCGGTGCGGGCTGGGATCTGTCCTTCGATAGCTTCAAAGAGGGTGAGCTGAACCTGATGTTGCCCGACGAGGCCGAGCCTGCAGTCTGACAGGCGCAACTGCCCTTCTAAACATCTTGCTCTTGGACGGGTGACGCAATAATTGGGGCGCGTCGCGCGGCGGTTTCAGATCAGACCCGGCGGGATCAACACCACATATTTCTATGACGCGATAGGACCACGGACAGCATGACCGGTACTTCCCCAAATTGGCTAAGATCGCTTCCTTACATCGCCACCGCATTGGTGATGGTTCTGGTATGGTCCTGGTATCTGACCGATCTGGGGGTGGGGAACATCTATCACTATGATGAATTCTACACCTATGACCGCAGCACCGGGTTTGCGCGCAACGGCGATTGGCTGGCCGTCTATTCCAATAACGAGCCCAGCCTGAAAAAGCCGCCCATGCAGTACTGGATGTCAGCGCTGCTGATGGAATTCGGCGTGTCCGATATCTTGGCCCTGCGCCTGCCATCGATGATCTTTGCGCTGGGCGCGCTGATGGCAACGGCTGTGCTGGCGCGGGTGATGATCCCCGACAGCCCTTTGGCCATGTTGCCCTCGGTCCTGTTGGTGGCCACGTCACTGCAGTTCTGGCAACATGCGACATCCGCGATGCTGGATACCGGCGCGGTGTTCTTTTCGACCCTCGGAATTGCGGCCCTGCTGGCGGCGTTGGAAAAGCCGAAATACTGGCCCTATTTCGGCGCGACCCTCGTGCTGGCCGCACTGCAGAAAAGCCCAACCCCGCTGGCCTTTCTGGCGCTGGCGCTGCTGACGCTGAAGCTGACCAACAGATGGCAGGCGGAACCATTCAGCGAGGTCTGGCAGAACCGCACGTTTCGCCGAACGCTTAAGATCGCGATCCCGCTGGCCTTCGCCTGGCCAATCCTGCAAGAGCTTCGATTTCTCTTTGGCGACTCGCTCGATGGGAACATCAAAGGCGAGATGCTGGATCGCTTTCGTCCATCGCTCAGCGATCGCGGATTCGGGAAGCTCTATGATCTGATCTTTGCGGGCGAACCCTGGTTGCGCCTGCTGGGCTTTGTCGGCATCTGTGCGCTGCCGTTCTTGCAAAAGCGGCCACGGCTGCTGGCCGCGACTGGGATTGCTGCGTTCTTCGTCATCATGATGTGGGCTGCTGCGGGCAAGGTCTATGCACGCTACACCTTGTTGATCCTACCGATGTTGATGGTGGCAGCCACCGGTCTGCTGTTTTCGGTTAAACGCCTGCGCTGGGCGGGGATGGTCGCAGCGCTGGGTCTGGTTTTTGTGTCAGGCGGCGTGTTCTATGACCGCGACGCCACCGATTTGGGTAAGGGCCGCGTGCGTCTGGGCGTGCCCGAGGCCGAGATTCTGACCCCGCTGGGTGCGATGCTGCAACCGGATGAAACTCTGCTGCTCTGCGCCCATGACCGCAAGTTGCGCGTACCGCCCGGTGCCGCATCGGTTTTTGCCTCAAATGGTAGGCGGTTTGTCTATCTCAGACGGCTTGAGCTGCACAGATACCTCGAGAGGTTCGGCTATACCTCTGGGCCATTGCGTGGGCTTTGTTCGGAAGGCGAGCTGTCCCAGCTAGCCCCGGATCTGATTGGGCTTGAGACGCAGCCAACAGCGGTTGAAGGACTGGTCTACTGGTCCGCAACCGGCATTACACCCACCTCTGAATAAGCGCGCGGCGTATTCCGTGCCATCGCAGCACCATGCCCTGCCAAGTTGCGCAGATGTTGGCTTGCACTGCGGTGGCCACTTGAATTTTTGCCGTTGATCCCGCAAAAGCCCTGAGACTGAAACAATTAAAGTTATCCGCCATGCCCGCTGATCACGATGCCAACGCTGACGCTCGACCGACTGTGTCGATCGTGATTCCCATGCATAATGAGCAGGGCGCGGTTTCCGGTCTCATTCAAGGTATCAGCGCTGCCGCTGCTGAACTGCTCGCGTTCGAGATCATTGCGGTGGATGACGGATCGACCGATGGCACTTTTACAGCCCTGCAAGAGATGCAGAAGGAGTGTCCGCAACTGCGCATCCTGCAGCACAAAACAGCAGGCGGCCAAAGCGCTGCGGTGCATTCCGGTGTCAAGGAAGCACGCGCCGATATCTGCTGTACGCTGGATGGTGACGGGCAGAATCCGCCGGAAGAACTGCCAAAGATCTGGGCGCCGCTGGTGTCGGGCGACGATGCCTCAATCGGCCTTGTGGCGGGGCAGCGGGTTGGCCGCAAAGACACCGCGTCGAAAAAGCTCGCCTCGCGCTTTGCCAATGCACTGCGGGGCTGGATGCTAAAAGATGGCACCCGCGACACTGGTTGTGGCTTCAAGGCGTTCCGCAGACAGGCCTTTCTTGATCTGCCCTTCTTCAATCACATGCACCGCTACCTGCCTGCGCTGTTCAAAGCCTATGGCTGGAATATCGCGCTGGTGGATGTGGCGCATCAGCAGCGCCTGTCGGGCGAATCCAAATATACCAATTTCGGGCGGGCCATGGTCGGTATCTGGGATCTGTTCGGCGTTGTCTGGCTGACCCGTCGCGCCAAGTCCGTTTCGGCAACCGAGGCGTCGCGGTCATGAAAGAGACTATTCTGGAAATCCTGCACGTAGACAGCCCGACCGAGGCGCTTTGGGTCTTCATCGGTCTGGCCGGGCAGCTGATGTTCAGCGCCCGCTTCATCGTGCAGTGGATCACCTCGGAACGGGCCAAGAAATCCGTCATCCCGATGGCGTTCTGGTATCTGTCGATTGGCGGTGGGTTGATCCTGCTGAGCTATGCGATCTACCGCCGCGATCCGGTCTTTATCCTGGGTCAGTCGATGGGCCTGTCGATCTACCTGCGCAATATCTTCTTGATTCGCGCCGAAAACCGCTAGGCAATCAGGCACATTTACCGATCTGTCAGCCTGTGTCAGCGGGTCGTGGCCGATGCACATTTTGTGTGAACAACCTCTTATTGTTTCTGAAAATTTCGTGCTAGTATCGGGCGAATAGATTTTCAGATTTGTATTCGAAGGATGTGTTCTCTTGCCCGATAGCTCACCCCGGCTGTTCAGACTGCGCCCCCTGGAAAAAGCGGACCTGGGGACCGTTGCGCGTTGGTTTCAGGATATCCAGGACCTGGCCCTGTTTGATCGCACCACGCGCATCCCTCAGAACCTGGTACAGACCGAGCAGTATTGGGAGGAGGCGATCAGCGGCTCAAAAGATTGCTGCAAATGCTGGTTCGCAATCGAATCCGACAGCGGCGATTTGGTGGGAATAACGGGGCTCGAAGCGATTTCCAACGTCAACCGCGATGCCGTGGTTCCAATATTTGTCGACAAATCCATCCGGCGACATGGCGTGGCGGTGCGTTCGGTTGCCTTGATGCTGGACTTTGCATTCCGGCAATTGGGAATGAACCGCATCACGTCGTACTACCGGGCCGACAATCACAGCAGCCGTGATCTGATTCAGCGGATCGGTTGCGAGATTGAAGGCACCATGCGTCAGGCCTGGTTTGCGGATGGGCAGTTCCACGACATGGTCGTTGTTGGCATGTTGCAGCAGGATTGGCGGGTCCGGCGAGAGGTTTTGGCAAAAGAACTGGGCCCTGAAACCGTGGTCAGTTTTGACGCTTCTGGCTGGTCCTGGCCGCCGGATCCGGCGTAGGTACCTAAAATGTTACGTATTTCGAGATGTTTTTTGCTAAAACAGTTGTGTCGGATTCGACATGACAACACAATTGAGTATTGCCAGTGAACACGACCGGTTTGGACACATCAATCAAGCAGAAACTTGGCGCGGTGCTATTCGCCGATGTCGTCGGTTATTCCCGCCTGATGAGCGAGAATGAGATTGATACGTATAATGCGTTGAAATCCTTGCTTTCGCAGCTTGAATCCGTGTGTTCGAAATACCAAGGCAAGATCATCGAAGTGCGCGGTGACGGTGTACTTGCGATGTTCGACACAGCGACCAGCGCAGTTGAATTCAGCATCGAATTGCATCGGATCGCAGCCGAGCACAATCAGACACGGGACGATGAGCATAAAATCAAGTTCCGCGCCGGCGTCCACATGGGCGAAGTTCTGATGGACGAACGCGGCATCCATGGTGACAACGTCAACATCGCCGCCCGCCTTCAAGAGATTGCCGAGCCCGAGCGGGTTTACGTCAGCGCCGCCGTGTATGAACAGATCCGCAACCGCCTGCGCTATGGCTATGAATTCCTCGGTCCCAAACAACTGAAGAACATCCTGTCTCCGGTTGCCACCTATTGTGTCCGCACCGAGGTTGAAGGTGCCACTATGGCCGCCACCTTGCGCCCGGAGATGCAGCTTGAGGTGTTGGAACGGCCCGATATTCCATCGGTTGCGGTGCTGCCCTTCACCAGCCAGGGCGGGGATGAAGATGACAGTTGGGTCGCCGAAGGGCTGACCGATGACATCATCATGAACCTGTCCAAGTTCCGGAACCTGTTCATCATCGCTCGGAACTCATCATTCTTTTTCAAGGCCCAGTCGATGCCGCCGAAAGAGGCCGCGCGGCGCCTGAACGTACGCTACATCGCGCGCGGCAGCGTGCGTCGCTCATCCAGCCGCATCCGCATCACGGCCGAGCTGATTGACGCCAACACCGAACGCACCATCTGGGGCGAACGGTTTGACCGCAAGATCGACGATATCTTCGACATTCTTGACGAAGTGACCGAATGCATCGTCGCGGCCACCGCAGTGATGATCGAGTCGCACGAGAAGCAGCGTATGGTGCAAGCCATCCCGTCAGACCTGCGGGCCTATGGCTCGGTCCTGCAGGGGCAACACCATATTTTCAAATACACCCGCAACGACAATCGCAAAGCGCAACATTGCTACGAATCAGCGCTGGAACGCGACGGCGGGTATGCACGGGCCGCGGCGGCCTTGTCGCGCACGCTCAACATCGATTGGCGCTATTCCTGGACCGAAGATCCAAACAGCGCTTTGGACAAGGCCCTAAAGCTGGCTCAACGCGCCGTGGAGCTTGATCCGACTGACGCGCGCGGGTTCGGGGAATTGGGCTACGTGCAGCTCTATCGAAAAGAGCACGACTCGGCGATCGAATCCTACAAACGCGCGCTGCAGCTGAACCCCAATGATGCGGATATGCATTCGGACTACGCCGATGCGCTGGCCCATTGGGGCGACAACGAAACCGCCATCAAGCATCTGCAGCAGGCCATGCGCCTGAACCCCTATTTCCCTGATCAATATCTGTGGCATCTGGGCGGGGCCTATTACAATCTCAAACGCTATGACGATGTGATCTCATGCGTGAACAAGATGAACAACCCGACCGAAGGGCAGCGCGTGCTGGCCGCCAGCTATGCCCATAAGGGCGAATTGGACATGGCCCGCCAGATCGCCGATAAACACCGCGCGGTGCATCCCAATTTTTCACTGTCGCGGTGGGCCAAGGTCCAGCCAGACCGCCTGTCCGACGACACGCAGCATTTTGTCGAGGGGCTGAAGAAGGCCGGGTTCTAAGCGGCTATTTGATATTGCCCGCTCTTGGTGCTGCCCACAAAGTCAACTTGTCTGTTCACGGTCGAACTGCATGCGCAATCGCCTGACCTCATCCATTTGTTCATGCGACCAGAAGACAAGCGGTTTCAGCATTTCAAGCAAGCTTCGACCCAAAGGTGTCAATTCATAGGACACGGCTACTGGCGGTCCGGGATCGACGGTGCGAGTCAGGTAACCATCCCGCTGTAACCCGCGGAGGTTTTCGGTCAGCACACTTTGTGTAATATCTCCGATGCAGCGCTTAAGATCGCCGAAGCGTTTCGGCTCATCTTCCAGCGCAAGGATGATGATCATCCGCCATTTGCCCGTCACATTGGACAGTACGGAACGGATTGAGCAGTTGGAAGCTTCTGCCTTGCTGGCAACGCCGATTGGTAGCATCTCAGTCTCTGGTATTGTTTCGAAACTTAATCGCACAGTAGCGCGACCTTGGTCTCGGCACAACTCCCTCAATAACAAGCTGGTAGCCTCAAGCGTACCAGGTTAGCTCAAAGTACGTAATTGCAATGTGGTATGGATTTGCTACCACGTATCCAGTAGATACGAATCAGAGGAATTCAACATGTCCCCCAAAGAACTTGTCATCGCCCTATTCACCGCGGCCTTTGCCGAACATGACCCGCAAGCTGCGCTACAGCTCGTTACCCCGGACTATATTCAGCACAACCCGCGAGTCCCGACCGGAGCCGAAGGCCTGGCTGGCTTGATCCCGTTGGTTGAACAATCCGGGATGTCCGCAACTACCCACCGGGTCATCACCGAGGGCGATATGGTCGTGTTACACAGCACGTTTGACAACGCGGACGCTTTCGGCGCACCGAGCCTCGCCGCCTTTGACATTTTCCGGGTCGAGGACGGCAAGGTTGCCGAACATTGGGATAATTTGCAGCCCGTTCCCGAAACGACAGTGTCGGGCCGTGGCATGACAGATGGACCGACCGAGATCACTGACCTCGATAAAACCGAAGAAAATAAGGCGCTGGTTCTCGGGTTTGTGCGCGACGTTCTGGGCGGTGCCGCGCTCGAGAAAGCTCCGATGTATTCCGAGGTCTACATGCAGCACAATCCAATGCTTGCCGATGGGATCGATGGCCTGATCGAGGGCACCAAAGCCTGGGCAGAGCAGGGGAATGTGATCACCAAGTTCGAGCCGCAAATTGTGGTGGCCGAAGGCAACTTTGTCTTTGTCGCCTCAGATGCCACCGTCAGCGGGAACCCTTGGGCCTTCTTCGACCTATGGCGCGTCGAAGATGGAAAGATCGTTGAACATTGGGACGTTGTTTCGCCTACGCCAGCCGAAATGGCGCACGAAAACGGCAAGTTCTGATCTTCGAAAGGGATGGCGGGTCAGGCATAAATGGCCCGCCAACCCAAAGCAGACGTTGGAATAAAACCAAACGTCAATCGGTCAGGATCATTTCAGCCTTCCTATTCACCACGTGCCTTTGCGCCGCTGACTTTGGCACCTGACACCTTAGCACCGGATACCTTGGCCCCGCTGACCTTCGCGCCCGAGACCTTGGCCCCGCTCACCTTGGCGCCCGAGACCTTGGCTCCGGACATCATCGGGGCGTCATATTCGAAGTAGACGTCCAGCAGCACGTCTTCGATCTGACCCGCTGCGATATCCATGCGGATGGTGTAATCGGCCTGATCGTAGTTCCAGACGCGGATGTCGTTGGCCATCTGATAGTCCGCTGCCGCGACACCCGAAACCGAGGGGTTCATCGGCGCACGCGCGGCCTGTTGCGTGGTGTCCGGCGCGTCGGCATCATTGCTGGTTTGCAGTTTGAAGCCGTGGGGCATGTTGCCACCCGTGGCGCTCTCGCCTTCGCCATGAACAAGGAAGATCGTGGGCTCGGGCATCTCGTAGTAAGTGCCGTCGTAGGCGAAGCCGTAGATCCGGGCCAGCCGTGCATCGCCTCCGAACTGGTCCCCGATGAAATTATTGACGCCGCGACCCCTCCGGCGGCCATCTTGTTCGATGAACAACTGCTCTGAGTGCCGGTTGGCGACCTGTTGCCAATGGGTGTGTTTGAACTGACGACCCCGACGGATATAGACCAACGAGTCGTGCGGGGCCTTCTTGCGCTTGTCGAATCTGTACTTGTCGCCGTCCTTGACGACCTTGTAGATGCCCGACTTTTCGTTCGCCGCATCCCCGACCTGCACCAGAACGCGATCGTCTTCGCGCACATGCACGCCGTCGATTTTCGTGAATTTCTTACTGAAATCATGGTCTGCGTCGACCTCTTCGGCCAGACGGACCGAACGCTGTTTCAGTTTTAAATCGTTTAACTCTCGCCCAAACAGTAATACCTCGGAAAAACTGAGTAACGACTCAGACATATCGCTTTCTCCCTATCGGGGTTTGACGCTGCCGATTGCCTCGCCTGTCCCGGTTTGCGCATTCAGTGCGCGTTGATTGTCACTCTTATCACCCCGTGCGCACAACCTGCCATAATACTGAGGCGAAAACAAAGACTTTAAGGGTCTTCGACCTCGGGTGACAATGTTCGAACTGACGCTGCGTGGCTTGATCCATCCGGCTTGGTTAACCGAGGTCCCGGCGATGTCAATCCGATGTCTCGCATGCGGAAATTGCCTTCGATGATTTGTCGGAATGCCCCGCCAGTGACCTCGTGATCAACCATGACCAAAGCACGCTCGACGCCAAAGTAACTCAGCATGTCGGGGTCCAGCTTTTCCCACGCATCCGCAAGGTAGGATCCCAGCAGGTCCCGCGCTTCGATCAGGGCAACGCGAAAGCCCTCGGGGTCAGCGGCATAGTGTTCGTCGAACAGGTCCTGCATGATCGCGTTATATTCGTCGGATCCCTCCAGCTCGTCCGATAGCTCTTCCATCTCTGGGTCAATGACATCATGGGCGACCAGCCGTTCGTGGTAGATATCGACCAGTATGTCGAACATCGCCCCGGTCAGCGGTTCCGACAGGGCGTGTTCACTGGACCAGCCATGCGAGAACTCGGACAGGGTCCGGTCATTGGCGGCGATGCGGATTTGTGAGTTCTGCGACAGCTCGGCAAAGCGGCTCAGGCGGTTATAGGTATAAAGGTTGCCGCGCGTGTTTTTCAGCAGCTCATCCACGACCGAGCCGAAATGCAGCGACGCCAGCAGCGCGACCATATCGGCTGCGGATTCATGAAAGCCGTAATATTCGCCGGTCGCATCCTCGTCTGATGGCATGCCGACCACGCTGTAGATGATGGCATGGCCGATCTCATGCGCGACCACGTCAAAGTTCAGGCTGTAGGGGCGGTATTCGTCACCGATATCGCGGGTGCCGCCGGTTTCCAGAAACCCCCACCCGATATGCGCGTTGTCGAGGCTGGGCAGCAGCGATAGCTCAAGCCGCTCAAAGTCACGCGCGAAATGCCAGGGGATCGGACGATTAAAGTAGCCCTCCCACACATCCATGGTGAAATGAGCGGCGCCAAACAGATGGGCGGCTTCAAAGGCCGGATCATCTGGATCGATATGGATGAAATTGCCGAACTCATCCGGCTCGGGCGGTGGCAGGATATAGCCGTCCCAGGCAGGCAGATACATCTCGGGGCCGTCCTCACCCTCGATCATCGCGCCATACGGGGTGGTCTTGTCGACCGGGTACATCGCATACATGCGCGGCCCGGACGGGCCCGGACCGATAGTGCCTTGCGGGGCCGAAATCTCAACCAGTTCAGGCTTTGAATTCGGCTCTAAATAGGGCGATTGCGGGTACAACAGGAACCGCGTACCGGGGGTTTCATTCTCTGAATAGTCGGGCCAGATCGCCAATTTTCCCTCCCGTTATCCACCGGCGCGCAGGCTTGTTGCCAAGCCGGGCATCCGATCAACCGGATCGTGACCGGCGTTGCAAAATATGAACTCGGCTTCGATCAGATTCAGAAACGCCTCGCGCCCTTCCAGGCCAAGCCCGATTGCGTACGAGTCAAGATCATCCGGCACCGCCTGGTCAAGACGTGTTTCAAAATACCAGATCAGAGCCTGCGTTCGGGTCGTAGACCTGTTGGGTGTGTTCCGCCCAGCAAGCTGCGCGGCCTTGCGACCGGCACGCTCGCGCAATGTGCTGTAGTTGCCTGTGTGCCGCAGCTCGGCCAGCAATGCGGCATCCAAACCTTCGGCCAGGGCCGCGATTGCCAGTTCGACGCGGGACCGGTCGGTCAACAGCGCCTCGTATTGCGCCAAGGTCAGGTCGTTTTCTTTCAGCCATTCGATCAGATCAGAATGGCGCGGCAGTCGGGCGTCCAGGCGATGTTCGTTCATCTGCCGCACCACAGCGTCCTTGTCGGGGTCCAGCCCCTGCCGACGGGTCTCGTCCTGCGCCAGCAGGTTCAACGCCGCGCGGTCGCGCAGTTCAGCATAAAGATCAGGGTTCAGCCGCAGCTCATCCACCAATGCCCTCGTCTCTGAATCCTGCGATACGGTTTCGGCATCTACCCGTGCCTGCAGCTCACGCCAGACCAGTGTACGTTCCACCCGGGGCCCAGTGGGCGCATCAGAGCCCGCCGCCAGATATTGCGCCATCTGCGCCAGCATTTCCCGGGCGTCATCGCCCTTGGCGTCAACCTGCCCGCCGGGCAGCCAGTTCTGAAATTCTTCCAGCGCCAAGCCGTTGCCAACTGCCGCAATCACATTATCCCAAACCCGTTCGCGATAGTGCAAGGTCTTGGCAGCGGTCAGCAAAGCCCGCGCTTCCGTGTCAGTTACCACCTTAGCCATCTGCGCCTTAGATAGCGTTGCACGGATCGAAACCATCGGCTCGCTTAGTGGCATAAAGCCCAGCTCTGCCGGGCCGTGCAGCACCGCAACTTCATCGTCATCTGCAATCGCGCCGCTCAGATAATCCTCGAAAACTTGCCCGACGCCAATCATCCCGAAATCGGACAGTTCTGCCGCCCGCAACGCGCCCATGCTGGCGCTGCCAAAGACCGGTATGCCCTGCTCTAGCGCCCACAGGATTTCCTTGTGCCAGACCGAGGGCACGCCGTCGAAATACCCATCAATGATGCCAATTGCCCGCGGCCTGTCACGCACCGCTCTATACACGTCGCCCTGCTGAACAGGCGGCAGAATGGTCGCGTCCAGAAGGCCCCGAACCGTCTCGGCCCGCAGGGTGGGGCCAACGAAGATAACAACGCTCATGCCGATACCGCCCTTGCCCTTGGACCCGCGACATAATCAGGGTCGTCATGCGGCGCCTCCAACCCCGGAATGATCGCGCGGACTACGGCGATGTCGAAGTCCGGCCGGGACAAGTCAACCGTTACCACCTGATCCATTCCGGCGATGGACAGGCAGGATCGCAGCAGATCAAGGTCTTCTTTAAACGACTCGGTCACATGCGACGGACAATCGGTAAAGCGGCCTGTTACCTCAGCGCCGTCAATCAGTTCGCGGATATAGCGGCTGCGCCAAGTGCGGGCCTCGTCCGAAAATTCCTGAGGATCCAGATCATCCCGCGCGCCCGAGATATAGGTCAGCCGTGTCTGCGCCGCTTCGGTCAGCGCGCGCAGCAAGGCGATGGCGCGGTCAGGATGGCAGCCATCACCGATGCCGATATGGCCATTTGCCTCTCCGGACTCGCAGATCACGCAGCGAAAGCTGGCAATACCGATATCCGAAGTCGTGTCCCAGATCCCCAGATCCAGCCCCGCTGCCGAAATCTGCTCCATCGCCTGAAGGCAGCGCGGATCATCCACCGTTTCAGGGTCGACGCGCGGCGTCAGTCCCCGATGATGCCACAACGTAGTCGCATCCCGCTCGATCAGCTCGCAGATCGCATGGCAACTAGCCTCGGTCACGTCGTTGCCCGAAGCTAATCCATTCGTCGTGCGCGGAAACGCCCTCTGACCCGCGACCGGAGAGGTCGTGTAATCGGTATCCACCATCTCATAGGGCACCCAACAGGCCACATCCGTCTGAAGGTCGCGCCCCTGCACCCACAGCATCGCGCCATGCAGATCAAATTGCCCGCCGGTCACGCGGGGCAGGCGGTTCACATCGACCACATGACCCTGTTCCAGATCAGCATGGCTGCACAGCCGCAGCGGCAGCTCGATCCGCTCGGCGTGCCACGACTCGATCGCCTCCATCACGCCCGAGGCCTGGGCCGCACTCAGCGACAAACCCTTGCCCAACGACACCGCAACCGAGCGCGAGTTCGGCCGCGTCACCATCACAGTTGGAAGCCCGATCCGGTCCAGCCCCGTCAGGTTGGCAATCCGGGTGATGCCCATCTGCTTGAGGAAGGGTTTGACGATGGCCAAAGTCTCTTCTGGGTCGCGCAGCCGGTGGGTATCCAGCACATAAGACTTCTGCGAATTCCCGGACATTCAAATGACCTTGCCAAACATATGATAAACACCGCTACCCGCCGCGCGGATTAGATCGGAGTCAAGATGCGGGATGAACGAGAAGGGGTCAACAGCGCAAGCCAAGCGATCCGCACTTGCATGGCCTGCCTCCTGCCGCTAAACGATCTTCCGCGTCGCCTCAATAGCTCAGATGGTAGAGCAGGTCCTTCGTAATTAGCGGGTCCCCGCGAGAATGACTTGCGAAACCAAAGGGTTCGAGGCGCAGGAGTAGAACTAGTAGGGCCATAGTAGGGCCAACGCAGAGAAGAATGCCGCTGTAGCTCAGCTGGTAGAGCACGTCATTCGTAATGATGGGGTCGTAGGTTCAAGTCCTATCAGCGGCACCATTCTTCTCAGAAGATCTCCATATCCGGCAGACCCTTGATAAAGTCGAAAGAGCCGGTCCTTCCCCGCTCCCTGAAGAGAAGAAGAGCCACAAGTGTATGGGTTGCATAGGGGGTATAGATAGTTAAAATTTATGCCAAAGGCGCGGCTTAGCGGGGCGGCAAGCACCACCCCGTTTGCCTATATTGCCCACATTAAAACGGCTCTTTTCGATCCCGTTTGAAGTCGCCGTAGTCCGGTGCTGGATCAACGTCTCCGAGCCATTCCGCGGTGGTGTCGGACCAGGGTATTTCCTGACCGATGTATAACTCGAAGCTCTCCCGACATGCGGTGAGTGGCGGGAAATGATATCGGGTTGAACGCTCAAGAACCGGATCGCCGGATCGCAAGTACCCTTCCACGAACTTTCCATTTTGTGCCGTCCGAAGGTTTGGAAATATCTTCCGCAACTCCCGACCAAACATGGTCCGCTGCACGTACTGTGCGGGTTGGGTTCGACGCAATTCCGAATACATCGCTGCGATGGTGGTCACGCCCGGTCCGTTCCCCGGAGCATCGGGCTGCGGCAGGTAACCAGCATCCAAGATTTGATAGACGTATTTCTCTATCGGTCCCTGTGCTTGGATGATCTGATCAAACAATTCTGGCGTCTTGATCGTCACCCGAGGGTCGGGACCCAGGGAGGTATCACGTCGGAGCAGGTCGTAGAGCATACCCTTGCATTGGTGTGATGTGCCGTCACTGGTGGCAGATCATTTCGCCATTGCCATCTTGGTGAGGCACAAATACTGCTGTGCTGGTCCGGCCACCTGACAAAACACCTGTCGCGTAAATTGGTTTCAGAAATGCGCTCGGTTTGGTAGATGCTCGTGATCAGGAGTATCTGACTGCGATGCTGGCCTCAGACGGGCTGTGGATCGGCGCCATTTCTCGTGGCGACGTGAGCGGAGTTGATCGGGCCGCGCCTCGCCGCCTCGGCAGTCCCGAACGCACAAGGCTCACGAAGATCGGATCAACGCGGTTTCATTCTTCATGTGGCGTCGCAGCAGGGTCTGGATCTGCCTGCCGCGCTTTGGAATCCGACGCGCTGCCACAGGCTGATGATTAGAGGCCATTAGCTCTGGGAAAAGTGCGGCAATCTCAGCACGGGCATCGGGGTGAATACCTTTCAGGGCCTGTTCACCGATATAAAGGCTTTCTGATGGCGCCCCTTCCGCCAACACAATCTCGTGCCGGTCAAACAGAATGTGGTAATAGGTGACGCTTTGCGCCGCCTCTTCGACCGTAATCCCGGGGATGCCGACCAGTTTGTGGGCAGGCACCAGAACTTCTTCGCTGTCAAACATCCGCACCGCGATGGTTGAACGGATCACCATGCGATGTTGGGGCGAAACCAACAGATCACGGCTTGGCAGGTCGCTGCCCAGGCTACCGGCGGCGATCCGGATCGGGCGCAGCTTGGGTTTGTTTGCCAGATCAGCGGCCTCTAATGTTCGCGCACCGATCCATCGAATGCTTTGCGGTCCGTGATCCAAAGTCTGCACTTCGTCACCAACTGCAAGCGTCTCGATTGCGCGCGGGCCCAATGCGGTATCAATCAACGTTCCAGCGCAAAAGCAGGGCACGACGGTGTCAACCGGAATGTCAGGGCCATTGTCGGTCAGTTCGATGATCGTCAATGTCGAGTTTAGTGGGGGGATAGTTCCACCGATAAATCCAAGAAAATAGCCCTGCTCGGCTGAGGAAGTGTTTATCTGGCCGCTGTTGTTGATATCCCAATCCATGATCCCGATTTCATGCGTGTTCCCATCTTCGTCACGAACACGAATGGTGTAATCCCAGTCGAACGCGCGGCCCAGATACGTTTGAGTCGGGTCATTTGGGACTTCGTTGACCTGATCGTCGCCATCGATAACCGTGGGATCGGCACCATCTGTTATGGTGATCTGGCTATATTGTGAGATCTGGAAAGTGGTGTTGACCTGATACAGCTGCGCCTGAAAGTCTGTCATGGTCGAGTCAGAACGAAACGCACCATAAATATTGATTGCCATACTTATTACCCGTTAGACCTGAGTTACCCACAAGCCGAGATGCACAGCTCGGCCAATTTCTGTTTTTTGACCCTATGGATCAAGGTTTTCAAGGCGGTTATTCGATCAAACTATGGGGTTATTGGGGCAAAAGGGCGTTTCAAAGGACGGTATCACCAATACGGTATCCGTGGGGCGTTGCAATTCAGCTTGCCGGACGATTGACGCCACTCTTTGGCAGTGTTGACATTCGTTGAGGCACCAGAGCGATCCAGCCCTGATTGTTAGTACACTAGCTAAACTGCGCATAGAGAGCGCAATGCGCGAAGACATAACCCCATATGGGGTTTCGATGCTCTAGCCACAGCAGCACACACGGCCCGTCCGTCAACGAGGGCATACTGCGTATTTACTATTCTTTAGTTGATCTGCGCTTATTAATCATGGTGCTTACAGTCTTCTTCATGCTGATCTTCGGTCTCAAGCCGGGTTGATCCGATTAGACCGTTGCCCCTTTGCGGCGAATGGCAGTGCCGAGGCTGCCAGCGCAAAGGCCGACTATTACTGCGATCAACAGCGCCATTGTTCCCACATGGGAAAACTGCCAACCGGCAAAAAGCAGGGGCGCGATCAGGCCAACCAACCCGCCCATCAAGGCACCTAGCCAATATTGGCGGGTCATCATGCCCAGTGCCAGACCAAGAATACCGGGCAAGCCCAGTACGTTGCCACCGATGGTTCCAAGTATCTCTAACATATCTGCCCCCACCTTAATCAGAGCTTTTGTTCAAGAACGCGCGGATGTCGTCACCTGATGCGGCTGCGTGCTCTTGCAGAACTTCACCACCCACCTCTTTCGCGATCTCCTGATACGTTTCCAGATAATTTGGCGGTAGGCTATGGGCGATGCCTTGGTGGCAATCGATGCAGGTCATGCCTGTGTCAATCGCACGCTGGTGTTCGTTGGCGGCACGGGTTTCCTGAAGGGTGAAGTCCATATAGTCAAAGTTGTGACAGTTGCGGCACTCGCGGCTGTCGGATTCCTTCATCTTCTTCCACACGGCGGAGGCCATGGCGAGGCGATGATCCTCGTATTTCTCAGGCGTGCTAATCGTGCCCGCCAGTTCGTGATAAACATCCTTCACGGCCATGATCTTGGCCTTGATCTTATGGTTCCACTCGTCCGGGACGTGACAATCCGAACAGATCGCGCGCACGCCCGAATGGTTGTTGTAGTGAATCGTCTCGCGGTATTCACCCAGATTGACTTCCATCGTGTGGCACGAGGTACAGAACTCTTCTGTATTCGTCAGTTCCAGAGTCCAGTGGAACCCACCCCAGAACAGGATGCCTGCCAGGAATCCGGCCAGCAAAGTGAAACCAACGCTGAGGACAGCGATCGGGCTCCAGAACCAGGTCCAGAGGCGTCGGATGAGCCCTTGTTTTTCTTGGGAGTCGGACATGGCGCGCTCTCCTTTTCGACCTGAGTTCAGTTTCCGGAGGAAGGTTGAAACGTGTTGTCGACCAGCGGCAGCGCGTCGGCCTGCGGTACGTGACACTGGTTGCAGAAATACCGTGTGCCTGCGATCTGATCCAACTCGCGCCCTTCGCGGTCCAGATAGTGCGTCATCGACAGCGTCGGCGCGTTGCGTTCACCGGCTTTGGTCCAGTCGTGGCACGATAGGCATTGGTTGGTTCGCAGATCGATCTGGTACTGTTCGATCGAGTGCGGGATCAATGGTGGTTGCTGGCGATAGTTGCGCTGCATGCGACCCTCAATCGTATTGTGAACTTGATCAAGACGAACAGGTTCATCCACCTCGGCACCGCGAAGGCTGGTGACCCCGGCAGATTGCGCAAGGGCCAGGCCACAAAGGAGCAGCGGCGGGATCAGGGCAAGGCCCACTAGGATCGGCTTTTTCATCTTCTCACTCCTTCAAAAAGGTCTTGAGGCGCGCGGCTGTGGCGCGGCGGTTGGTTCCGGTGGCGCGACGGTCAGGGCGTCGAACCGATGGGTGAATTTGAACACGTCTTCGGCGCAGATATCGATGCAGCGGCCGCAATTGGTGCAGTCGGGTGACAGGATCAGCGGCGTGTCATTGCCTTTCAGTGCCGGAGAGATCACGTGGTTTTCCGGGCAGACCGCATAGCAATCCATGCAGTCGTCACAGGCGGTGCGATTGAAGGCGCTGACCCGCAATAGCGCTTTGGGTCCGATCAGTCCATAGAACGCGCCCACGGGGCAGACATGGCCGCACCAACCGTGGCGCGAGACAAACAGGTCGAAAAGAAAGATCGCGGCGATCATCGCCCAGACGAAGCCCATACCAAATATCAGTCCGCGATGCAGCATGGTGATCGGGTTGACCAGTTCCCACGCGATGGCACCGGTCAGGCCAGAGACGATAAGCACCGTGATCATGATCCACAAATGCGTGCCACGTTTGGGTTGCCAGCCTTTTTGCAGGCCCAGCTTGCGGTGCAGCCAATGCGCGCCGTCCGTCACCGGATTAATCGGGCAGACCCACGAGCAATAGACGCGACCGCCGATCAACGCGTAAGCAACCAGAACGATGGCGGCACCGATGGCGGCAGTCAGTTCGGGCCAGTGCCCGGCTATCAGGCTTTGCAAAAAGACAAACGGATCGGTCAAGGGCAGCACACCCAGCGTTAGCGACCCGGCCAGAGTCCCCTGCACGATCCATATCCCGAACCAAGGACCCAGCAGGAACAGCATCAGAAAGAATAGCTGGCTAGCCCGCCGTAGTAGCAGGTACTTGTGGGCACCCAGCCAGCCTTTGGCGGCGATGGCCTCTTGCCCCAGCGGTATGTCTGTGCGGGCGGTCATTGGGTGACCTCCGGAAGCTTAAAGCTGGGCTCAAACCCGCCCGGTGCGACAAGGTTATCGGTGCCCGGTCCCGGTAGGCGATCAGGCAAATCGATGATGCCTTCGACGAGGGGCGCGCCTTTGGCTTCTTTCTCTTCCCAGCCCTTGCGGTAGTGATCTGCGCTGCTGCCACGGGCTAAACGAGCGGGCAAAACCTTAATTGCGGCTTCAGGCAGAACGCAGCTTTTTTCGCACATGCCACAGCCGGTGCAGTGATCGGCGTGAACGGTCGGAATGAAGATCGCGTGACGGCCCGAACGGGCGTTGTGCTCGGCCTCCAGTGTGATTGCGTCATCGATGACGGGGCAGACCCGATAACAGACATCGCACCGCAGGCCGAGGAAGTTCAGGCAGTTTTCCTGATCGACTAGAACGGCCACACCCATCTTGGCGTCGTCTATGTTGTCTAATGCGGGGTCTAGCGCCCCGGTCGGGCAGGCCGCGACGCAGGGGATATCGTCACACATCTCGCAGGGAATATCCCGCGCGATGAAATAGGGCGTGCCGGTGGCCACCGCATCAACACCCAGTTCCGCCAGTTTCAGTGTGTCATAGGGGCATTCCCGGACGCACAGTCCACAACGGATGCAGGCGGACAGGAAGTCTTTTTCAGACAAGGCTCCGGGGGGGCGCAATGCCTCGGCCGGTAACGCCCGCGCATCTCGTGCCAGCCACGCCAGCAAGGACCCGGCCGCCACGCAGCCGCCCGCTGCACGCGCCGAGTCCTGCAGGAACCGGCGCCGCTGCGGCGAGAGAGGAGAGCCAACACGAGACATGGGTTTTACCTTTGCCTTGCCTGCCCCTTACGCGCGCTCGACCTTACAGGCGCATTTCTTGAAGTCTGTCTCTTTCGACAGCGGGCAGGTCGCGTCCAAAGTCAGCTTGTTGGTCAGCTGGCCCTCATCAAACCATGGCATGAAGACCAGACCGCGCGGAACTTTGTTACGGCCGCGGGTTTCGACCCGGCTATTGACCTCACCGCGGCGGGTAGACAGAACGATCTCCTGCCCGCGCCGCAGACCACGCTCGCGCGCATCGTCCGGGTGCATGTAGACAACGGCGGCGGGATAGGCGCGGTGCAGTTCGGGCACGCGGCGGGTCATCGAACCTGAGTGCCAGTGTTCCAGCACGCGACCAGTGCAGAGCCACAGGTTGAATTCCTCATCCGGTTCCTCAGGGGCGGGTTCGTATGGGGCAAAGATGATCTTGGCCTTGCCATCCTTATGGCCATAGAACTTCACATCCGCACCTTCGGGCACGTAAGGATCATAGCCTTCGCGGAAGCGATACAGGGTCTCTTTCTCGTCTACGACCGGCCAGCGCAGGCCGCGTGCCTGGTGGTAGATTTCAAACGGGGCCAGATCGTGTGCATGGCCACGGCCAAACTCGGCATATTCCTCGAACAGACCTTTCTGGACGTAGTAACCAAAGTGCTCGGATTCGTCGTTGTCGAACCCTTCGGCGGTCTCGGACAGCGGGAACTGATCGACGGTGCCGTTGGCGTAAAGCACATCGTACATGGTTTTGCCGCGATGTTCGGGCATGGAGGCCAGCAGCTCCTCGCCCCAGACCTCTTCGACGGTGAAGCGTTTCGAGAATTCCATCAGCTGCCACAGGTCCGATTTCGCCTCACCGGGTGCCTTGACCTGTTGCCGCCAGAACTGGGTGCGACGCTCGGCGTTGCCATAGGCGCCTTCCTTTTCGACCCACATCGCGGTGGGCAGGATCAGGTCGGCGGACAGAGCCGTCACGGTCGGATAGGGGTCGGACACGGTAATGAAGTTTTCCGGGTTGCGGTATCCAGGGTAGCCTTCTTCGTTGATATTCGGGGCCGCCTGCATGTTGTTGTTGCACTGCACCCAATAGGCGTTCAGGTCGCCGTCTTTCAATTTACGATGCTGCAATACGGCGTGGAAGCCGGGCTTGGGCGGGATAGTGCCCGCAGGGATTTTCCACGCGGTCTCACAAATCTCGCGGTGCTTGTCGTTCGCCACGACCATGTCAGCGGGCAGGCGGTGGGCAAATGTGCCAACTTCGCGTGCCGTGCCACAGGCCGAGGGCTGACCTGTCAGAGAGAAGGGTGAGTTTCCGGGTTCCGAGATCTTACCAACCAGCAGGTGCACGTTGTACATCAGCGAGTTCACCCACGATCCGCGCGTGTGCTGGTTGAAGCCCATTGTCCAAAGGCTCATGACCTTGCGGTTCGGGTCGGCATATTGCTGCGCCAGACGCTCAAGCTGGGCCTCTGGGACGCCGGAGAGTTCCGAGGTGTATTCCAGCGTGTATTCCGAAACTGCTTCGGCGTATTCGTCGAACGAAATCTCTTCCAGCTTGCCCGAGTCCGGGTTCGCGGCCTCTTGCTGCAGCGGGTTGGTCTCGCGAAGGCCGTATCCGATATCGGTCGCGGTTTTGGTGATGTTGACGTGATTCCGAACAAAGAATTCATTCACCGCGTTATTTTGGATGATGTAGTTGGCAATGTAGTTCAGGATCGCCAGATCGGTCTGCGGCGCAAATACGATGCCGTTGTCGGCCAGTTCGAACGAGCGGTGTTCGAAGGTCGACAGCACGTGCACTTCACAACCCGGTTTGGTCAGACGCGTATCCGTCAGGCGCGACCACAGGATCGGGTGCATTTCCGCCATGTTAGAGCCCCAAAGCACAAAGGTATCCGCGTGCTCAAGGTCGTCATAGCAGCCCATTGGTTCATCAATGCCAAATGTTCGCATGAAGCCGACAACGGCCGAGGCCATGCAGTGGCGCGCGTTCGGGTCGATATTGTTTGACCGGAAGCCAGCCTTCATCAGCTTGGATGCGGCATAGCCTTCCCAGACAGTCCACTGACCCGAGCCGAACATGCCGACACTTGTCGGGCCTTTCTTGGCCAACGCCTCTTTCCATTTGGCAGCCATGACGTCGAACGCTTCGTCCCATGACACAGGCTCAAACTCGCCGTTCTTGTCATATTCGCCGTTGGTCTTGCGCAGCATCGGTGTCGTCAGGCGGTCCTTGCCGTACATGATCTTGGACAGAAAATAGCCCTTGATGCAGTTCAGCCCGCGGTTCACCGGCGCATCCGGATCACCCTGAGTGGCGACTACGCGCCCGTCTTTGGTGCCGATCAGGACCGAACAGCCGGTGCCGCAAAACCGGCAGGCAGCCTTGTCCCAGCGGATATCAGGGTTGCCGATCTGTGCACCGGCTTGGCCGGTTGCAAGCGGCAGACCAGCTGCCGAGGCGGTCGCAGCAGCGGCAGTTGATTTCAAAAAGGTCCGGCGGGATTCAGAGATGGTCATGACATGGGTCTCCGGCTTTAGATCTGGCGAGAAGCGTTAAGATGCGGACGGGTCTCCGCGAGGTCTTCGAAATGGTGATAAGTCAGGGTCAGAGAGATCACGCCCGGGATCTGGTGCAGATCCATGATCGTCTCGGAGGCCATTTTCTCAGGCGTATCCTCGACCACAACAACAAGGCGCCCATCTTCGGCTGCTGCGTGCACCTCTGCCCCGTCTGTGCGCGCGATCACATCTTGCGCGCTTTGCGTCGTTTCGGGCGTCACATGGACAAGGCAACCACAGATGTTCATAAGGCAACCTGCTGGGTTTGTGATGTTTGGCGTGTGAAGCTGACCGATCCGGCAGGGCAGGCGCTGGCGCAAGCACCGCAGCCGGTGCAGCTATCGGCATCTAGCTGGGGTTCGGCGCGACCGCCGAATTGCAGTTTGAAACGGATCGCGCCCTGATCGCAGACGTCCTGGCAGATACGGCAACTGACGCCGTTCATTGACAGGCACGATGCAGTCACTAAGGCGCGCCATGGCCACTCAGCTACAAGTTCAGGCACTAGTGCACCGGCCGGACAAGCATTGGCGCAATCGCCGCAGAAGGTGCATGGGCCTGCGCTCAGGTCAACAACGGGCCAGCCTTGTGCATCGAAATGGATGATATCCTCGGGGCAGGCATCGCGGCAGTCGTCGCACTGGGTGCACAGATCATAAAGCTCCACCTCCATCGCGCCGGGGGGGCGGATGGCTGATCTGTCCTCACGCAGCATTTTGCCACGCAGGAATGCGCGTCGGCTTGCTAGCTTGTTCATGCGCTTGCGACCTCAGAGTACCCGGCAGGGGTTGGCCTGCCTGACTCGGGTGTTAGCGTAGCACAGGTAACAAGAAATTGATTTATATCATTTCAGCATCGCTTAGTTTTTCAGCACGAACGCTGAATAACGCCAAGAAATCGGGCGATATCAAGATACTGGAGCGTCAGATCATGGATAGGTCAGGCGCGTTTTTCACCAATAGACGTCACGCCCAGAACCGACAGCACTCTGGCTTCGATCTGCTCGGCATTCATGCCCGCCACCGCATACATATCTGCTGGGCTGGACTGATCGATGAAGATATCCGGAAGCACCATCGAGCGGTACTTGAGACCCCGATCAAATACGCCTTCTTCGGCCAGAAGCTGCGCCACATGGCTGCCAAACCCGCCAATCGCGCCTTCCTCGATTGTGATCAGTGCCTCGTGATTCTCAGCCAGATCAAGGATCAGGTCACGATCCAACGGCTTAGCAAAGCGGGCATCGGCGATGGTCGGGGTGATCCCGCGCGCCGATAAAGCCTCGGCCGCCTTTTGAACCTCGGCCAGTCTTGTACCAAAGGATAGCAGCGCCACACGTGAACCGGCTTGAATCAGGCAGCCCTTGCCGATTTCCAGCACCTCGCCCCGCTCGGGCAGATCGACTCCAGCGCCCTCGCCACGCGGATAGCGGAACGCAATGGGGCCATCATCATGCGCGACCGCGGTTGCAACCATGTGCATCAATTCGGCCTCATCCGCCGCGGCCATCACGACCATGCCCGGCAGGTTGGCCAGATAAGCGATATCGAAAGACCCTGCATGGGTGGCCCCGTCCGCCCCGACCAGCCCCGCACGGTCGATCGCAAAACGGACCGGTAGCCGTTGGATGGCCACATCATGCACCACCTGGTCATAGCCGCGTTGCAGGAAGGTCGAATAAATCGCACAGAACGGCTTCATCCCCCCTGCAGCCAAGGCGGCCGAAAAAGTTACGCCATGCTGCTCGGCAATTGCCACGTCAAAGCACCGCGAGGGGTAGCGTTCAGCAAACAGGTTTAACCCGGTGCCATCCGGCATCGCAGCAGTCACCGCGACGATCTTGTCATCCCGGGCTGCTTCTTCGACCAAAGTCTTGCCGAAGACCGACGTATAAGACGGCGCGTTAGAGGGTGCCTTTTTCTGCTCGCCCGTCACCACATCGAACTTGGCGGTCGCATGGCCCTTGTCGCGGGCTTGCTCGGCAGGAGCGTACCCTTTGCCCTTCTTGGTCAGCACATGGATCAGTATCGGGCCGGTTGCCTTTGCCTTGACCGTGCGTAGAACCGGCAGCAACTGATCCAGATCATGCCCGTCGATGGGACCAAGATAAGAAAAGCCCAACTCTTCAAAAAGCGTTCCGCCCATGGCCATGCCTTTCAGCATGTCCTTGGCGCGCTTGGCGCCTTCACGAAAGGGTTCCGGCAGCAGCGACACCGCACCTTTGGCTGCGGCTTTCAGATCATGAAACGGCTCTTCCGCATAGATGCGCGACAGATAGTTGGACAAAGCGCCAACCGGCGGCGCAATGCTCATCTCATTGTCGTTCAGGATTACGATCAGGCGCTTTTTCAGGTGGCCTGCGTTGTTCATCGCCTCAAAAGCCATGCCCGCAGACATCGAGCCATCGCCAATCACTGCAATCGCATCGCCCAGCCCTTCGGGCGTCACACCGCCCAGATCGCGGGCTACGGCAAAGCCCAATGCCGCACTGATCGACGTGCTGGAATGGGCTGCGCCAAATGGGTCATAGGGGCTTTCGCTGCGTTTGGTAAATCCGCTTAATCCGTCCTTCATGCGCAAGGTGCGGATTCGGTCGCGGCGTTCGGTCAGGATTTTGTGCGGATAACACTGGTGGCCTACGTCCCAGACGATCTTGTCGCGCGGTGTGTCAAATACCGCATGAAGCGCTGTGGTTAGTTCAACCACACCCAAGCCTGCGCCCAGATGTCCACCTGTGACGGACACGGCCGAGATCGTCTCGGCGCGCAATTCATGTGCGATCTGATGCAGTTGCGCGTCCGAGAACTGTTTGAGGTCCGCAGGGCGGTTCACAAGATCCAGCAGAGGCGTATTCGGACGGTCAGACATTCGGCGTTCCTGGCTTAGCTGTCCCGGGCAATAACGAAGCGGGCAGCCTGCTTCAAGGTTTCTGCCGCAGGGCCATATTCGCCCAGTGCATCGCAAGCCTGATCCACAAGCTCAAGCGCACGGGATTTGGCGGCGTCCAGACCCATCAGCGAGACAAATGTCGCTTTGCCTGCTTCTGCATCTTTCTGCAGCCGCTTTCCGGCCTTTTCGGCATCTCCTTCGACATCCAAAATGTCATCAGCGATCTGAAAGGCAAGCCCAAGCGCTTGGGCATATTGGCGCAAGGGGGCAGGATCGGCCTGCGCCAATCGCGCGCCTGCACAAGCCGACCATTCGATCAACGCGCCGGTCTTGCCTGCTTGCAACTGCGTAATCTCATCCAGTGTTAGCGGTTCTGCTGCGGTCTCTGCCCCGATATCCAGCGCTTGACCCAGTACCATACCCTGCGCACCGCCTGCTTTCGCCAGTGTTAGAGCCAGATTTGCGCGAATTTCAGCATTTCCAACCTCTGGCCTTACGCAGAGCTCAAACGCAAGTGTCTGCAGCGCATCCCCGGCCAGAACGGCCGTCCCGTCATCCCATTTCACATGAACCGTGGGGCGCCCGCGCCTCAGGTCATCATCATCCATGCAAGGCAGGTCGTCATGAACCAGCGAGTATGCATGCAACGCTTCGATCCCCGTCGCTGGCCAGATTGCCCGAGCTATATCGATGCCATGCAACCGCGCGCTTTCCAAAACCAGAAACCCGCGCAGGCGCTTGCCGCCTTCGGTGGCATAGGCCATCGCTCGCGTCACATCCAGATCATCCAGCGCCCCCAGGGCCAGATCAAAATGGCTCTGAATCAGCGCGGCATCCTGCGCCAGCTTTTCACGAAACATTTACTGACCTTCGACAGGTGTCGTCCCGGTTGGTTGGCTGCCTGCGTCCAGAGTGATCGCGGCCACCTTTTCTTCGGCACGCTTTAACTCATCCTCACAGCGTTTCTTCAACGCCGCACCCCGCTCATACAAAGCGATCGACTGATCCAGCGCCACATCCCCGCGTTCCAATTGGCCGACCACGGCCTCAAGCTCTTTCATCGCCTGCTCAAAGGTCATCTGTTCGACTGGAGTATCGGTCATCGTGCTGCCTTCATCAGTTCTTCCACATGGGCGCGTGTAGCCTCGGCCAATGCGTTCAGATCATACCCGCCTTCCAGAGTCGAGACGATACGGCCATCACAAACTTCATCAGCAATCTTGCACAGCTCCGCCGTGATCCAGGCGAAATCGCCGGTGGACCAGTTGAGATTGGCCAGCGGATCATCCTGATGCGCGTCAAACCCGGCGGAGATGATGATCAGTTCCGGCCTGAACGCCCACAGACGCGGAAACGCCTGCGTCTCATAGGCCGCCCGCATCTCGGCCCCACCGGTGCCGAGGGCCAGCGGTATGTTCAAAACAGTCTCATAAGCCCCGGTTTCATCCGGGCGGCCAGAGCCTGGCCACAACGGCATCTGCTGGCTGGTAATCACCAAGGCGCGTTTCTCGTCCCACAGCAAATCCTGTGTTCCATTGCCGTGATGCACGTCGAAATCCACCACGGCCACGCGTCTAAGCCCATGATGATCCAATGCATGTTTCGCAGCCAGCGCAGCGTTCCCAAATAGGCAAAACCCCATAGCCGTCTCAGTCTCGGCGTGGTGTCCCGGTGGTCGTATGGCGCAAAACGCATTTGGCGCTTCTCCGCCCAGCACCAGATCAACCGCACGTACTACTGCGCCCGCCGCGCGATATGCCGCGTCGACTGAGCCCGGTGACATGAACGTATCCCCGTCAATCTGCTTGAACCCATCCGAGGGCTGGTGATCAAGTATATCACTGATATGGCTCTGCGGATGAACCCGTAGCAGATCATCATCCGCGGCCAGCGGTGCAGTCACACGCCGCACATCCAGCCCTTCAAGCGCATGCAGGATATGTTCCAATCGCGCCACGCGTTCGGGATGCCCCTCCGGCGTCACATGGTTCAGACAATCCGCATGGGTCAACAAGGCAGTTTTCATCAGGATCCCATCTTCATCTGGCTAAAAATATCCTCGCCGAAGGCAAGAAATCGCCGCGCAGCGGCTATATCAATCCGGCGCCAGCATATAGCCGGCACCGCGAACGGTCTGTAGGTACCGGGGCTGTTTCGGATCCTGCTCCAGCTTTCGCCGCAGGCGTGTGATCTGTACGTCCACTGCGCGTTCCTGCGCCTGGCCCTTGTCACGACCCAAATCCTCGACCAGCTTGGCCCGGCTGATCGGTTCACCGGGTTGAGCCGAGAATATCTTCATCAATTGGCTTTCTGTTGCGGTCAGGCGCACCGGGTCTTCGCCCTGCCACATCTCGCCGCGTTCGATATCATAGCGAATGGGCCCAAGATTGAGGATCTTCGCCGCTGTATCCTGCGCGGGCGTTTCCGGCATGCGGCGCAGGATGGCATTGATCCGCAAAAGCAGCTCTTTTGGCTCGAACGGCTTTGCCAGATAGTCATCGGCACCCGCCTCAAGCCCGGCGATCCGATGTTCGGTCTCGCCTTTGGCGGTCAGCAGCAGGATCGGGGTCGTATGCGTATCGCGCAAGGCACGGGTCAGGCTTACGCCGTCCTCTCCGGGCATCATCACATCCAGCACTATCAGATCGAAATCCAGCCCGGACAAAACCCGCCGTGCATGGGCTGCATCCCGTGCAGACGTCACCAGAAACCCGCTGCGCATCAGGAATTTCTTGAGCAAATCGCGAATGCGCTCGTCATCGTCGACGATCAGAAGATGGGCGTCCATTTCGCTCATGAAGTCGTATCCCGCAGTTTCGTATATGCACGACGCATATCAGCATCCATCATTGCTTCAAGCACTTTGCGAAACCCAGCCACCGCTTCGGGGCCCGCATCTTTGTAGGCCGCGCGCATTCGGGCGCGCTGGGCGTCCGAGAGTTTGGCCTCTAACGCCTTGCCCTTATCCGTCAAAAATAGGTGGCGTTCGCGTTTGTCCACCGTACCGACCCTGCTTTCGACCAACCCATCATCAATCAGGCTGCGCAATACGCGGTTTAGAGACTGTTTTGTGACCCCCAGGATCGCCAGCAGATTATTCACCGTGGTCCCGGGTGCACGGTTGATAAAGTGGATCGCCCGATGATGGGCCCTGCCATAGGCCATTTCGGTCAGGATGCGATCGGGGTCTGCGGTAAACCCGCGATAGGCAAAGAACATGGCCTCGATGCCTTGCCTCAGTTGCTCATCTGTCAGAAACAACAGGCTTTCTCCGCCGAAGACCGGGGCGGGACGGATGTCGGACATGTCGGGCCTCATTACTCGATATGGTTTGACTTTATGTCAGCCTTATTGACATTCCAAGAGCGCGCAGGTATCGAATCGCAGTTTTTGCGCAACATTATGTCCGATGCGGACCTAATCGACGCAACATTCGGAAATATTGCCCGGTTCAGGAGGTTTCGCATGGCGGGATATGACGATCGCGACGGTGTCATCTGGATGGATGGCGAACTGGTGCCCTGGCGCGAGGCCAATGTGCACATTCTGTCCCATGCAATGCACTACGCGTCCTCGGTGTTCGAGGGTGAGCGCGCCTATGATGGTAAAATCTTCAAAAGCCGCGAACATTCGGAACGCCTGATCGCCTCGGCCGAGGCTCTGGATATGCCGATGCCCTACACTGTTGATCAGATCGAGGCAGCCAAGGATGAGGCACTGAAAGCCAGCGGTCTTCAGGACGCTTATGTGCGGGCGCTGGTCTGGCGTGGCTCGGGCGAGGATATGGGTGTCGCTTCCGCCAAGAACCCCGTTCGGATGGCGATAGCTGTCTGGCCATGGGGTGCCTATTACGGTGATGCCAAGATGCAGGGCGCTAAACTGGACATCGCCGAGTGGAAGCGCCCCAGCCCGGAAACCATTCCGGTGCATGCCAAGGCAGCGGGTCTTTACATGATCTGCACCATCTCGAAGCATAAGGCCGAGGCCAAAGGCTGCTCGGACGCGTTGTTCATGGATTACAATGGCAATGTGGCCGAGGCGACGGGTGCGAATGTTTTCTTCGTTAAGGATGGCGAAGTGCACACCCCGTTGGCCGATTGCTTCCTGAACGGCATCACGCGCCAGACGGTCATTCAGATGTTGAAAGACAAAGGCGTCACCGTCCATGAGCGCCGCATCAGACCCGAAGAGATGGCCGATTTCGAACAATGCTGGCTGACCGGCACCGCAGCCGAGGTCACTCCGGTCGGGCAGATCGGCGACTATACGTTTGAGGTCGGAGATCTGACCCGCGAGATCGCTGAAGACTACGAAAAGCTGGTCCGCGCCTAAGTTGAAAGCCTCTCAACCCCCGCTCAGGCGGGGGTTTTGATTGCAGATCGTGCGATTTTCCATGCAAATCGTCCGATGATATGGACGTTGCCGTGCCAAACCGTATCCTTGGTGCATGTTGGATCTTCTTAGCGATATTCTCACGCGCCTGTCATTGCGCGGCACGTTCTATTTTCGAACCTCCTTTACTCCTCCGTTTGGAGTTCAGGTGCCGGGGTTCGAAAACGTGGCGCGATTTCACTTTGTTCAACGCGGTGAGCTGAAGGTCCACCTGTCTGCGACCGGTGACACGCTGCGATTGCGGCAAGGTGATCTGATCCTGATCCCCCATGGCGCCCCACATGCGTTACTATGCAACGAGGTCAAACCCTTTGATGCCTTGCCGCTTGAGCAGGTCTTGGATCAATCCGGTTATCAGGGCGATGGGGTATTGGTTTACGGTGGTGCAGAGGAAGAGCGTGACACGCAATTGATTTGTGGCCACTTCTCGTTCAGCGGCCCCGCCGGGCGGAATGGAACAGGGCACATGCTGATCGATAGGTTGCCGCCCTTTATCTTGATTCAGAACTATGGCGAAGAGGCGGGATCGTGGATCGAAGCGACTCTGCGCATGATCGGATCAGAAGTGTCAGGTGCCCGCATTGGCGGCGACCTGATCGCGATGAAATTGTCCGAAGTGCTGTTTGCCCAAGCGATCCGCGCCTATCTTGAACATCAAAGCCCGGATGACGCAGCGCTGGCCGGATTTGCCGATCCGCGCATATCACGGGCTCTCACGGCGTTTCATCAATCCCCGGCGCAGGATTGGAGCGTTGCGACACTCGCCCGCGAGGCTGCGATGTCGCGCACGGCATTTGCGCAGCTCTTTTCCCAAAAGATGGGAACGACGCCGATGCAATACCTGACAGATTGGCGCATGCAGATTGCCTGTCATGGGCTGACCGAAAGCCGCTGGAATATCGCGAATGCCGCCGCCGAGGTCGGGTATGCATCAGAGGCTGCATTCTCTCGTGTGTTCAAGAAACAGGTTGGCGTGTCGCCAGCCGCTTATCGGGCGATGCACTGATCGTTCGCAAAAGGTGTACGATCTGCAATGTTCGCTAAACGATCTGGAATTCAACGTACAGGATCTACTCCTTAGTCTTTGATCATCACTGATTGAAGAAAGGAAGTTCTCATGTCTCTGCGTTTTGTTACCCGATCGGTCCACGCCTATCTCGACTATCCTGTTGCCGTCGCGCTAATGGTCCTACCCTTCGTGCTGGGGCTGGGCCAGTCAAACCCGCTGGCGCTGTGGCTGTCGGTCGTCACAGGTGCCGCGGCCTTTGTGCTGACCGTTCTGACGGATCACCACCTTGGGATCTGGCGGGTGCTGCCCTACAAGTTCCATTTGGCAGTTGATCTGCTTGTCGGGATTACGTTTCTGTTTGCACCCAGCCTATTCGGATTCTCGGGTCTTGATGCCCTGTTCTACTGGGTTAACGGGGCCGCTGTTGTCGCGGTTATATCACTCAGTGCGCCCGAGCAGGATGCTGTTGTGTAAGGACATAATAGGATCACAGCAAATGATCGGGCCATGCAAAATTTTGCATGGCCCGATCTATATCAGACACTAAATATGGAATTTCGTGCAAAACCGCCTCAGCTTTTTTTAAATTGAAAATTCTGATAAAAATAATCAGATTAAAGACAAGGCCAGATGATACCATCAAGCACACCTTTCCGGGGCGATCTGTAGGCTCAGCAAATGAGATGTGATAGCCTGCCATCGCCTCGGGAATGATCAAAGGAACCCATGAGTGCGCGATCGATTCGAAGAACTGATGGCAGATCCCTGCTGCGCATCGTGTGATTGCGACGCGCTCACCTCGGATGTCGCCGCCTATCTGGATCAAAAGACCTGCAATGCCGAACGATGCCGAGCGCTTGAAGAACGCTCAGCCGCCAGGGGGCATGCGATCAGACGCCCCTCGATACGATCACTGAATGAGGGCAGTGCGCGGGCTTAGAAATCCACACCGCGTTGAGCTTTGATGCCAGCCTGAAACGGATGTTTTTCTTCTGTCATTTCAGTTACCAGATCCGCATATTCCCGCAGGGCCTGTGGTGCGTCACGCCCTGTCAGAAACACGCTGGTTTTGTCCGAGCGCGCCCGAAGTCCCTCAATAACAGTGTCTACTGAAAGGTATTCGTAGCGCAGAGCAATATTGATCTCGTCCAGAACGACCAGATCGTACTCACCGCTTTTCATCAGCTCACATGCCTTGTTGAAGGCCGAAGTTGCGGCCGCGATGTCGCGTTCGCGGTCCTGCGTATCCCAGGTAAACCCTTCGCCCATCGTGTGCCAGGTGACCAGATCGCGTTCCTCAAAGAACCGGCGTTCACCCGTCTTCCATTTGCCCTTTATGAACTGAACCACGGCCACTTTCTGACCCCAGCCCAAGGCACGGATCACAACGCCAAACGCAGCCGAGGATTTGCCTTTGCCCTTGCCGGTATTGATCAGCACCAAACCCCGTCCGGGATCGACCGCTTCTGAGACCTTCTTGCGGTGCTTGGCCTGCACCTCTTGCATCTTTTCTTTGTGGTTTTGTGCGTCACTCATCGGGAAACCTCATAGCCGTATCGCGCCCCAACCTAGGGGAAGTTTGTGAAAGGTAAAGTCACGCTTTTGGGTCTGTCACGGACCGCGCCTTGGTGCGATCCAGACCCAGCTGACGCTCGCGCAGGATAACGACGACGTTGCCGGCGATCACCAAGGCCGCACCGGCCAGCATGACCAAAGTTGGAAGCTCATCAAACCAGATGTAGCCGATGATGATGGCGAAAAGCATTGTGGTGTAATCGTAGGGCGCCAGCATCGATGCCTGGCCGAACTTGTACGAGGATGTCACGAGAATCTGTGCCACCCCACCAATCAAGCCGATGGTCACCAGCAGGACAGCTTGCTCCCAGCTAGGAAGGACCCAGCCCCAAAACACAGTCAGGCCCGAAAGTAAGGTTGCGGTGAGCGAGAAATAAAACACGATCGCGGCGGGATGATCCACCTGCACCAACTGGCGGATATGGATCTGAACAAAGGCTCGGGCGACCGTGGCTGCCAGCACGCACAGCGCGCCGAGTGTTGCGGCAGCTTCAGCCGTGCCTGATCCCAGTCGCGGCCAGATCATGATAAGAACTCCGACGAGGCCAAGGGCGACGGCACCGATACGGATCATCCTTATCCGCTCACCCAGCATGATTGCAGCCAGAATCAGCGTGAAGATCGGGGTTGCGTATCCGATGGCCGTGACTTCCGGCAAAGGCAACAGGCTGAGGCCGGTAAAGGTCAGTCCCATTGCCGACGTGCCCAAAACACCGCGCCAGAAATGGCCCATCGGCTTCTTGACGATGAATCCGTGCGACAACTCTCCACGCCAGGATAACCAAGCGATGATGACTGGAATGGCAAAAAGCGAGCGGAAGAACACCATCTCGCCTGGGGGGAAATCTTCCGACAACGCCTTTACCAAAGCAGACATCACTGTAAACAGCACAAGCGCACTGAGTTTCAGCGCCACGGCCAATGCCGGACGATGCGATGTTAAGGATTTCGCCATGGCGCGAACCTGCTATTTTGCGTGGGAAAGATCAACCTGCTCTGTGAGAGGGTATTACTGTGCCGCCCAGTCCGGTGGCAATGGGGTGCCGATCTCGTTCGACAAGTCATTCAAAAACCGGATCATCCGCGCCGCGCGTTCTTGCGCGATAGACCTGCCTTTTTCGGTCAACATGTCATGTGGCAGGTTCAGCAGTTTGATCTTCCAGTGATCGATCGAGAACTGAAGATCATCCATTGGGCGGGATTTGCCGAACGGATCTGCCGGGTCATACAGCGCCCGCCCCAGCGCACCTGAGACCGAGAAGTTGCGGGCAATTCCGATCGCGCCAAGCGCATCCAGACGATCAGCATCTCGTAAGATACGCGCCTCTGGCGTCTCGGGTGGGATGTTGGCGGAATAACTGTGTGCCGTAATGGCGTGTTGTGTGCGGCAAATGTCTGAGGCCGAAAAGCCAAGATTGGCAAGAATAGGCTCTGATTCTACGGCCGAACGTTGTGATGCCAGATGCCGATCAGGATCATCTTTCGGCAAGTTAACCAAATCGTGCAGATAGCTGGCCGCCAGCAGCACAGTCGTATCGGTTTGCGTATCTGCAATCGCTTGGGCGTTCACCCAGACGCGATCCAGATGGGCCAGATCGTGGGCGGGGTCAGTTTCCATCCGCTGCACGACGACGCCGCGCAGTCGGCTGCGCAGATCAGCCGATCCGTCCACGGTTCTCACCGATTTGGCCACGATGCAGCAGCAGATGGTCGAGGATCGTGCAGGCCATCATGGCCTCACCCACGGGCACGGCACGGATGCCGACGCAGGGATCGTGGCGGCCTTTGGTGATAATCTCGGTCTCTTCGCCTGATTTGGTGATGGTTTTGCGGGTGGTCAGGATCGACGAGGTTGGTTTGACCGCAAAGCGCACCACAATGTCTTGTCCGGTCGAGATACCGCCCAGAATGCCACCCGCATGGTTCGAGCTGTATTGAGGGCCGTTCTGCCCCATGAAAATTTCATCAGCGTTAGCTTTACCGGTCAGTTCTGCGGCGGCCATGCCTTCGCCGATTTCAACACCTTTCACGGCGTTGATCGACATCATCGCGGCGGCCAGATCAGTGTCTAACTTGGCGTAAACGGGCGCCCCGATCCCGGCGGGGACGCCGCGAGCGACCACCTCAACCACCGCACCGACCGAATTGCCAGACTTACGCAGGTCATCCAGATAGGTCGCCCAATCTTCTGCCGCCTGAGCATCGGGCGTCCAGAACGGGTTCTGCTCGATCTCGGACCAGTCGAAATTGGCGCGGTCGATTTTGTGAGGACCGATCTGGGTCATATAGCCTGTGATCTGCACATTTGGCGCGATCTGTTTGATCGCCTCGCGGGCCAGCCCGCCTGCGGCGACACGAGATGCAGTTTCGCGGGCCGAGCTGCGCCCGCCACCGCGATAGTCGCGGATGCCATATTTTTGCCAGTAGGTGATATCGGCATGACCGGGGCGAAACTTGTCCATGATATCGCCGTAGTCTTTCGACCGCTGGTCGGTATTTTCGATCATCAACTGCACCGGGGTCCCGGTTGTTTGGCCCTCGAAGACGCCTGACAGAATTTTCACCTGATCAGGCTCGCGCCGCTGGGTGGTGAACTTGTTCTGCCCCGGTTTGCGCTTGTCGAGCCACTGCTGGATCATCGCCTCGTCGATCGTGACACCGGGCGGGCAGCCGTCGACAGTTGCGCCAAGGGCTGGGCCGTGGCTTTCACCCCAGGTGGTGACGCGGAAGAGGTGTCCAAAGCTGTTCATCGACATGGGGCATGCTCCTTTGAGCGATGTGATTAGCGGTCGCGAGGCTTGGCCTCAAGCGGATTTGCATTTGCGATGGGGTAGCACCGCCCGGTGGGCAGTGCGTTTGAGTATTTGCAAAAAGATGAAGATCAGGCGGCTGCAGAAATCTTTGTCCGGGTCTCGGTTACTTTAAGTGCGGCTTGGGCGGCCTCTCGCCCCTTTTGCACGAAGTGATCCTGGTAGATCGCGTCGTGATGATCGGTCTCCTGGTACTGATGTGGGGTTAGCGACACCGAGAGGACCGGGACACCGGTGTCCATACCTGCGCGCATCAGGCCATCAACCACGGCCTGAGCAACGAAATCGTGCCGATAGATGCCCCCATCTACCACAAAAGCGGCGCAGGCCACGGCGGCATAACGCCCGGTCTGGGCCAGATCGCGAGCCAACAAGGGCATCTCGAACGCGCCGGGGACGTCGAATACATCGAAGTGGTCGGCGGGAATCAGTTCGAGAAACCCATCCAGCGCGCGATCCACGATGTCGGAATGCCAATTGGCTTTGATGAAAGCGTAGCGGGTGTGTGTCATTTGAATCTCCTTGGTTTGCAGACACGTCACCCAAGGCGATCACGAGCAGCCGCGCCGGTCTGCGGCGCGCTGCACGTTCTCTTTCATCCGGACTGTAACCGTCGGCTCTGGCCTCTCACCAGATCTGCTGACATCCTTTGGTGATTCCACAACTTGCCCGAAAACTGGTTTCCACTTTTCGGATCGTGGACACTGCTGAGCCGCTCGCGGGCTTACGGGTCACGCCCGCATACCGCCGGTGGGGAATTTCGCCCCGCCCTGAGAACGAGGTGGACCTTGCCAATCAGATGCCGCTTCTGCAAGAGGAATTGGCAGGAGGATCAAAATGCACCCCAATCCCGCTTTTCGGGCCGAAGCCCGGACCCGCCACGTCGATTTTGCCCGCGCTCGTGCGTTTGGTGTTCTGGCGGTGTCGACCTCGGATGCGCCCTTGCTGAGCCACATTCCCTTCCTGCTGAATGAGGATGCCACTTGGGTGGACCTGCATCTGGTGCGTTCCAATCCGATTGTCCGTGCGCTTAAGCAGCCGCAGCCAGCGCGGATCGCCGTTTCGGGCCCCGATGGGTACATCTCGCCCGATTGGTATGGCATTGATGATCAGGTCCCGACCTGGAACTATGTGGCGGTGCATTTGACCGGGGTCTTAGAGATGCGCCCAGTGGAAGAGCTGCGAAGCGTGTTGGATCGGCAGGCGGCTGATTTTGAGAATCGCCTGCAGCCCAAGCCGCCGTGGCTAGCGTCGAAGATGACACCTGAAGCATTGGAACGGATGATGCGCATGATCGTGCCGTGCCGCTTGATGATCTCAGAGATCGACGGCACCTGGAAACTGAACCAAAACAAGCCGGATGCCGCGCGCCAAAGCGCTGCGGATCATGTGCAATCTGCCGGGGTCGGGGCTGAGGTGGCGCAATTGGCCTCGCTCATGCGCGAGGCCTGAAGTTTCTGGTAGACAGCGACGGAATTACGGCGCCACGAAGGTCGCGAGATAGGCGGCGATGTCATCCGCCCCTTTCTTCAACTTAACGGTCATGTTCGGGCGCGCGGTGTCATCGTTCAGATATTCCTTAATGAACCCGACCGGGTCCTTGGAATAGGCGGCGATGTTTTCTTCGGTCCACACCAGCCCTTCCTGCCCGGCGCGGATCATGTCATCGGTAAACATACCGATGGGCAAACGCTCACTCCCGTAGAGATAGTCGTTCTCAGTCCCTGCGATGCGACCAATCACGCCAAAGAGATTCGGCCCTGTGATGCCACCTTTGACCAGAACTTCGCCATCTTTGATGATCGCGTGGCACGAGGAGCATCGGTTATAGAGTTGTTCGCCCTTTGCTGGATCACCGGCCGCGATCACCTGTGATGAAGTTAGAAGCGAAACAAAAACTGCAGTTGTTGCTATCTTTGGCATTGGACATCTCGGGTTGGAAAGTTTGCTTGGCTGGCCTTTCACGTATTCCCGTTTAAAGTGCAACAGGATTCATGCAGAGATCACGTAAATGAAATATCTATTTTAAAATGAATGATTTAGAAGCATTTGAGTCTCCTCAAAGTAGATATAACCTTATCATCCAGATGCAGCTTTGAATAAGGGCGACATTTTGCGCCGTAGGGGAATCCAGGACTGTTCAGATGTGTTCAGGCAGGTGATTCCCGCGAATCAGTTCGCGTCTGGATTACGGCGATCTGCTGCTTCAAAGCGTCAAAATCTGCATTTGAAATTGAAATTTGGCCTTCTTATCGTGACATGAATGCTTAGATGCGGCGTAATGCGCGTTTAACAGCGCTGGACGAACTCTATTCTCCCCGATAGATACCCCGTTTAAGACGCCGCAGTTCATGCGGTGCGCGAGCTTTATGCCCGTTCGCGGGCGCCAGAAAATCGGAGATAACCTCGTGTCCCAAGCTGAAGACCACGAAGGCACCCGCAGAGATTTCCTCTACTACGTCGCTGGCGGCGCAGGTGTCGTTGTCACCGGGGCTGCCGTTTGGCCCCTGGTAAATCAAATGAACCCCTCGGCAGACGTTCAGGCCTTGTCCTCGATCCGCGTGGATGTAAGCGGTGTTGAGCCGGGCACGCAGCTGACCGTGAAGTGGCTGGGCAAACCCGTTTTCATTCGCCATCGCACCGGTGCCGAGATTCAGGAAGCTCAGGACCAGGATGCCGAAGGCATTGACGCCTTGCCCGATCCATTGGCCCGTAACTTTAATATCGCAGCAGATGCACCGGCAACCGACGCCAACCGCGTCATGCCGTCGCCCGAAGGCGAAGCGCCGGGCGCTTGGATCGTGCAGATGGGCGTATGTACCCACCTGGGCTGTGTGCCGCTGGGCGATGCCGGTGACTTCGGTGGCTGGTTCTGCCCCTGCCATGGTTCGCACTACGATCTGGCGGGCCGTATCCGTAAGGGCCCCGCGCCCGAGAACCTTCCTGTGCCGCCCGCTGAGTGGGTGGATAACAGCACCATCAAACTCGGCTAAGGGAGACCTCACTTATGTCCGGAATTCCCCACGATCATTACGAGCCGAAGACAAACGGCGAAAAGTGGCTGAACAGCCGCCTACCGATTGTCGGCCTGCTGTATGACACCCTGATGATTCCAACACCAAAGAACCTGAACTGGTGGTGGATCTGGGGCATCGTTCTGGCATTCTGCCTGGCGTTGCAGATTGTCACCGGCATCGTTCTGGTGATGCACTACACCCCGCATGTCGATCTGGCCTTCGCCAGCGTCGAACACATCATGCGCAACGTGAATGGTGGCTATATGCTGCGCTATCTGCACATGAACGGCGCATCGCTGTTCTTTGTTGCGGTGTACATTCACATCTTCCGTGGCTTGTTCTACGGCTCGTACAAAGCCCCGCGTGAGATCACGTGGATCATCGGGATGCTTATCTACCTGATGATGATGGGCACCGCCTTCATGGGTTACGTTCTGCCCTGGGGTCAGATGTCCTTCTGGGGTGCGACAGTTATCACCGGCCTGTTTGGTGCGATCCCGTTTGTGGGTGATGCGATCCAGACCTGGTTGTTGGGCGGACCTGCAGTGGATAACGCCACGCTGAACCGCTTCTTCTCGCTGCACTATCTGCTGCCCTTCGTGATTGCAGCGCTGGTGATCGTGCATATCTGGGCTTTCCACACCACCGGCAACAACAACCCCACGGGTGTTGAGGTGCGTCGTGGATCGAAAGCCGAGGCCGAGAAAGACACGCTGCCGTTCTGGCCCTACTTCGTGATTAAGGATCTGTTCGCGCTGGCGGTCATCCTGGTCGTGTTCTGGGCTATTGTGGGCTACATGCCGAACTATCTGGGCCACCCGGATAACTATATCGAAGCGAACCCGCTGGTTACACCTGCGCACATCGTTCCTGAATGGTACTTCCTGCCTTTCTACGCGATCCTGCGCGCCTTCACCGGTGAGGTTTGGGTCGTTCAGTTCGCCAGCTTCATCACCGGCGGCATCATCGACGCGAAGTTCTTTGGTGTTCTGGCCATGTTCGGCGCGATCCTGGCCATGGCGCTGGCACCCTGGCTGGACACCTCGACCGTGCGTTCGGGCAAATACCGCCCGATGTTCAAATGGTGGTTCTACTTGCTGGTCATCGACTTCTTTGCCCTGATGTGGCTGGGTGCGATGCCCGCGGAAGAGCCCTATGCAACCTTCTCGCTGATCGCATCCGCCTACTGGTTCGCCTATTTCTTTGTGATCCTGCCGATCCTGGGTGTCATCGAAAAACCCGATGCCCAGCCGGAAACGATCGAAGAAGACTTCAACGCGCATTATGGCAAGGCAAACGCCGACGCCACGCCGGCCGAGTAAGAAGAGGGACCGGAATCATGTTCAAGAAACTTGCAATCGGTGCCGCGTTTGCCCTCGCATTTACCCCTGCTGCGTCTTTCGCAGCAGGTGGCGAAGGGCATGTCGAGGACTTCGACTTTTCCTTCGAAGGACCTTTCGGAACCTGGGATCAAAACCAGCTTCAGCGCGGTCTGCAGATCTATACTGAGGTCTGCGCCGCCTGCCATGGTCTGCAATACATCCCACTGAGGACGCTTGAGGATCTGGGATATTCGGAAGAGCAGGTCATCACCTATGCGGCCGACAATTTCGAAGTGTTCGACCCCGAGTTGGATGATTTTCGCCCGGCCATCCCGACCGATCATTTCCCGATGTCGAATCTGGAGAACGCACCTGACCTGAGCTTGATGGCAAAGGCGCGCGCGGGCTTCCATGGCCCTTACGGGCTTGGCATCAACCAGCTGATCAAAGGCATGGGAGGTGCGGAATACATCGCCTCGCTGCTGGATGGTTATACCGGTGAAGAAAAGACCGAAGCGGGCGCGACTCTGTATGAAAACACCGCCTTTCCTGGCGGCTGGATTTCGATGGCCCCACCACTGTCAGATGAACAAGTCGAATTTGCCGATGGTCACGCGAACTCGGTCGAGCACATGGCCGAGGATGTCGCTGCCTTCCTGATGTGGACAGCCGAGCCCAAGATGATGGAGCGCAAGAATGCCGGTTTCGTCGGCGTCCTGTTTCTGACGGTCTTGTCTGTTCTGCTGTATCTGGTGAACAAGCGTCTGTGGGCGCCTGTGAAGGGTAAACGTCTGGACTAACGCCACGACGATCCTGATGAATAGCCCCGCGCCTTTTTGGAGCGGGGTTTTTTTGCCTAAGTATTTAAGGGGCCAGCCCCTTCTTGGCCTGCGGCCAATTCATCCCCGGGATATTTTTGGCCAGATGAAGTGCGGATCAGACTGTAAGCTGGGTCGCAGTGTGCGCTTGAATCGTTGCAGTAACGATCTGGCCTTCGGGTTGGGCTGAGTTGAATGTCACCTCAGTGAATTGTTCAGTGCGACCCATCGTTGGGTTTTCCATCAGGATGTGATGGGTTTTGCCAACCTGCGCGGATAGGTGTTTGGTGACCTGCGCTTCTCCGGCGGCGCGCAGGCGCGCGGCGCGTTCTTTGATGATGTTCCCGTTTACCTGCTGCGGGATGCGGGCGGCAGGGGTGCCCTCGCGTTTTGAGTAGGGGAAGACATGCAACCAAGTCAGGTTGCAGTCACTTACCAATTTGATTGAATTCTCGAAATGAGCATCACTTTCGGTTGGGAAGCCTGCGATGATATCGGCGCCGAATGTCATATCCGGGCGCAGTTTGCGGGCCTCTTCCGTAAAGCGGATCGCGTCGTCGCGCAGGTGGCGGCGTTTCATCCGCTTCAGGATCAGATCGTCACCGTGTTGTAGGGATAAGTGCAGATGCGGCATCAGGCGCGGTTCGGTCGCGATGGCCTGCATCAGGTTCTCATCCACTTCGATTGAATCGATTGAGCTGATCCGAAGGCGACGCAGGTCCGGAACCAGCTTTAGGATGCGCATGACCAGATCGCCCAGTTTAGGTGCGGCAGGAAGGTCCGCCCCCCACGAAGTAAGGTCAACGCCGGTCAGGACGACCTCGTTATAGCCTTTGTCTACCAGCCGTTTGATTTGATCCACTACAACGCCCGCTGGGACACTGCGCGAGTTTCCGCGGCCATAAGGAATGATACAGAAGGTACAGCGGTGGTCGCAACCGTTCTGGACCTGAACATAAGCACGCGACCTTGTGCCAAACCCGTCAATCAAATGACCAGCCGTTTCGGTAACCGACATGATGTCGTCCACCTGAACAGCCTCGGTCTGTCCGATAAAGTCTGTGGCCATGCCTTTCCATGTTTCCGGCCGCATCTTTTCAGTATTGCCGATGACCGCATCAACCTCGTCCATCTGCGCGAAGGTATCGGGCTCGGTCTGGGCGGCGCAACCAGTGACGATGAGGCGGGCATCGGGGTTTTCGCGCCGCAGCTTGCGGATCTCTTGACGCGCCTTACGAACGGCTTCGGCTGTTACGGCGCAGGTATTCACGATCACTGCATCGCTGAGTCCGGCTTGCTGCGAAAGCTCTTTCATCGCTTCGGTCTCATAGGCGTTCAGGCGACAACCCAGAGTGCTGAATTTCGGAGGGTTCATCCCAGTGACCTCAGAAATTCCGATGTCAGAGTGCCGGAAAAGACATGGGCTGTGGGTCCGGTCATCCAAACACCATCATCTCGCCAGTCGATCCAGATGGTTCCACCGTCAAGATCCACCTGTACCTTGCGCCCTGTCAGGCCGCGCCGCGCGGCAGCCACGGCTGTGGCACAGGACGAGGACCCAGAGGCCAGCGTGATCCCCACGCCCCGCTCCCATACACGCATGCGGATCTGGTCAGGCCCGGTGATTTGGGCAACCTGCACATTGGTTCGCTCAGGATAAAGCGGGTGATGTTCGTAGCGCGCGCCAAACTCTGCCAGTGGGATAGCCTCGGCATCATCAACAAAGAAGGTACAGTGCGGATTGCCCATGCCCGTTGCACTGGGACCGCCTTCGATAGGCAGCTCAAGTGTATCAACATCTTCGGCCAGCGGAATCTCGTACCATTCAAGCTGAGGAGGCCCCATGTTCACCGATGTCAGCCCGTTGCCCATGTCACGTGCATGCAAAGCACCGCGTTCTGTCGTGAGCGTCAGTTGGGACTTACCCGTTTCTTCCATCAAGAACCGCGCAATACAGCGTGTGGCATTACCGCAAGCCGCCGAGGTCGATCCATCGGCATTGTAGAACACCAAATGCGCATCCGCGCTTCCGTTTTCGATCACTGCCAACTGATCGAAACCGACACCGAATTGACGATGCCCGATTCCCTTTGCCAGAGCAGCAGAGATGACTGCATCATGCGCACGCGCGTCGACAATGACAAAGTCATTGCCCAGCCCGTGCATCTTCATGAAGGGCAAACCGGTATCGTTTTGGCGTTGCATGGCGGGCATATAACCTTGGTCAGACCGTGAATCCACCCTGTGCGTAAGATTCCTCAAAAAAGGGGTTGACCCCCCCGCGCCACCTGCCTAATTAGGCCGCCTATCGGGACGCGGGATATGAATAATATTCTGGCGAAACGAGGCGCAAATTTGGACTTGAACCTGGGTGGCAGATAGTTTTAGAGAGCGCCACGGATCGAAGAGATCCAGCAAAAGAGTGGGCCGTTAGCTCAGTTGGTAGAGCAACTGACTTTTAATCAGTGGGTCGCAGGTTCGAATCCTGCACGGCTCACCACTTTTTACAATAAAATCAAAGAAATAGATGGATAGCTTTGCGCAAATGTTTCTGGCGCTTGCGTTGCCGGAAGCAATACGGAAGCACTAGGATCAGGAAAATAGCGTTGCGACTGAGTCACAGGTCTAAGGTTAAAGAGATCGCGTGGTAGCGGCCTTGCAGAGTTCAGTGAAAGAGTTGCCAAAGCACCATTTTTTAGAGATGGATTGACCCTGTATTCAATCTGATGGTGCCATGGCTGATTTTATTGATCGTACTCGTAGGTCCATTCTCGCACTAGCGGACACTTTGGATCCCGAAGAAATTTCCTTGGTCCCGACTAGTCGCGGTCTTGTAGCGCTGGTGGATAAAAGGTTTTTTAACCACGTGACAAAATACAATTGGTATGCGGTTATATCACGTGAAGAACACATGTATGCGGTTGCGGATATCAAGGGCCAACGCATCTCGCTGCAACGACTAGTGTTGTCATTGGCGCATCCAGAAAAATCAACTGCTGACTTCAAACAAGTATCATTTGAAAACAAGCTCAGTTTTGACTGTCGGGTGTCGAATTTAACCGATCGAGTTGGACGCCAGTCGGTTATGCGCAACCGTAAACCCAAGAAAAACACGTCCTCACAATACAAGGGTGTGTTCAAAGCTAAGCGCACAAATGGCTCCCACTACTGGGGATGCCAGATCAAGGGGGACCTTGGCAGGATTAGCTTAGGTGCTTTTGACGACGAAAAGTTGGCAGCGAAGGTCTATGATGCCGCCGCTTTTCTACTGTTTAACGGCGCAGGCTATTACAATTTTCCTGAACTCTGTCCCGACATCGATGCTTTAGATGTAGCAAGCTCTCGAATACAGCGTTTTAAGAACCGTAAGAGAATGCGGAAGAAAACTACCAATACGGAATAGTTCGGCTGCCGCTCAATGCCATTTGGCCACCAAGCAGACTTTCGCTGCCCTTGCAGTACTAGGCCTAACCAAGGGTAGCTTTGCGCAGAAAGTGAACTCTGCAAAGCTTCGAGTCTGGCCCATTGCGGACTTAATCGGGATATAGCCTAGGCTCTTCTAAATGGTCATTCGTTACAGACACTGAATTTTAGGCGCCGGCAACTTGAGACCACAACCGGCCGTACTTTGCGTCAAATGCCTTCAGAAATTCGCACAAATATAGCGTAAGAGCCTGATAATCCTGACTACTCGGCACATCAGCGTTAGGCTTTTCGCGGTCTTCATGGTGCACCAAAGAATTCCGAGCAAAATATACACGTCGCCCGAAGGCATCGCGCTTTGCATGGGGATCATTGACGACTTCCTTGAAGAACTCTTCGCCACTCTCGATAGCTACCATCGCAGGACTCTTGACCAATAAGAACAATTCCGAAATGGACTCTTTCTCCTTCGCCGTCCAACTTAAGTCTTCTTTACATCTGTCGCGTATCTCCAAGACTGAGGTACCGGGATTTGCAATGCTTTTTAGTTTGTACACCCACGGGAAAAAGAAGAGGCTTTCCAAGCATCGGTAAATATCTAGAAATGCGTGCCTCCATTGGGCAGCGTTGATTGCTTGCTCTAGATTGAAGCTGCTACAGCCCACCCTTCCATCGAGAGAAATGATTGCTTCTGCGACATCGTTGGTAAGAATAGGAGACCTTAGCTGAGGGCTTGCTGCAGCGATCTTCAATATTATTGCTGATACGTCTTTCCCATGAAATGCGTTGCCTGCGCCAATCTCAAATACCCGAACCGATTGGTATACATCCCTTATGCTTAAGAGATCATGCCCCTTGTATTCGTCATCGACGATATCGAGTAAGTCCAGTGCGCTTGCGCATTTCCTGTAGGTCATCCTCCGACGATCCAGCAACCAAGTCCCAAATTTCATGATTGGACCACCGGGCACGATTGCTGTCATCGGGATCAGGTTCACAGTAGCGTATCTTCTGCAACGCCTCGGAAATGACATCGCCGAACAGGGCATCGAATTGGGGCCACGTCCTGATCTGCCACCGATCCTTGAGCAAGTCCTTCCCGGCGCGCACCTCTACCCGCCACACGCGGCTAATGGACGGGTCGGAGGGGTCCAATAGGGGTAGGCCATCCCGCTCAAGGTTAGCGTTCCAGATATCCCACCAGATCGGCTTTTTCTTGTCGATCACCTCACGACGCTTGTCGTAAATGATGACTTGGCGCCCCGGCATTTTGCCTACCGTGACAGATGTAAACTGACCGGATTTACCGTTGCTGCGCATATCATCGTGTGCAGCAAGATAATCGGCGCGGTTCGTGTGGCTGTGAATGACAAAGTTTTCGGGAACAAGTTCAAATTCCGGTGCAAGTACATCGACGCAGAAATCGGCGCGACCGATGCTGACTTGATGCGCTTCAAAGCTAATTCCGAGCCTTATTAGGGTCTTGTCAATGTAGGATCGCGCGTACCGTCAAGTTTGGATCGAAGAGCAACGGTTTCACCTCTACTTGCCTAGTTCTAAGCCAGACAGGCTCAATTTCTCTGTTGTCCGCCAAAGCATCAAGGCTTGTATCGTGCGTGGTCGAAGTCCATATACATAAGGCTTACGTTTTTCTTTTTCGACCTGCTGTCTCCCCAATTCGGCGTTCAGTCTTTCGATTCAGACCGACCGCGCCGAGTCGCCGCAATGATGCGGGCGGCAAGTATTAGGAGACCTCCACCATGGCAAATGGCACAGTAAAATGGTTCAACTCGACCAAAGGATTTGGCTTTATCGAGCCTGAAGATGGCAAGCGCGACGTATTCGTGCATATCTCGGCACTTGAACGTTCCGGCATCAGTGAATTGAAGGATGGCCAGAAGGTTACCTTCGACATTGAAGCGGGCCGTGACGGACGCGACAACGCTGCCAATCTGGCACTCGCCTGACCTTTTTCGGGCACCCTTTCTGGGAGCCCGTTTGCACACTGGGCTACTATAAGCTGTTGGAGAACAAGTAAGTTACAACCAAAAGACTGGGCGCGGGCGCTCGCGCAATACCGTGTGCCCGATGCGAAGCGCAGTATTTATGAAGTTGCGATCACCGTTGTCCCCTTATTCGCGCTATGGGCTCTAGCGTGGATGGCTTTATCTTTTAGTGTCTGGATCGCAATATTACTGGCCGTCCTGAATGCCGCATTTCTGGTCCGTATCTTCATCATTATGCATGATTGTGGTCATGGATCTTTCTTTAGAAACCGCGACGCCTGCAATTGGACCGGCCGGGTTCTAGGTGTTCTTGCCCTGACACCCTATGACGTTTGGCGGCAAAGCCATGCGATTCACCACGCCTCAACCGGTAACCTTGATCGGCGTGGTATGGGTGACATCCCTACATTGACCACTGAAGAATCCCTGAAGCGGAATTGGTTCGGGCGTGCCGCGTATCGTCTGACCCGGATTCCCATCTTCCTATTCGGTGTTGCGCCGATCTATACGTTCTTTCTTCAATACCGTTTACCTCTTGGTTTCATGCGATCAGGCTGGCTGTACTGGGCAAGTGCGATGGGAACAAACGCCGCAATTGCGGGGTTATTGGCTCTGGCTTTTTGGGCCGGAGGCTTTGAGGTGTTGGCGTATGTTTTCCTGCCAACCATGATTGTCGCCGCGTCGATTGGTATTTGGCTTTTCTACATTCAACACCAGTTTGAACACACGACCTGGGATCGGGAAGAGAGCTGGAATCTTCAGAACGCCGCATTCTATGGAAGTTCTCATTATGCCCTACCAGGCATCCTGCGTTGGTTCTCTGCCAATATCGGCGTACACCATGTTCACCACCTTGCCAGCCGCATACCGTTTTATCGGCTAAACGAGGTTTTGCGTGACCATTCTGAGTTGGAAAATTGCCAGCGTATTACTCTATATGAGAGCTTTCATTGTGCACGATTGCATCTTTGGGATGAAAAAAGTCAACGTCTGCTAACATTTTCCGAGGCTTTGTCGAATGCCAATTCCAATAGGTATTTAGTGTAGTCTGGCGCGAACCAGATAGGCTTCGACCGTATCACCGCCCAAGGCGCGAATGGCCTCTAATCGGTGAAGGCCTTCAATTAGCACGAACCTCTTGTTGTCCGAGCGTATCTGGATCGGGGTCTTCTGGCCGTTCTTCAGGATATCTTCGGCCAGCGTCAGAACTTTTTGTTGATCAAGCGTTTTCGCCCGTTTCACAGGTACATAGATCAGGTCGAGCGGATATGGTCTTTTCTCCAACATAAGCTAAGTGAGCAACCTCTCGTGCATTTGTTCCGGTTCGAAGTTCGCTACAAAAGCTGGGGCTGGAACGTATGTCATAGAACCGAACGAACAGCGTCGCGAAGTTCCTGATGCATGATCCAGGTTGCTGGCTCATCTTCACTTTCGATGTGAGAAAATGCCAGGACCTGCGCGGATCCATCATTGTGTGCCGATCCGGCTTCAGGAAGTTCGAGCTCCAGATATTCCGCAATCAATAGTCCGATTTTCTTGAATACTTTGATGGCGGCCTCGCGCGATTTGTAACCGGCCGCCTGAGATAAGTGACCAATGGTCAGACCTTCCTTACCAGCGATTGTAAGTGCTTTGAGCATTGTGACTTGCGCAGGGGTGAGCCTGATCTGGCGCAATGCCTCGGTATATTCTCTTTCACTGGGAACGAGGGTGCCAGAGTTTCCCTCCAAACGGCGTTGACCGCTACGTTTCCTGTCTCGTTCTTCGAGAATTTCTTTTAACGCTTCAATGGCCAATGCTGGTGTTTCACCAACTGCATCGGCAATCATTGTCTGCGTTTTGGCTGGTGGCTTGGGAAACGCGCGCGCAACGCTGTTCCCGCTCAGAATGCCAGCCTTAATCAAGTACTTTCCAAATTCTTCCTCAATCACACCAGATACGTCAGCGTTTCGCGCCTTACGAACACTGCGATCCTGAAATGCTCTTTGGTCCTGACCACGAGCTGACATCTTTGAGTCCGGAAGGGTCACTTGAGGGGCATTTTTACGCATCAGAGAAACACCACCACAATTATCGCTGCAACGCACACTGCTGACGCAATAGATATCTTAATCCCATAGGACCGGCGACGCACCTTTTCGGCTTTGAGACTTTTGCCTAGATTTTCGTCAATCGAGTTATGGTTCACGGCTTAGTCCTTCCGGATTTGTCAGGCGGTATTGATTTCCACCAACCTATTGTCGCGGCACATTTTCGGCGCACTTGTCATTCTGTCTCGTGAACGGCCGATTACATTCCCAACCGTCACCTCTTCGATTTAAGTGAGCGTTGAAAGGGACAAAGATCGCAACACACCTGTCCTGGTTCGCGCGAAAACCACGCTCACACTTCCATCCAGAATATGTGTCAGACGCGAGGTATGCGTGATCGGGAACGATCACAAAGTCACAGCCACCTTCCGTCGCTTTGAACCCTCTCAGACACACCCAGCCATCAGCGCTTCGCCTGTCAGATAAGCGCCCGTTCTCGGGAACTTCTATTGTAACGCACTCCCGGCCCTCTTTGCGAAAACCCCAGTGGCAATGTGCTTCCTGAGCACCAAATCGTGTTTCGACGAACCCGTTTTCAGGCACAAACACTTCTTCACATCTATCCTCGACACGTTGGAACAAGCGATTGCACTTCCATCGATCTCCGGTCGATGCAAGATAGGCATTCTCAGGAACATAGATTTCATCGCAAAACTCCCCAACTTGCTTGAATCCATGATTGCATTCCCAGTCACTGCCATAGGAACTGCCCGTCAAATACGCGTTTTCGGGTATGTCAGTTCTTTGACACGATCCATTCTTGTTTTCAAAACCTTCGTCACAAACTAATCCGTCGGTATTACCTGCGGTTTGAGCAGGAAGCTGCGTTCCTGAGAGCAACACCAAAAGTGTCGGGATCAAACAAAGAATGCGGCGCGTAAACACGATGAAAGACTGATTGAAACGGAGCCTGAGACCTGATCTATCGGTCATTAGGCACGCAATTTATGAGCCATGTGCTCTTCATACGGCGCCTTCTTTCATGGGTCACGCAATGACTGATGCATGTCAGGTGACAATTGCGAATGCTTGCGAGGAACGAGCTCATAGCGAAGACCCCAGCGAAACCCGTTCCTATGCTGGGGCACATGCTACAATTAGTCTGAAGGCCATTGGATCATCGAAGCCGGCAGCATCGCGGCGACGAGTAAATCTTCCCAATACACTCTTGTCGTTCTTAGTTTATGAAGAGTCAATGACGCATCCTCGTCACGAAGCGTGTGCTACGGAGATGGTTATTTTTGAGATCGGTGAATGACTAGGTGGCTTTGAGAACAGCTGAAAGGAAAAATTCAGCGTGATACCACCTTTGAAACGGAGCTATCGGCGAATTGGCAGAAACTGAGTTCTGTGATGCGCAGTGCAGCTTCACAAACGCATAGCGTTAAAAGTCTGCTTCAATGGCCAATTTCGGGCATTAAGGCACAATCGTGAGATAGGAATTCTAGGCACATTTATACGGCAGTGTGATCGGCCGATTGCCAAAGTAAATTTGCGTTCTGTTCCTGGCCAGACAATGACACCAATCGTGTCCGTGGCCGGCAGGCAGAACGAAGCGATCTGCACGGGTATCGTTCAAATCTGTTCCCGAAGACGAGCAGCTGTTTCTTTTGGATGAGCATCCAGCAGCGCGAGAAGCTTGAACGCTGGCCCTCCGGGGCGGCGGGTGCCTTTCTCCCACAATTCGTAACCGAGCTCGCTCATCCCGATAAGGTTGGCCATTTCCGCCACGGTCAAACCAGCCTTTTCGCGGACCTCAAGCGGTGTAGCGACGAGTTCGGAATTGTTGTCGGAATGGGTGCCTTGCGCCGGATCAAAGGGTACAAGGCTGGGATCCGGTCCTGTCATCATCTACTCCTAGTATTGTCATTTGTGTCATGGCCTCAGGTCATGCCTGAAGTTCGCATTTGCGCAGATGTCAAAGTCTGGCGCGCAGGCGTTTTTCGACTGTGCTCAATCTGCGTGTCGTCTGTGCGATATCCGTTCGGAGGGTCCGGATTTCATCAAGGATGCCCTGAATATCCTCCGATCCGGAAGTGGTATCGGTCGGTTCAAGCACACCTTCTCCTTCACCGATCAGAAGCCAAACCAGCGAGACACCAAGAATGCCGGACATCATCTGCGCCTTGTTTGCACGCGGCTCAGTACGATCCTCTTCCCATCCTTGCACGGTCTTCAGTTTGACGCCCAGGCGACTAGCGAGTTTCTTTTGCGAATATCCTACAGCTTCGCGCGCGGCGACGATCCGGTCGCCCAGAGTTGCCGCTTCATCACCGTAGTATGAGGTGTCGTTTGGTATCGTTGTGGCTACGTTCATTCTGCTCTCTCACTTTGGTTGAAAATGTCGTGGCGCGGTCAGGCCGCGAGTTCATTACGATCCTCAAGACAGATCGTCACAAGGTTGCTGTTTGCATGGCGGCGATATTGGGTCAGTGCCTGCGTGATGAAGGGTTGGCTGTCCATCCGAGAACGCTGCCACCGTGCAAACCGACGGAACAAAGCCCAGGTGCGCTCGTCGTTGGACGCAATCACAGTCTGAACACGGATTACATCGGCGCAGACGTCCCGACGCATCACCTGACCCAGCATTAGCGACGCAAGGCCCTTGTCCGTCTCACCCTCTGAAACGCCGACCTGCCAGATAAACAGGGTTTCCGGGTCATATGGCAGAACATAAGCCAGCATCGCGCCGACCGGGTCTCCATCCAGTTCCGCAATGATTGAGAATTCTTTGAAGTCATCAAACGCTGCCAGTTCGCCCAGCAAACCACCTATAGCTTCCTGATCCCCCGTTCTGGCCAGCGAAGACACCGCAGCGCCGTCTTCCGGCAATGGGGGACGCAAAACCGGAATGGGTTGTTCGAACAACTCCAAAGAATGCTGCATGTACCGCTCCATCAATAAACTTTGATCGGCTAAGTACCACAGGAAAGACAAAACTTCAAAAGACGAAGCTATCTCTTGCAGAAGCGTCATAATTCTACCTCTACTAGTGATATTTTAATTAGTAGACCTAATTATTTCACTTTCCGTTAACGCTTGAGCACTCAATGCAATTTTGACAATCTCACTCCAATCGAACGCGGAGTAGATACATGGATCGTATCGACAGCAGCCTTGTCGCCCTGCGCCGAATCCTGCGCGCCACCGAGATGTCCGGCCGTGAACTGGCGCAATCCGCCGGGCTGACCGCGGTCCAGCTTCGTGTGCTGCAAGTGATTGGCGAGACCGGGCAAACCACGGCAAAGGCGATTTCAATGCGCATGCATGTCAGCCAGGCCACTGTAACAGCGCTGGTGGACAAGCTGGTTTCGGGCGGCATGGTTGTGCGCGAGAAATCCATGACCGACCGACGGCAGACCAATATCCTGATCACGGATCGAGGGCGCAAAACCCTTGAGGACGCCCCTGATCCACTGCAACAGCTCTATGTGCAGCGGTTCAAGCAAATGGAGGACTGGGAGCAGGCAATGCTTGTTGCCGCGCTCGAAAGGGTCGCAACGATGCTGGACGCCGAGGACCTTCAGGCTGGCGCGATCCTGACAACCGGCGATTTGAACAAGACGGAGTAATGTGCCGGAAAGACCGACCTCTTCGCGTGTCTTTTTGTTAAGGCTTTCATCAAGAAAGGATTTGGCGGCACGAACGGAATCGTCGTCAACTTGGTCGTTCTTTCATTACCACATATTCATTGCGCTAGCGGCCAATCCTTACCTTTAGAACGACAGTTGCGCTTTGGGCGGCGAGCAGTAAATGAAACCCTTAGCAGGCATCGCCTAGCCAGTCCCCATGGGTAATGCAGCGTGTCTTTCGTCAACCTTGTCTACCTGGTCGGATCATCCCGGTAACGCCTAGGATCTGATATTGCCGTCTAAGCCGGTCGCGGCATGGATTTGCTGCGAGCCCCGAAGCATCTATGTTCAATAGAAAGCTCTCAACCTGGGCTTTGGGGCAATTTAGGTTGACAATTCATCTGTGAAATCGCCGGATTTCTTGGGCAACAATCTTGGAGGTGGTGAACGCTCGCCGCTCCGGTCTGCGGCCAACACCGAACTAGGAGATTCGCAATTTCTATCGACAGTTTTGCGGACACTGCGATTGGAAGACACCTGGCCGACGCTGCACGTCGTTGCCGCATGGTTTTCTTCACTGGATTACCAGCGTCTGGAAAGTCATTCCTGTTGCGCCAGCAGATATCCATTTCAGTCTCATTGAGACGTCGCGTGCATATCATGCGTTGGGATTCAGGGCTCGCGGCTTTTCAGACCGAAGACATACTCGCAAGGTATCCAGATGTTTCGGATGGAACTCATCCGTTGATCCGAAAGGCAGCCGGGCTGTGGGGTCGGAGAGCCCTGGCGCGATGGCTGGCAGAGAATACCGATCCCACAGACATGATTGTCGGTGAAGTCCCTATCATCGGAAACAGGTTTTCCGAGTTCATCCAGGCGCAGTCGGATCAGGTTGAACCAACCTTAGCATCCGAGGAAACCACATTCATCTATCCCGTTCCTACAAAGAGCTTGCGTGCCAATCTCGAAGCCTTCCGAAGGTCTACGTTTGCGAACCCAAAGCATCCTGATGAGACCAGAGATGCGCCTCCATCGACAATGGAACTGGCTTGGCGTTTGACGTGTGCCAAGGCCGCAGAATTGGGTTTGATCTCTGAAGCGGACAGTCATTCTCCGTACGAAGAGATGATTTATGTGCGGTTTTTTGAGCACCTACTGCAATACCGAAGCGCCATCAGAATTGGGGTCGATACGATTTATTCAAATGCCGGGTCAGCCCATGATCTAGGGGCGAGTATTTTGGAACTTATTGCAAGCCCGGATGAAGTACGGTGTGTAATCGCAGAGGTAGAGGCTGCTTTTACAGTCGAGGAAGCTACCCGAGACGTTGAAAACTGGTATCGGGTATAGCCTCGTGTAAAAGTTCGCTCTTTGGCGTCTTGGAAACTGCAAAGTCTAATTGTGAATGTCCGCTTCGGGCTGCTAGCGGTCCAATGCATCCGCAGCGCTCAAGCGGCGCAGCAATGACCGCAAGGGGCTCAAAACTGCTAGCCTGGGCGTACGACTGCATTGATCCTGTGCACAGTCTCAACGGGATTGTGCGCACAGCCAAATGGGATTCAGGTGCTCGGTATGTTGGGATTTTGCAAAGTGTTAGTATTGACTGTCTGTCCCACCTCGATCGCCTTCGCATCCAATCCTAACTCCCTGATCAAAAAACCATTGTCACCCCACTTTTGGATGTAGCGCAAGTAGCCTTTGCCTTCGGTATCCATAAACAGACAACGGATGTCTCCGTATTCGCCCCAAACACCTGCAATAGCGATCAACGGGACACCTTTTGGCAAGCGACGCACTTTCTCGAAGTCACGATAGTCGATCCCGAGCTCGAGAGCTTGGTGAAAACTCATGGTGAAGCGTTCGTGTGAAAACAACATTGTTTTCCCTTCAATTTATAGATGAAAGCCATAGTTACGGTCTTGCTCAAGGCGCTGCTCGTTCAGATCTCGTTCAGCTGTTTTTCGGCGGTTCTCGCTAGCTTCAAACTGGTCTGCAAGTTCTCTTCCAGCGTGGTGTAGTTCTGTTCTTCGGTCAGCAATTCGGCCAATGTAGCTACGGACTTGAGATGTGATTTCATCAGCAGCTCGATGCACTGCGTTAAGCCATTTAGCCTGGCCTCGATCCCGGTCATCGATCGTTCTTCCAAATTGCGCAATTCCTTGGCGGAGGTCTCGCAAGCCGTCACCAACCGCTCGACGCACGCGAGCAAATCTCGCTCCAAGGCTGTCAGAGGTTGATCCATCTAGTTCGGCTCCACTCTGATGCATGAAACCAATCGGCTCGCCACCGAACAGGTGCGCATGCTTGAAGTCTCTGGCGGCAGGATCAAATACGTCGCTTGCTCGTGAAGCACCGTCTGAATACCCAACCTCTCTAAATGCGTCGTGGTCGCAATCGTTGAGAGTTTCCAACTCCACAGAAAGGTCAGCCCTAATGTTGATAAGATCAGTACCAGACAGACAGTCGCCATCGCCCAGGGTGAAATCCGTAGCAATCGTTTGATCGTGTCGATGTGACTCTGCCAGGTCGTCCCGCTCCAATCCAGAAACATGCGGGTATCTGCTTCGATTGTATTCCGCGCGTGTGTCACACACCCTTGAATATCGTTCCTGAAGTTCTGCAATTGAGTTTCCATCAAGGCAACGTGTTCCTTGCGGATCTCGTCCAGGTCCGCGTTCAATTTCTCGCTCAGCCGAGTCGGCTTGCCAGTCGTCACGGAATATTTCTCCTTTCAATCGCCAGCGTTCGTGGGTCTCGGGGTCTTTGGCGGTGATGTAATTCTTGCTGGCGCGGGGGATGTCGAAACCAACATCCGTCAAGGTATCGATCATGCTGGCGCGGTCAGTGATGGCGCCGATGCTGATCTGGTCGAGGATCCAACGGTGCAGATCTTCGCGGCCTTGCGCGCGTGTCGGGGTCTCCAGGGCCGCCTGCACTTCTTGCGCCCGCTCTAGCTCCATCGGATCGGCCCAGCCGTGCGTCTTGTTCATCAGGTCACGCAGGCTGTCGTAGGCTGTCTGATAGCCTGGAGGCGCGATGTTGAGGCTCTTGCCTGTAGTCAGCTCCAATCGTGGCGTGCAGAAGTGCAGTTCGAACCGGTCCTCGTGGCTGTGACGGACCCAAAGCATGTCGTATTGCTCGCCGTCCAGCCCGGCAAAAGCCAGCTGCTCGAAGGCGTCCATGACCTCGGCCTGCTGCGCCTCGTTGGGGGCGTCTTCGGCTGCAAAGCTGATCACGCCCGCACGGTAAGTCCACTGGTGGCGGCTGGCGTCGATCAGCGCCTCGGTGCGGCTTGGGTCGCCGCGCAGCACCTCGGGCAAGGGATCGCGCACCACGGTCAGGGGGTGGCCATCGGCATCGCGGATCAGGTCGCGATTGCCGTCATAGGCCAGCACGCGCTCGGCCACGAGGTAGCCGACCGGTCCCGCGCCCGCGCCCTTGCCGTTAGGGAAGAACTTGATCAGCACTGTCGCGCCTCTTCGAGGAGCTGGGCAAGTTGGCGTTCGATCACCAGCAGGCGGCGCGCGACGGTCAGGCTGTCGAGGTCGGTGCGACCCACCAGCATGGCGCGGTTCAGCCATCTCGCGATCTGGTTGAGGTTGCCACCGATGCGCCCGACCGCCAGCACCAGGGCCGGATCGACGCGCGGCACGGGCTTGCGGCGGCGCGCCTCGGTCAGGCCAAGCGCCTCGCGCAGGAGCGTCGCGGTGGGCAGGCCAGCGGCCTCTGCCTTGGCGCGGAGCTCGGCTTTCTCAGCCGCCGTGCAACGGAAGACGAAGGTCTCTGTCAACGGCTCCTTTGCGCGGGCTTTTCCCGCGCCGGTGGGGTTCGAAGGGGAGGCTTGCCGCCCCTCGCAAGGTCCCGTGGCATCCGCGCCAGCGTATGACATGGGTCGCCTTGCTGTTTGCTCAGACCGCATGGCGGTACTCCGTGTTTTCTGACGTCTCGCGGATCAAATCTCTGAGCAATTGGAGCTGGTTCTGCCACTCAGCGCTGCCCAACAGCGCCGGTGTTCTCGCTGGAAGCCAGAAGCCCAGGTGATGTTCATGCGGTGACAGGGGAAGGCTGCGTTCCAGCGTGGTCATGCCTTCCCTGGCCAGCCTCTCGTTCCAGTCCCGGACAAAGCAGATGCCCCTCGGGACGAAGACTAGGTGCTGGCCATCCGGGGCTCGTTTTGAGCGTGTTCCGCTGGATTGCCCTTCATCGGGCAAATCCGGCGCGGACACGCGCCCTCGTTCTTTTCTAAGTTCTTGTTCTCTGTTCGGGGGGCGATCCTGTCCCCCTTTCCCGGGCAGGTCTGTCCCGCTTTGTGGACAGGATTGTCGCCCTTTGGCGCCGCTAAGCGGGACAACCTTGTCCCCCTCCCGGCGGCGATCCGTGGCTCGTTTCAGAGCCGCTTCGGTCGGGCGATAACGCGACGCGTTCCCCTTGTTGGTCCCGCGCTCGATGGTCATGTAGCCCGCCGCCTCGACTTTGTTCAGCGCTCGCTTGACCGACTTGGCGTGCTTGCCGATTGCCGCGCCGATGGTCTCGAAAGACGGGCGGCTCTCGCCGGTCTCATGATCGGCATGTGCCAGTGCCAGATAGAGCGCCACGCGAAGGCCGTTGTCGTCCAGTTCGTGGTCGGTGACCATCTCCAGCAGGTATTGCAGCTTGATCTTGCAGAAGGGCAGTAGCTCAGACATCCGCCCCTCCCGCGATTGCGATCACGCCCGCGATCTGGTATCCATTCTGTGCAAACTTTTCGATTTGGCCGTTGACGCGGGTGCCAGCCCAGTCAGCGGCCTTTCGGTTTATGGGGCCCCTGAAACGGTTCGCCAGAGGCCTGAAAAGCCCAATCAAATCAAGGGGTGGGATTTTCCGGTTCGCCAGCGCAAGCCTTTGATTTCCCTCACCCCACACAGTCCTGCACGGCTCACCACTTTTTTAAATAAAATCAAAGATATAGATGGGTAGCTTTGCCCAGATGTTTCTGTCGACTGCATTGCCGGAAGCAATACGGAAGCACTAGGATCGTGGAAAATAGCGTTGCGACTGAGTCACAGGTCTAAGGTTAAAGAGATCGCGTGGTAGCGGCCTTGTAGAGTTCAGTGAAAGACTTACCAAAGCACCATTTTTTAGGGATGGATTGACCCTGTATTCAATCTGATGTTGCCGTAACTGATTTTATTGATCGTGCTCGTAGGTCCATTCTCGCACTGGCGGACACTTTGGATCCCGAAGAAATTCCTTGGTCCCGACTAGTAGCAGTCTTGTAGTGCTGGTGGATAAAAGGTTCTTTAACCATGTGATGAAATACAATTGGTATGCGGTAATATCTCGCAAAGAACACATGTATGCGGTTACGGATGTCAAGGGTCAACGCGTCTTGCTGCAACGACTAGTGTTGTCATTGGCGCATCCAGAAAAATCAACGGCTAACTTCAAACAAGTATCATTCGAAAACAAGCTCAGTTTTGACTGTCGGGTGTCGAATTTAACCGATCAAATTGGACCAGTCAGATGAGGCTGCTCAGCCTGCGTGGAGCACAAACGGTCACTCTCGAACTGGAGGGCGAGTGGACAGTGCAAGCCGGACAATGTCGAGTCGGGATTTACATGCAAGCTTTGCAGATGAAGACTTGATCTGTTCGCGCGTCGTATTAATGCTTGTTGAACGGATTTTAGCTATTTCTTCGGTTTTTGTCCCCTGGATTATATATTTGCAGACGTCTAGTTCGGCGGGGCTCAGAAGATCAAATGCTTCAAGACCGGAGGCGTTGAGGCGACGGTGGTCTTCAGGGTCTATCACTACCAAAAGCGCCAGAGTTGCTCGGTCCACCTCGCCTTCCCGGATTGGAGCAGCCTTCGCGACGAGAGGCAATTTGCCTGATCGTCGATTAAGTGTAGTAATGAGCTCTTCTGCCCTTGCGCGCACGTTGAGGGCAGACTTCAAAATCGTGCGCAATGCAAAGGGCTCACCTGGCAGAACAGAAGCTGCGATACCGCCGTGGTCGGTAAGTGCATCTCGTTCGGCTGTTGTCTCTTTGAAGGTGCGATTGGCCACCAGAATACGGCCATCAGCTCTGCATAGCGCTACGGCGAAGTCGAGCGTGTCAAAGGCGTCCAAGAGCGCAGTATAACTTCGGGTAAGCCCTCGAAGAACTCGACCGGCCTCAAGCGAGTTTGCGAGAATTGGAATTAGTTCGTTCATGCTATCCCGCGTTCTCACGGGAATGTCCGCCCCGAATTGCGCCATGTGGACTGCTCCAACATCCGCCCAAGGACCGATATCGTTCATTTTTGCCACGTTGCGGCTTTTCGATTGTCCCGCAGCCAATACACGGTCCCGAAAGGGATTTTCGGGTAAGAACTGGTCATGATCGAGGTCGTATAACTCATATTCAGAATAGAATTCACCCGACGGTTTCCGAGCGAAACGCGAATATCCTTCAATTTCTTCTCTTGGGACAAGCGCCGGTGTTTTGGTGGCCTCAATAACGTTCCGGCCACGAATGGAAAACTCCGAAGAACTGTGAAATATCTGGCTTCCAAATTTTTCGAAATCATACTCAAAAATCATGAAAGCGGTCGCGCCAAGATATGATACCACTTGATCACAGACCTCAGGCCACAGGTCAGGTCGATAAGAGGCTTCGACGATACGTACGATCAGTTCCGAAAATTTTTTATCCATTATTCACACCTACAAGGTGCAAACTATGAAATTTCACTTGCAGATTGGTCAACTTAAATTTTGGAGTTCAGTGTTTAAGTACTGAAGGTCTCAACACTAAAGAGGAACAAAATGCTTCAGGCTGATAAGCACCAATTACTTTAGCAAAACTCTGATTCTTCGCGATTGACAGAAACTGGCTAAGACCTGTCGAATGCAATGTCAGCACGCCCGTAACCCTGCTTTGTAGAACTAGGCTCGCGCCACATCTGACTAAACTGATGTTATGGCGCAGCGCCCTTAGCGCGCTGACAGTTGGCCTGCCGCCCCCCCATTTATAGCGGGCTGATTATGACGGGCTTTTGTGGTAAAATGCACAGGCCTCCCGGTTCGGGAGAAGGGGAAGAACCCACCGTCTCACAAATGATTGAGAGTGAAGGTGGTGAGGGGCTGGATGAGGGGGTCTTAGCCAGCCCCTCTCTTGAGGGGGTATCCGGTGTGGTAGTGTTGTTCCGTTAAACCCAATCTATCCTGTGACCATCTTGTCTGAAATTGGGGGATTCCCGTAGACCCCTTTTTTTCTCAAACACAATTCAAACACGCTGCACCAATACCAAGTAGATGCGGCGCGTCGTGATGGGATTAGTGATTTCTATGAGGGGCTGTTCGATGTCGATGCCATCACCGCCTAAACCTAAATCCTTCGGATTCCAGTGGTCTCTCATTTCCTCTGAAAGCTTAACTATGTGTTTGGCAGTGAAAACATCGGTTATTTTCCACTCGGGGCTAGATCGGCGTCCCAAATAGGCGATGTAGGCTGCAATCTCAGCGAATGGTTATTGATGTGTCAATTTGCGGGCCTTCTTGTTTTCCCGCTCAGCAAATGGGCGAGGTGATATAAGGAGCCTTTAGGAGGCGGAAACCGACTGCCACTGTCCTGTGAGGCTGTGCTCGATAATGATGGTAGAAATGGTGACAAGGCTAAGCCGGGGTTATTAGCCGCGGCTTAGGGGTAAGCTGCCCAGCACATAGACGGATATGGCGTCATAATGACGGAAATGACGTATGAATCGTCAGGGTGCACGCTGTGATGTGAACAAGCGAAGTCTCATAATTCATTAAAACAACGGACGGAGGCACGTTTTGAGCTGGAATATTTGCGTAGTCGGTGCAGGTAAGATCGGTCAGATGATCGCGACGCTGCTGAAAACATCGGCACATTATTCAGTAACAGTGGCTGATCACGATCTATCGGCGCTCGCTGTGTTCAAACAACGAGGCATCACGACTCGACAAATTGATGCGCGTAATAATTCCAATTTAGAACAGGGCCTTAGAGGGTTTGATGCAGTGATCTCTGCCGCTCCATTCTTTCTAACACCAACAATTGCAAGCGCGGCCAAGGTTGTGGGGGCGCATTATTTTGATCTCACGGAAGATGTGGCTGCGACCAACGCAGTGCGTGAGCTGTCGCAAAACAGCGACACAGCTTTCATGCCGCAATGTGGCCTGGCGCCCGGGTTTGTCGGGATTGCAGGTGCTGCGCTGGCAGCGGAATTCGATGAGATTGACAGCCTGCATATGCGGGTCGGAGCGTTACCGCTCTATCCGACGAATGCGCTGAAATACAATCTGACTTGGTCCACGGACGGGTTGATCAATGAATACTGCAACCCCTGCGATGCGATTGTGAACGGCGAAAGAACCAAGACTGCACCGCTCGAAGACTATGAGTTGATCGGCCATGATGGGGTGGAATACGAGTGTTTCAATACCTCGGGTGGGCTTGGTACGTTGCCCGAAACGCTCGAAGGTAAGGCGCGGGCCGTGTCATATCGCTCGATCCGGTATCCAGGGCATCGCGACATACTGCGCCTATTGCTGAATGATCTGGGGCTGGAGCGCCGCCGGGATCTGCTGAAAGAGATCTTCGAAACCGCCCTGCCACGCACTGATCAGGATGTGGTTCTGGTCTATTGCACCGCCAAGGGGATGGTCGGTGGAACGCTGCGCGAGAAATCCCTGATCAACAAATCCTTTGCCCGCACCATCGATGGGCAGGTCTGGAGCGCGATTCAGATCACCACCGCAGCAGGTGTGCTGGGTGTGGTTGATCTGATGCGCACGGGTGTTCTGCCGTCACGTGGTTTTATCCGGCAAGAGCAGGTGAAACTTGACGATTTCCTGAACACCGAATTCGGCCGGCTCTATCGCGCCGGCGATGTAACCGAACAAAACAAGGCGGCCTGAGATATGAAAGACGTTGTGATGACTGCTGATGCAATTCTTGCGAAATTGGACCTGACGACCGCGGAACTGACAGGTGGGTCACTGCGGGTGACTTCGCCAATTGATGGGAGCGTTCTGGCCGAGGTGCAAGAGACACCGATGGCCGAGATGGAGGCGATCTTTGCCCGTTCGAAAGCGGCGTTCAAGGCATGGCGCGTTGTACCTGCGCCACGCCGGGGCGAGTTGATCCGACTGCTGGGCGAAGAACTGCGTGCCGCCAAAGAAGACCTTGGCGCGCTTGTCAGTTGGGAGGCGGGCAAGATTACGTCCGAAGGTCTGGGCGAAGTGCAGGAGATGATTGATATCTGTGACTTTGCCGTGGGCCTGTCACGGCAGCTGTATGGCCTGACGATAGCATCCGAACGCCCCGGTCACCGGATGATGGAAACATGGCACCCGGCGGGGCCCGTGGGTGTGATCTCGGCTTTCAATTTCCCTGTGGCGGTGTGGTCGTGGAACGCGGCGCTGGCGCTGGTCTGCGGTGATCCGGTGATTTGGAAGCCGTCCGAAAAAACACCGCTTACTGCGATGGCCTGCCAGAAGATATTCGAGCGAGCACTCGCCAAATTCGGGGATGCACCCGAAGGTTTGTTGCATACCCTGATCGGAGGTGCCGCATTGGGTGAGGCACTGGTTGCAAGCGAGGATGTGCCGGTGATCTCCGCCACCGGGTCCACTCGGATGGGACGCGCGGTCGCGCCGGTTGTGGCGCAGCGCTTCGGCAAGTGCATTCTGGAGCTTGGGGGCAATAACGCAATGATCGTCGGTCCTTCGGCGGATCTGGAAATGGCTGTGCGTGCAATCGTGTTCTCGGCGGTTGGAACGGCCGGGCAGCGCTGTACCACCCTGCGCCGTTTGATCGTGCATAACTCGATCCGAGAGGAACTGGTGGCACGGCTCAAGAAAGCCTATGCAGGCCTGCCGATCGGTGACCCGCTGTCTGAGGGGACGTTGATTGGACCGCTGGTGGATGAAGCTTCGGGTGCCGCCATGACCGCAGCGCTGGAGGCCGCAAAGGCCGAGGGCGGCACCGTGTTCGGCGGCAACCGCGTGACCGCAGATGTACCCGCTGGTGTCTATATGGAACCGGCTATCGTCGAAATGCCGGGCCAGACTGCGACGGTAAAAACCGAAACTTTTGCACCGATCCTATATGTCATGGGGTATGACGATTTTGCTGAGGCGGTTGAGATCCAGAACGACGTACCGCAAGGCCTGTCATCCTGTGTCTTTACATTGAACATGCGCGAGGCCGAGCAATTCCTGACTGCAGCAGGCTCGGACTGCGGGATTGCCAATGTGAACATTGGTCCCTCAGGCGCCGAGATCGGTGGGGCATTCGGCGGTGAAAAGGAAACTGGCGGCGGACGTGAAAGTGGTTCGGACGCGTGGAAATCCTATATGCGGCGTCAAACCAATACGGTGAACTATTCGGCTGAGCTACCGCTGGCGCAAGGCGTCAAGTTCGATATCTAAGGTACCAGACCCGGCGGTGCCGATACGCATCGCCGGGTCCTAGTCGGCAAACAAGTAATCCAGTTTCAGTATCGCCCTGGCTTGATCGGCACCGATTCCCAAGAACTCAGAAATAACCGTTTCGTTCTCTGAAACCTCTGCGGTTTCGCGTAGATGAAACAGACCATCATTCTGAGTGTTTCGGATCAGTTCAGATTCGTAAGCCAGCGCGTTGCGTAGGGTGGGCAACAAGCGTGCAAGCGAGGCGTCCGAGCTGTTCTGCCCAGCCAAGCCAACCCGTTGCGCATGGCCGGTCAGATAATCGTCGGAATATGTGCACTCGATCTCCAAAACATGTGTGCGGGCCTGATCAGCGCAGAAATCCTGAATGACGTCCAGATTTGCCGGATCAACACACAGCACCAGTTTGTCGCTTTGAAAATGATCAAACAGCATCCGAACAACCGCCCTCCGGTGGCGAGATCGCTTTGTCAGAGTCGTTTGAATCCCACCCAAATCGGGCAAAGCCGTATCCGCTTCATCAAATAGGTATTCTATGCAAGGCAAGTTGGTCTCGGACGCGATCTGATCGACCAAACGCTTGGCGACATGCCATTTCTTGCACACGATCAGAAATAGCTCGCGATCTGGTCCCAAAGTATTTCCGGCTTCCCAAAAACGTTGTGTAAAACGTCGCCCGACTCGTCCGCGGGTGGTCAGAAAATGATAGAGATTGCGCCCTTCGTCAGAGATGTGAAACGTGATCCCTTCACTTGCGTAGAGCTGACCCAATCGATCCTTCAGCTCATGCGCTTCGGGGCTGATCTTACGAGCGAATAGGTAACTCTGGCCCAACAGCATATCATAGTGATCATTGTAGAAAGTAACTGGCATGCCGTAGTCGGAAAACATCAGGAATGTCAGCGTACGATTTTCGATCTCTTGCTTTGGGATCAGATGGCGGACAAGGGTTTGAAAGAACGTCTCGTCCGGAATCCACGTGGTGGAGAAGAAGCGGGCCACATCGCGCCGTTGGCGCAGGAACTCAAGGATCATCTCGACCGTGCGCCGACGCAAGCACCACCATTGGCTACCGATCATAACCTGTAGGTCCGCCGGAATCTCGCGGGTCAGGCCAAATCGTTTTTGCATCTCATAAGCGGAATAGAACAGGCGTGGCTGATTGCGTTCGTTGAAGAAGTGGCGATAAACCAGCCGGTCTTCTTTCATACCGGTCTTGATCCAATTGCTCTCGAAGAAATCATGGCTCTCGATGAAATCCATATCGTTCTCATCGAGAAATTCGTGCACGTATTCGGCGGTTTTGATTGCCATGCAATCGCCGGACAGCATGTAAAAGTGGGTGACCCTTGGAAACTGATCCACTGCTGCTTGCAGCGCGTGAAGCGTGGCCTGAACCAGAGACCATTCACCCCATCCGCATTTGATCCGTTTCTTCGCAAATGCAACGTTTGGGTTGTCTTTTAGGGAATCGCGTATGCGCGCGTAGTCGGCGTCACTTGCGCGCGCATCGAAGTGTATTGCCATGCAATCACCCGCAGCCGTCAGCTGGCCGGCCTGAGCGATGATCGCGTCAGGGTCTTTGTGACATAGCAAGATATAGGCAATCGTTGCCATTTGTGTTTCGGAATTCCCGGTTTTTGCTGTTCGCAATCGTGATACTTAGGATGAGCGATTGAATAAACAGAATAATTTTGGTTCTTTGAGCCAATATTACCCGAGTATCGTACTGATATCCGGCCAAGGAGGCGCAGCAGATGGGTTTTCCCGGTACATGGATGACCGAAAGTCAAAGCATGGTCTATCGTGTCGTGCCAAAATGCGCCTGTTCGACGATTGGCCAGATCATGTATTTTTCCGATCATGGCAGGTTCTTTGATGGCGATATCCACGATGCCCAGGACGGGATGCACAAATGGGCCTTCGGCTCCAGCCAGGACCCGATAGCCAGAAACGTGAGGTCACACGAATCTTACACATTCACCTGCGTGCGCAATCCGTACACGCGCATCCTCAGTTCCTTCTTTGACAAAATCTGTGGCATCCAGCGCAACGGCAAACGCTATCGCGGCAATCTAGTGCCGACGCTGATCTACAACTACGGGATCGAAGTCGGAGGCGAGGACGGTAAGGGTGAGTTTGATCAGATCGCCAGCTTCCGCCGGTTCCTGCTATTTGCCCGGGATACGATCCGTTGGCGGCGTCCGATGGACCCTGATATTCACTGGTCGGCCATGTCGGGCCATGTCTCGACCCTGATTTCCAATGGCGGCAGGTACGATCGGATTTTCTGGACTGAGAAATTCAATGACGGCATGCAGGGGGTGCTGGAGCATCTGGAAACGGCGCATCCTGTAAATCTTGCCGAAATCCCGCGCTTTAATGAATCCGAAGGCCATGGCCCCAAACGGGCGCATCCGGTCGAGGATTATTTCGACGATCTGTCGATGCATCTGGTTTATGAAATCTACAAACAGGATTTCGAACTGTTCAAATACGATTTCGAAAATCCCGCGAACAAGATGCCGACGGGTGAGATCGATTTAGACGAGATTCACGCAAAACTCGGTGACTGACGCCAACGCAGAGGCTCCCGCCCATCGTCAATATCTCTGACAAGATCTCTCCTCTGGTTGGGCCCGGCACCGCGCAACGCGCGGCGCCGGGCCCAAAATCCGCGAAGGGTATCGGCGTAGCCGAAGCCATGAAGCGGGTGCGGGAGTTCTCCGCGTCCGCTGGAATTACACCTGACGGACCGCACCTTTTGCGGCACTGGTTGTCAGCTTGGCATAAGCTTTGAGCGCGGTAGACACTTTGCGCTTGCGCGGTGCAGCTGGCTGCCAGCCTTTTTCATCCTGCTCTTCACGTCGCGCTGCGAGTTCCTCGTCAGAGACAGCCAGATGGATGGTCCGATTGGGGATGTCGATTTCGATCGTATCACCGGTATTCACCAATCCGATCTCACCGCCTTCGGCCGCTTCCGGCGAGACGTGACCGATCGACAGGCCCGAGGTGCCGCCCGAGAACCGTCCGTCGGTTAGCAGGGCGCAGGCTTTACCCAGACCTTTGGATTTCAGGTAAGACGTCGGGTAGAGCATTTCTTGCATACCCGGGCCTCCGCGAGGTCCCTCATAGCGGATCACTACCACATCGCCTTCTTTCACTTTGCCCGTCAGGATGTCATTCACCGCCTGATCCTGGCTTTCGCAAACATAGGCCGAGCCGGTAAATTTCAGGATATTCTCATCAACCCCGGCAGTTTTCACGATACAGCCATCGCGTGCGATGTTGCCAAACAGAACAGCCAGACCGCCATCTTGGCTAAATGCGTGCTCTTTCGAGCGGATCACGCCGCCTTCGCGGTCTGTGTCCAGCTCTTTGTAGCGGTTCGACTGGCTGAATGCTTGCGTCGTCCGGACACCACCGGGGGCGGCTTTGAACAGATCCTGCGCCTGTGGGTTGTTGGCGACCTTGATGTCCCAATTAGCAATCGCTTCGCCCATCGAGGCCGAATGCACGGTCGAGCAGTGGTTATGCAACAGGCCCGCTCGGCTGAGTTCACCGAGGATTGAGAAGATGCCGCCAGCGCGGTGGACGTCTTCCATATGTACATTCTCAGTGTTCGGCGCGACCTTGCAGAGGCAGGGCACCTGTCGGCTGAGACGGTCCATGTCAGACATGGTGAAATGCACCTCACCCTCGTGCGCGATAGCCAGTAAGTGCAGAACGGTGTTGGTCGAACCGCCCATAGCGATGTCGAGGCTCATGGCATTCTCAAAGGCGTCGAAGGTCGCAATCTCGCGCGGCAAGAAGCCTTTTTCGTCCAAATCATAGTGCCGCTTGGTGATTTCGACGATGCGGCGACCGGCTTCAAGGAACAGCTCTTTGCGGTCCGCATGTGTGGCCAGCGTGGACCCGTTGCCGGGCAGCGCCAGTCCCAATGCCTCGGCCAGACAGTTCATCGAGTTTGCCGTGAACATGCCGGAACACGACCCACAGGTGGGGCAGGCATTCTCTTCGATGTGCTGAACCTGCTCGTCGGTGAAGCGATCATCAGCGGCGGCAACCATTGCGTCCACAAGGTCGATCTTCTTGGCGTCCAGATCGGCGATATCGATCTTACCCGCTTCCATTGGTCCGCCAGAGACAAAGATAGCCGGAATGTTCAGGCGCATCGCGGCCATCAGCATACCCGGAGTGATCTTGTCGCAGTTCGAGATACAAACCATGGCGTCCGCACAGTGCGCGTTGACCATGTATTCGACCGAATCCGCGATGACCTCTCGCGAGGGCAGGGAATACAGCATCCCGTCATGGCCCATTGCGATGCCGTCATCCACGGCGATGGTGTTGAACTCTTTGGCAACGCCACCCGCTTTTTCGACCTCACGCGCGACCATCTGGCCCAGATCCTTTAGATGGACGTGGCCGGGCACAAATTGGGTGAACGAATTCACGATGGCGATGATCGGCTTGCCGAAATCATCATCACTCATTCCGGTGGCGCGCCACAGGCCGCGGGCACCGGCCATATTGCGGCCATGGGTGGATGTTCTGGATCGGTACAGTGGCATGATGCTGTTTCCCTATTGCCCAAGCTGAGATATTGGGTGTGTACGTTATAGCGCACGTAGCATATGTACGTTATAACGCACAAGGCAAATCGCAAGGCACGGCTATGGAATCGGACGAAGTAACGCTGAAATTAAGGGATGTGCGCGCGGCTTCGGGGTTAAGCCTGTCGAAAGTCGCCGAAATGACCGGGGTCAGCAAAGCGATGCTAGGTCAGATCGAGCGCGGAGAATCAAGCCCGACGATTGCGACGCTCTGGAAGATTGCCAAGGGGTTTCAAATGCCGCTCAGCGCGTTGATCGGCACTGCCGCGGGGCGTGATCCGTCTGCCGAGGTGTTTCAGACGGTGACATTTCCCGGCAGTATCTCGGTCAAGATTGTGTTTCCGTTTGATCCGGCCCTTGGGGCAGAGACCTTTCACGTCACGCTGAAACCGGATCAAAGCCATAGCTCTCCGGCCCATGCGCCTGGTGTCACCGAAGAGGTCTTTGTTTTGAACGGCCCCCTTCAGGTCCAGCGGGACGGAGAGTGGCTGACGTTGCAAAATGGGCAGGGCTTGCGCTTTGCCGCTGATCTGCCGCATGGCTACCGCGCGGGCCCCGAGGGGGCTGTGTTTCTGAACATGCACCACTATGGGCAACAGGCGGCGGGTTAATCATGACAACATTTCTGAACTCATTGACCGTTGCAGATGCAATCGGGTCATTTGGTGCCTTTTTGGTTGTCTCAGCCTATTTTGCGACCCAGATGCGCCTCATGAACTCTGAAGATCTGGCTTTTCCTGTGGTGAACCTGATCGGATCGGTTCTGATCGTGTTTTCGCTGATGCATAACTTCAATCTGGCATCCATGCTGATCGAAGGGTTTTGGATCATTATCAGCGTGGTCGGGATCATCCAGCATTTCAGGTTGCGCCGCGCAGGGTAACGCGGCGCAGGATGTTTAGGCTGCGCGAAGAAGGCGCGGAGTGAACAGACCAAACTTGTCCAGCCCTTTTATGGACTTTGCCGCGGCAATAACGGCCAGATCAGCCAAAGGTTCGATCAAGATAACCATCATGTATGCAGCACCAAAGCTGGCCACGGCGGTCATGTTTTCAGCACCAAAGCCTTGGCCGTAGAACGCCCAGAATGCCACCCAAAGGACAACGCCACCCTGATAGGCTGTCGAAAGCGCCAATGCTTGTGAGTATCTGAGGTCAACATATGCCGTATTCGGCGCAATGATTCGGCTTGCCAGCGCCTGCAAGGCAAACAGGGGCACCAGCAAGGTTGTCATGTTCATTCCGAACTGGGGCAGATCGAACGGCGCAAGGAAGAACCCCTGTACAAACAAGCCCAGGATCAGCCCGATCGCGGCCGGGGCGGCACCAAACAAAAGGAACAGGGTCGAGCCCAGAATGAAGTGAACTTCTGACACCCCGACCGGAAAGTGCGGTAGAATTTCGAAGAACGTAAACACAAGGCCGGTGGTCAGGGCAGACCGTACTGCAAGGCTTGCGATACCGCTATTTTTAACGCTCTCCCGTGCCAGCTTGAGACTATAAAGACCTGCGCCAGCTGCGGTAGCATAGCTCAGGACAAGTTTGGCGCCGTGTACGACGCCCGGTTCGATATGCATAGTTTGTTCTCCTTACCGTCACACCCGACGGCAGAAACGTGTTGATAATGGGCAAGGCCCGGTTTGTGCATGGCAGGTCTCCTGACTCGCGGATTGGGATCGATCCCGGCCTTCCCAACCGATCCTGTCGGTCAGTGGCCCTGATGGGGCGATACTCCGCTTACAGTTGCGGGGGCAGTTCCGGAATTGACTGAGAACGTCGCACCGGATTCCCTTTTCATCCCGCCGGGATAAACCCTTTGGGAACCATACCGCGCAGAATTCTACCGCAGAATGCTCGGTGTCAAGTACGCCGCGCGTGTGATCGCAAAAAAACGTTGCCTGCCAGCGCTCTGACCTGCGGCGTGACTTGAACGTTTCGCCAAGCCGCTATAGGGACAAATCAAGCTCGCTTAGGGGAGGTATTGATGCAGGACGATCCTAAAACCCTCGTTTCCACCGAATGGTTGGCCGTACATCTCAAAGATCCCGATCTTCGGATACTGGATGGGTCGTGGTACCTGCCGCAGCAAAAGCGCGATGCCAAGGCCGAGTATGACGCAGGCCATATCCCAGGCGCGCGGTTCTTTGAAATCGACGAGATTTCTGACCACCGGTCAGAGCTGCCGCACATGGCACCTCCGGTCGAGAAATTCATGTCTCGTCTGCGCGCAATGGGCGTCGGAGATGGCCATCAGGTTGTTGTTTACGATGGGGCCGGTCTGATGTCGGCCGCGCGGGTCTGGTGGCTATTCCGGCTGATGGGACAGGAAAATATTGCCGTGCTGGACGGCGGTCTGCCGAAATGGCAAGCCGAAGGTCATGAGATCGAGGACCTGCCCCCGGTGATCCGCGACCGCCACATGACCGTGCGTGTACAGAACCGCCTTGTTCGGAACGTCACGCAGGTTTCGTCTGCTGCGAAATTGGCTGATCACGAGATCATTGATGCGCGCTCGGCCGCGCGCTTTGCCGGGACCGAGGCGGAACCGCGCGAAGGTTTACGCTCAGGCCATATTCCCGGCTCGCGCAACGTGCCATTTGGTCTGCTCTTGAACAAGAACGGCACGATGAAATCGCCCGAGGAATGCCGCGCGATATTTGAAAATGCTGGCGTCGATCTGTCGAAGCCTGCAATCACATCTTGTGGGTCTGGCGTGACCGCTGCGATCCTCAGCCTTGCGTTGGAACGCATGGGCAAGAAAGACCACGCGCTTTATGACGGCTCATGGGCGGAATGGGGTGCATTCCCGACCCTTCCTGTCGCAACCGGAGAGAACTGATGTTCGAGAACCTCAAACCGCAGCCAGCAGACAAGATTCTGGCGCTGATGCAGATGTATCGCGATGACCCGCGTGATCAGAAGATCGATCTGGGCGTTGGCGTCTACAAGAATGCCGAGGGCATCACCCCGGTCATGCGCGCCGTCAAAGCAGCCGAAAAGCGCATTTTGGAAGAGCAGGAAACCAAGGCCTATACCGGCTTAGCGGGCGATCCGGCCTATGCTGATGCGATGATCGGTCTGATCTTGGGTGCATCAGTGCCGCGCGCCAATATCGCCGCTGTAGCAACTCCGGGGGGCACCGGAGCCTGCCGCCAAGCGTTTGAGATGATCCGCATGGCCAATCCCTCGGCACGCGTATTTGTGTCGAACCCGACATGGCCGAACCATTTGTCGATCCTGAATTATCTGGGCATCGAAACCGTCCAATACCGGTATTTCGACAGCGAAACCCGAGGTGTCGACTTCGACGGCATGATCGAGGACCTGAAATCTGCCAAGGCAGGCGATGTGGTTCTGCTGCACGGCTGCTGCCACAACCCGACTGGCGCCAACCTGAACATAGTGCAATGGCAAGAGGTTGTGAACCTGATCAACAAGCGTGGCCTCGTGGCGATGATCGATATCGCTTATCAGGGCTTTGGCGATGGTCTGGAAGAAGATGCGCAAGCGACTCGTCTGGTGGCCTCATCCGTCAAGCGCTGCCTGATCGCGGCATCCTGCTCCAAAAACTTTGGCGTTTATCGCGAGCGTACCGGCCTGCTGATGGCGATCAGCGATGATCCAGCGCAAACGGCTCTGAATCAGGCGACTTTGGCGTTCCTGAATCGGCAGAACTATTCCTTCCCGCCCGATCACGGCGCGCGAGTGGTGACGACGATCCTGAATGATGAGGCTCTGCGGGCCGATTGGGCCGCCGAACTTGAAGAGGTTAGGCTGTCCATGCTGGGCCTGCGTCAGCAACTGGCAGATGAGTTGCAACGCCTCAGCGGTTCGGACCGGTTTGGCTTTGTCGCTCAGCACCGTGGCATGTTCTCACGCCTGGGCGCGGCACCCGAACTGGTTGAAAAACTGCGGGCAGATCACGGCATCTATATGGTCGGCGACAGCCGCCTGAATATCGCCGGGTTGAATGCGACAACCGTGCCAATTCTGGCGCAGGCGATAATTGATGTCGGCGTCTGAACAGCGTCTTTAAAAAAGGAAAACCCGGGCACGACGCCCGGGTTTTTTTGTTTGAATATAGGTGGCTGGTTAACCTTTGGAGAATTCCGGATAGGCTTCCATGCCCAGCTCTGCCATGTCGAGGCCGTTGATCTCATCCTCTTCGCTGACGCGGATGCCGATGGTGGCCTTCAGGATTGACCACAAGACCAGCGCAGCGACAAAGGTGAACACGCCGTATGCGATGATACCGGTCAACTGAGTGATTAGGCTGGCTTCACCGTAGAAGATCACGGCGATAGTGCCCCAGATACCGGCGAACAGGTGAACCGGGATCGCACCAACAACATCGTCGATCTTGAACTTGTCCAGCATCGGAACCGCGAAGACCACGATGATACCACCCACAGCACCGATCCACAGAGCGCCGAACAGGGTAGGGGCCAGCGGTTCAGCTGTGATTGAAACCAGACCGGCCAGCGCGCCGTTCAGCACCATGGTCAGGTCAGGCTTTTTGTACATCAGCTGCGTCATGATCAGGGCTGCAACAGCACCGGATGCGGCGGCCATGTTGGTGTTGGCAAAGATGCGCGACACGTCCGATACATCTCCGACGGTGCCCATCGCCAGTTGCGAGCCGCCGTTAAAGCCGAACCAGCCCAGCCAAAGGATGAAGGTACCCAAGGTAGCCAAGGCCAGGTTCGAACCGGGCATCGGGTGCACTTTGCCGTCCTTGTACTTGCCAATACGCGGCCCAAGGATGATGGCACCTGCCAGCGCTGCCCAGCCACCGACCGAGTGCACAATGGTCGAACCCGCGAAGTCCGAGAAGCCAGCCTCGGACAGCCAGCCGCCGCCCCACTGCCACGAGCCCGAGATCGGGTACATGATACCGGTCAGAACAACCACGAAGGCCAGGAAGGGCCACAGCTTGATCCGTTCAGCCACCGCGCCGGACACGATCGAGGCGGTTGCTGCGACAAAAACCAACTGGAAGAAGAAGTCCGAGCCGACCGAGGCATAGTCCAGCGCGGCTGCATCCGCGCCAACACCTACCGGGTCAAGAACGGTCGTCGAGAAGAAGGGGCCCAGCCAACCCGAAATGGTCCAGCCATCACCTGGATACATTAGGTTGAAACCGATCAGCCAGTACATGATCGCTGCAATCGAAAACAGAGCGATGTTCTTGATCATCTGCATGGCAACGTTCTTGGACCGAACCAGCCCGCCTTCGAGCATGGCAAAGCCTGCGGCCATGAAGAACACCAGGAAGCCACCCATCAGGAACAGCAGCGTGGTGAAGATATATTGAGTGTGAAGCGCAGGCTCGCCGCTGGCGGCCTCTTGCGCAAGGCCCATCTGCGGCAACGCGACGATCGCGGCGGCAGGGATGAGAGATTTCATCAGGTTCATTGTCAGTCCTCGAATGATGTTGGGTGGGGGCGCCTTAAAGCGCGTCTTCGTTGGTTTCCCCGGTCCGCACGCGCAGGGCCTGCTCGACATCGAGGACGAAAATCTTGCCATCGCCGATCTTGCCGGTCTTGGCGGTGGTGGTGATCGTCTCAACGATCTGGTCGGCCATGGTGGCGGGCACCACGATCTCAAGCTTGATCTTGGGCACGAAATTCACGGCGTATTCGGCACCGCGATAAATCTCGGTGTGGCCCGATTGCGAGCCAAAGCCCTTGATCTCGGTCACCATCATGCCGCGCACGCCTGCATTGGTCAGTGCCTCGCGCACCTCCTCAAGCTTGAACGGTTTGATTGTCGCAATGATCAGTTTCACGTCTTTCCCCTCTACTACTCCGGGCAGTCTAGTATTTTGCACCTGCAGAAAAATGCGCGACCGGGTTTCAGATGGAACATTTTCCGAGGGTAAAAACGGGCAGAAAATCAGCAATCATGCACATTTTTTGCACAAACCGTGAAGACTGATTAATATTTGGGCAAACTTGTAAGGGGAAATACCGGAATTTCACACCTCTACATGGTCGATCTGGCGGGGTATGGTGCCTCAAAAGCATAATCGGGCAGAGTTTGAGCATGGCTGAGTCCAACCGCCGCAAACCGCGACTGGTCGCGGACAAAAGGTACCCGTCCAAAGGTCGAAAACCTGCGGCGACCAAGCGGTCTGCGAAACCCGCGGGCAAGAAATCGACGGCCCGAAAGACCGCTGCGCGAAAAACAACGCGCAAGAAAACACGCCGCAGTTCCGGTGGAAAAGGGGGCGGTATCTTTCGCCGCATGTTCCGCTGGCTCTGGCGCCTGTTCTGGGGCATCACATGGCGGGTCGGCGCGGTTGCCGGGCTTCTCTTGGCGCTGGCGGTGGGTGTTGTCTACACCTCACTGCCGGATGTGGATGCCTTGTTGGATGGGCGGGCCAAGGGTTCGGTGACCTTGCTGGATCGAGATGGCAAGGTCTTTGCCTGGCGCGGGGATCAGTTTGGTGGGGTGATAACGGCAGATACGGTTTCTCCGCATCTGAAGAACGCCGTGATCGCGACTGAGGATAAACGGTTCTACCGCCATTTCGGCGTCAGCCCGCGCGGTGTGGCAAGTGCGGTGCGCATCAATCTGAGCGAAGGGCGCGGACCGTTGTCGGGCCATGGCGGCTCAACCATCACGCAGCAAACGGCCAAGCTGCTGTGTTTGGGCGTTCCTTATGATCCCAGCGCTTGGGAATCCGAGGCCGCGTACGAAGCCGATTGCCGCCAGGGCTCGCTATGGCGCAAGGCCAAAGAGGCGGTTTATGCCATCGCGATGGAGGTGAAATACTCCAAGGATGAGATCCTCACGATCTATCTGAACCGTGCTTTCCTTGGCGCCGGTGCGCGCGGGTTTGAGGCTGCAAGTCAGCGATATTTCGGAATATCAGCGGCAGAAGTTTCTCCGGCCGAGGCAGCGATGCTGGCGGGGCTTTTGGTCGCCCCTTCGCGCTATGCGCCCACGAATAACCTGCAACGCTCACAGGACCGTGCGCGGTTGGTGGTTGGGCTTATGGAGGCCCAGGGCTATCTGAGCAGCGCCCAAGCGAGCGAGGCGCGTAGCCGTCCGGCGCAGTTGTCCGAGGCCGCCGCCGCCCGCGCTGGGGGATACTTTGCCGATTGGGTGATGGCCAGCGGGCCCGAGTTCTTTACCCGCAACACGACCGAGGATGTGGTGATCCGGACCACACTGGATCAGCGCATCCAAACCTCGGCGGAAGAAGCGCTGAAATTCATCTTCCAGGAAAAAGTACGCGAAGGATCCAAAGCGCAAGCAGCCATTGTGGTAATGTCTGCAGACGGTGCTGTCCGAGGTATGGTCGGCGGACGCAAGACCCGCGTGTCTGGTGCGTTCAACCGGGCCACACAGGCTCTGCGACAGACCGGTTCGTCGTTCAAACCGTTTGTCTATGCGACCGCGTTAGAACTTGGGTATTCGCCGCTCGACACGGTGATGGACGAGCCGACCTGCTGGAACATCGCGGGATCAGGTCAGTGGTGTCCGAAGAACTACACCAACAAGTTCTATGGCCGCGTGACGCTGGCGGATGCTTTGAAAAACTCGTTGAACATTCCCGCGGTCAAAGTGGCGGATATTTCGGGCCTGGATAACGTCCGCACGGTTGCGAGTGGTTTTGGCCTGTCGAGCGATCTAGCAGAAGGCCTCGCGCTGGCGCTGGGCGCATCGGAAAGCACTTTGATCGAGATGACGGGGGCTTATGCCGGCATCCTGAACGGCGGCTCGGCAGTTGATCCTTATGGCCTGACCGAATTGAAGCTGCTGGGTGAGACCGAGCCTGTCATGGTCACAACAACCGGTATTGGTGAGCGTGTGATAAACGACAAGGCCGCCAAGCAACTGACCTGGATGATGGAGCGCGTGGTTTCAGAAGGCACAGGCGGTCGTGCGAAACTGCCGGGCTGGCAGGTGGCAGGCAAGACCGGCACAACTCAGGCCGCGCGGGATGCCTGGTTCATTGGTTTCACGGCGGATTATGTGGCAGGTGTCTGGATGGGCTATGACGACAATACGCCGTTGTCAGGTGTCACTGGTGGAGGCCTGCCGGCAGAGATCTGGAAAGAAACTATGGTGCGTGTGACCGAAGGTATGACGCCCACGCCACTGCCGTTGCTGGCGCCGGATCCACCTGTCAGAACCGCTCAGCCACAACAACCACGTCGCCAGAAAGAAACCGGGCTGGATCGGGCAATCAACAATCTGTTGAAAAATATCTTTGGCAACTAACAAAAAAGGCGGCGCGCTGGGCACCGCCTTTGGAAACTGATGAATTGTGTAACTAGACGCTTTCGTCCAGCGCCGCCAGAATTGCATCACCCATTTCACTGGTCGAAACCGGCAGAACACCTTCTTCTGCCAGCAGGTCAGCCGTGCGAACACCATTGGCCAGAACCTTCTCGATCGCCGCTTCCAGACGACCTGCTTCGTCGCCTTGATCAAAGCTGTAACGCAGCGCCATGGCGAAGCTGAGGATACAGGCAATCGGGTTGGCTTTGCCCTGACCCGTGATATCGGGGGCAGACCCATGCACCGGCTCGTACATCGCCTTGGGGCGACCATTGGCCATCGGTGCGCCCAATGAGGCGGACGGCAGCATGCCCAGTGAGCCGGTCAGCATCGCGGCACAATCGGACAGGACATCGCCAAACAGGTTGTCTGTGACGATCACATCAAACTGTTTAGGTGCGCGTACAAGCTGCATGGCACCATTGTCGGCATACATATGTGTCAGCTCGACCTCGGGATATTCTTCACCGACGCGGGTCACGACTTCGCGCCACAGGATGCCCGATTCCATTACATTGGCTTTTTCCATCGAGCACAGTTTCTTGTTCCGGCGCATCGCCAGCTCAAAAGCGGAACGCGCGGCGCGTTCGATTTCGGATTCGGTGTAACGTTGGGTGTTGATACCTACCCGCTCGTTGCCTTCCTCAAAAATGCCGCGCGGCTCACCAAAATAAACGCCCGAGGTCAGCTCGCGCACGATCATGATGTCGAGGCCAGCCACCACGTCTTTCTTCAGCGACGAGAAATCGGCCAGCGCGTCAAAGCACTGAGCGGGACGCAGGTTGGAATACAGGTCCATTTCCTTGCGCAGGCGCAGCAGACCGCGTTCTGGCTTCAGGCTGAAGTCCAGATCGTCATATTTAGGGCCACCAACGGCACCCAGAAGAACCGCATCAACCTCTTGCGCCTTAGCCATGGTTTCGTCCGACAGGGGCTTGCCGTGCGCGTCATAGGCCGCACCGCCGACCAGATCCTCGCTCACGTCAAAGTGAAGGCCGCGATTGGTGCCGAACCAATCGATGATTCTGCGCACTTCGGCCATAACTTCGGGGCCAATTCCGTCTCCGGGCAGGATGAGGAGCGAGGGGTTGGACATCGACAGTCTCCTTGCGTTTTGTCGCACACGCCCTAGCGTTTGCAGCGCATCGGGTCAATGAGACGAACCCATCAAATCATGAGGAAACCACATGCTGACACCCGGAAATCCGGCCCCATCGCTGAAAATCGAAACTGTGGGCCACGGCACCTTTGATCTGGAACGTCACGCAGGCGAAAACGGAACGCTGGTGATTCAGTATCGCGGCCTGCACTGTCCAATCTGTATTCGCCAGATGGGTGAGGTCGAAGCGGCGCTGGATGATTTCGCCGAATTGGGGATCGAGGTGATCATGATCACCACGGATACCGGCGAACGCGCGGCGGAAACGGTTGAAAAAGCCGGGGTGTCGAAGCTTCGCGTAGGTTACAGCCTACCTATGGCTGATGCGCGCGACGTTTGGGGGCTGAATATCTCGGTGGCCCGCGAAGGCAGTGCCGAGCCTGCATTATTCGCCGAACCGGGGCATTTTTATGTCAAACCCGATCAGACGTTGTATTACGTCTGGCAGCAGACGACGCCGTTTGCCCGACCACCCATGTCGGATATCGTTGGCGGTTTGAAATTCACCCTGGCTAATAACTATCCGGCGCGCGGAACCTATACCGGCGCGTTGTAGTCGGAATTACAATCGGGCCTTCAACCCTTCAGCCAGCAAATCCCAGACCCTGCGAATACGTGGGGTCTGTCGCATCGCCTGAGGCGCGGCCAACCAGACGGGCAGCACCGGAATCTCGACATCAATGTCCAACACCTCGACCTTTGGATCAGCCTGCACAGTGCTGAGCTGGCTGAACCCTACGCCACAACCTGCGCGGATCAATTCCCAGTAAGCCGTCTGGTTATCGCACCGCGTGGCAAAACTGTCCCGGCTGGCAGGCCAGCCCTTGTTACGCATCGCGGTAATAATGTCTTCGTTGGTGTCAAATCCCACAAGATCGTGCTGCATCAGCTCTGTCGGCGTATTTGGCCGTCCGGCGCTGTCTAAATAGGATCGGGCGGCGCAGAAACACAGCGGAACCTCTCCGATATGTTTGGCAACAATATCGACCTGTTCAGGGCGGTACATGCGTACGGCGATGTCAGCTTCGCGAAACAACAGGTTTTCACTGGCGTCTGAGGCGACCAGATCAAGCTGAATGGCTGGTTCCGCCTGCCGGATCGCGGCGATGATCGGCGGCAGCAGATGGTGCGAGACAAAGACCGAGGCGGTGATCCTGACCGAGCCTTCCAACTGTTGCGCCTGCCCGGCCGCCGTCAGCCCAAGCGCATTGACAGCGCCGTGCATCTGCTGCGCCATAGGCAACACTTGGTGCCCCACATCGCTGAGCGTCAGACCGCGTGCGTGACGGTCAAACAGGGATACGCCAAGCTCTTGTTCCAGCGCATGCACCTGTCGCCCCAGCGTTGGCTGGCTGCGCCCCAGTTGCTTTGCGGCTGCGGACAAGGAACCCGTTTCCGCAACGGCAAGAAAGCTTTGGATCAAGGACCAGTCGGAAAGTCGAAGAGGATTAGCCATTCAAAAACGAATACATAATCTGCAGTTTTTGGCAATTTCCAAAGATGAGTGAATGAATAGATTGGTGGTGAATGGAGGGACAGATGCCACAGTCAGCACTTATTCTCGGGGCTAACGGCCGATTTGGTCGCAATGCTTCCCAAGCCTTTTCCAACGCTGGTTGGGTCGTGCGCCGGTTTGATCGCCGTAACGAAGATTTACACACGGCGGCGCGCGGAGCAGATGTTGTTGTGAATGCCTGGAACCCGCCATATCCCGATTGGGCAAAACAGGTGCCTGAACTGCATCGCCAGGTGATCAAAGTCGCTTCAGAATATGACCTGACGGTGATTGTACCGGGGAATGTCTATGTATTTGGTGCGGAGACGCCCGGCCCATGGTCGGCCGATACGCCGCATCTGGCACAGAACCCACTGGGCCGCATTCGGATCGAAATGGAAGAGGCGTATCGCGCCTCATCCGTGCGAACCATTGTTCTGCGAGCGGGTGATTTCATTGACACTGAGGCTTCGGGAAACTGGTTTGATCAGATATTGATCAAGCACTTGCAGCGTGGTCGCTTTGTGTACCCCGGGAATCCCGATATCCCACATGCTTGGGCCTATCTGCCCGACCTGACATGCGCTGCCGTCGCACTGGCTGAAATGCGTGATCAACTGCCACGCTTCTGTGACATTCCTTTTGCCGGGTACACTCTGACAGGCAATGAAATGGCGCAAGCTCTGTCGCCGCTAGGTGGACAGGAGGTGGTGCTCAGACAGATGGCGTGGTGGCCTTTGAATCTGGCCCGACCATTCTGGCGCTTGGCACCTCACTTGATCGAGATGAAGTATCTGTGGAATACGCCGCATCGGCTGGATGGGCAATTCTTTGATCAGCTCTTACCAGAATTTGTGCAGACCGACCTGATTGAGGCGCTTAAAACGGCGATCCCTGATCGCTCTGCTGATGCGCACCAAGAACAACAAGGGGCGGCTTTGCAGTCATGAATGCGCGCCGATCAGACTCAGTCTATCTGTCGAGTAGATCGACCCAGATAAGCCGGTGGCGACTCGCCCTCGCAGCCGCTTCACTCTCGGCGGTTTCGGGCCAGTAAATGCCTGCGTCCTCCACCTGCCAATCGGCTGATGGCAGGACGTAGTCTACTCTCATCTCACCGACGCCTTTCCAAAACACCGTTGTGGTGGACCCGGTATGGTCAACAGGAAGGGGATCCTGAATCAGAGGGTCGGCCAAAAGGTCTGTGATTGCGGCCTTCCGCCCCTCCCCCTTTCTGGGGTCCAGATTCGCGTCGCCTGCAATGATGAAACGGCCTGTTGGTTTGGAGCCCAGGTCGCCGTTCAACAAAAGTGACCAGAGGCGAATTTCATCCTTGTTGCGCAGCCCATTCCGGTCTTCCGTCCCATCAAAGACTGGGGGGCTGGCATGGAAGGTCATCAGATCCAGACGACCACCTGGGGCCTCAATAGGAACGACCCAATGCGCCGTTGAAGACAGTCTTTGGACAGACTGCGCCTGATCCGAGGGGAATGGCATTCCATCGACAACCGGCAACACAGACCCGGGTAGGTCGCGCCATAGCAGCTCTGAATAGGATAGGACCTCATCTTTCACGATAGGATAGCGGGACAGCACTGCCAAACCGTTCTGACCTGTGAAACGGCCCCAGCCCTGCGCATCACCCGGGCCTCCGGTCTCACCATCTCCATCCAAATCCAATGTGGTTTCGAATCCAGAATTGGGTTGCTGGGTGAAGCTGTAGGGATAGTCCAAGCCTGAGTCTTTCAGCGCCTCCGAAAGAGTCGTCAGGGCAAGCCCATCTAAATCCCAATCGATCCCTTGTAGCGCAACAATATCAGGGCGGGTTGCCAGCAGCACCTCAATCACCGCGAAGACTTGCGAATCTTCGCGCTGGATGTCGCGCAACAACAGCCCGGGACCATCGCGGCTGAGCTCGGTGTTATAGCTTGCAACACGCAGCGTCTCTGCCTGCGCCGCAAACGGCAGCAAGAGCAGGACCAAGTTGCGGATCATGCGACTTGAGTGGACTCGGATGTTGAGTAGGCGCGGCGTTTTTCGACGATCAGGCTGGCAATGCGCAGTGTCGCCATGCCGCGCATGATCATACTGGCGGGCAGGAAGGCCCACGCGCAAAGCGTCCAAATCATGGTCTGCGGATTGCTGAGCGCAATCGGAGTGACAAACGCAGCCATCAGTTTAATCAGGGCCGGAATCAGGAAGGGCAACAATGCCCCAATCGCAATGTTCAAACGTCCGTCGCGTTGCAAGCGCGTGACGACATCGCCGCCTTTGGTCGGATCAAACAGGGGTAGATTTGTCCAAACATTGAAGGCGCCGTTGCCCGTTGGCCATCCCCGAAACTTCACCGCATAGGCGAAGCTGGCGATGGTAACCAGTGCGGCGATATAGGCGGTGCTTGCTGAAATACGCACCAGTTCCACCAGGGGCTGACTGGCGTCTGCGGGTAGCATCAAAACCACGAGGCGAACGGGGGAATAGGGGAAATCCACCACATTCGCGATCATCAGGCCAATCGAATAAAACAGGCCCGTGAGATCTGAGGGGGCATAGGCGTTTTTGCAAATCAGCGTCAGGAAAGTGACCATGGACATCAGTCCAACAAAGCGTAGCCTGTTCACAGGGGGGGCATCGCGAAACTCAATAAAGCTGGGAAAGGCCGAGTTGTATTCCGAGAAGGTCAGGATAAACGCAAGAATCGCCAAAAAGACGACAATCTCAGTCCCATTTGACGTCGATGAAGGCAGGTACAACGCAGGTGTTAGCACCATGAGTGCTACTAATAATCCGCGTATCGCCGCCCCCGTAGTGCGTGCAATCACAATCCGAACCCTTTTTTCAAACCGGAGCAGTCGATTCTGTGCCGACTTATCATCCAACTTGGTCTTACCGCTTGTTCGCCTGCGGCTACCTCATGGAAGCCTACATTGCTGATAAGCGGTATTTCGCTCAAGTCGGAGTGCAGAAAACACGGAGTTTCGGGCAAAATGATGGCGCAACTGGTGCGGGATTGCATCATTTTCGACGCAAATCCGGCGTGTATCTCAAAGTGATACCTAGATGTAGTAGTTCCGTAGATTTCAACCCCAAGAACGCGAACGGGGCCGCCTTAGCGACCCCGTTAAGTTGAGTATCAACAGATTCGTCCCCAGAATCATACCCAGGGACGGGCCTGACTGGCGTGATCCTCGAACTTGTCGATATGATGGTCTTTCTCCATCGTCAGGCCGATATCGTCCAGACCGTTCAGCAGGCAGTGTTTGCGGTGCGGGTCGATATCAAAGCTGATCTCGACACCATCCGATGTCGTGATCTTCTGATCTTCCAGGTGGACTGTCATGCGTGCGTTTTCGCCTTTATGCGCGTCATCCATCAGAATCGCGTGATGCTCTTCTTCAACCACGATGGGCAGGATGCCGTTCTTGAAGCAGTTGTTGAAAAAGATGTCGGCAAAGCTGGTCGAGATCACGACCTTAATGCCGAAATCCTTGATCGCCCAAGGCGCGTGTTCGCGCGACGAGCCGCAGCCGAAGTTGTCTCCGGCCACAAGAATCTCGGTTTCGCGATAGGCGGGTTTGTTCAGAACGAAATCCTCGTTCTCGCCGCCATGGTCGTGATAACGCATCTCGTCAAACAGCACGACACCAAGGCCAGACCGTTTGATCGTTTTCAGGTGTACCTTGGGGATGATCATATCAGTGTCGATATTGATCAGGGGCATTGGGGCGGCCACCCCGTGGACTATTTCGAACTTTTCCATCTCTACACTCCTGCGGGGTAGGGCCGCGCCCTTGCCTCGCGTTTAAGCTTCTTTCGCTTCTGTTGTTTCGTCCTTGGGTGCGTTCTTGACGAAGAACGCCATGAAGACCAATCCGAACCCGTTGAACAGCATCTCAATGCCCAGGAAGATCCCCAGTATGCTCAGCAATGCCTGCGGCTCTTGCCCCACATAGCTCCAGATGATGCCTGCGAGGATGATCGACAAGATGCCCGAGATCATCGTGGGCCAGAAAAACTGTGTTCCCTTCATCTGAAACGACAGGATGATCCGCGCGATGCCGCCTGCCATGAACAGGATCAGCACCACAGTCGCGAGCGTCAGCGTGCCCTGCAGCGGGTGATCCAGAAAGGACCAGCCCAGGAACAGCATGACCGCACCCATGATGAGTGACAGGATTTTGTTGCCAGCGCCTTCAACCGTGAAGCCACCAACGATCTGCAATCCGCCCGCAATCAATAGCAACACACCGGTCACTACCGTAACGGCAACGGATGCCACGACCGGAGCGCCCAGTACGAACACCCCGAATGCTATGGACAAAAGTCCCAGCAGCAGCCACTTGACCCAATCACTCATGTTAGTCTCTCCATCAAATATCTATATATGAGAGACTCTTACATCAATTCACGCACGTCTGTCAGCCGTCCTGTGATTGCCGCCGCGGCAGCCATCGCAGGGCTTAGCAGGTGGGTGCGTCCGCCCCGGCCCTGCCGGCCTTCAAAATTGCGGTTCGAGGTCGCTGCACAGCGCTCGCCCGGTTGCAGTTGATCCGGGTTCATCGCCAGACACATTGAGCATCCTGCCAGACGCCATTCGAACCCGGCATCTTTGAAGATTTCGGCCAAACCTTCTTCTTCGGCCTGTGCACGCACCAAACCCGAGCCTGGCACGACCATGGCGCGCATTCCGTCCTTGATCTTTTTGCCTTTCAGGATTTCAGCCGCAGCACGCAGGTCTTCGATCCGACCGTTGGTGCAAGAGCCGATGAAAACAGTGTCGATTTCAACGTCGCTCAGCTTTTGACCGGCTTCCAGACCCATGTACTCTATCGAGCGGCGGGCCGCATCGACCTTGCCGCCTTCAAAATCCTCGGGATGCGGTACAGACGCTGTGATCGGCAGAACATCCTCGGGGCTCGTGCCCCAGGTCACGACCGGAGCGATGTCTTCGCCTCGCAGTGTCACGACCTTGTCGAAATGAGCGCCTTCGTCGGTGTAAAGCTTCTTCCACCAGTCCATCGCGGCTTCCCACTGGGCACCTTTCGGCGCATGAGGCCGGCCTTTGACATACTCGAACGTGGTCTCATCCGGTGCGATCAAACCAGCGCGCGCGCCACCTTCGATCGCCATGTTGCAGACGGTCATGCGGCCTTCCATCGAAAGGTCCCGGATCGCTTTGCCGCAATATTCGATGACATAGCCGGTGCCACCAGCAGTACCGGTCTCGCCAATCACGGCCAGAGTGATATCCTTGGCGGTTACACCCGGCTGCAATTTGCCAGTGATTTCCACCTTCATGTTTTTGGATTTCTTCTGGATCAGGGTTTGGGTGGCCAGAACGTGCTCAACCTCAGACGTGCCAATACCATGCGCTAGCGCACCAAACGCGCCGTGGGTGGCGGTGTGGCTGTCGCCGCACACAACCGTCATGCCGGGCAGGGTCCAGCCCTGTTCGGGGCCGACGATGTGCACGATGCCCTGACGCACGTCATGCACAGGATAATAGTGAATGCCAAAATCCTTGGCGTTCTTGTCCAGCGCTTCGACCTGAATACGCGATTCCGGGTTTTCGATCCCGTTCACGCGGTCCGGGGTGGTCGGAACGTTGTGGTCCGGTACAGCGATCGTCTTTTCCGGTGCGCGCACCTTGCGGCCTGCCATACGCAGACCTTCGAACGCTTGCGGACTGGTGACTTCGTGCACGAGATGGCGGTCGATATAGAGCAGGCAGGTGCCATCATCGGCTTCATGCGCGACATGGGCATCCCAGATTTTGTCATAGAGTGTTTTGGGGGACATTGGTCCTCTCCCCGTATGTAATGCGAAATAGCTGGCGAGGTGGCTTAGGCCGCGGATAGGCGGGCCAGAACCGTGCGGGCAGCCCCAAAGAACCGTTCACGCAGGCGCGCGCGGTCTTCCAGATTCTGTTCTTGGGCCACATTGAGTCTCATGCGCCTCAGATATAACGGGGTTTGCTGTCAATCAAGGTGCAATCCGGCTGCGGGCTTGCATCCCTTCACGCGGATGGCCAAGCTGGCAGGCATGAACCAGGATCTGCTACCGGAAACGCTGTCCGAGCTTTATGCCAACATGACGGCAGCCTTTTCAGCACAGTTTGCGACCCTGATCGAACTGATCGTCACACCCGGCTGGCGCCAATATCAGTTGGTGATCATCCTGTTTCTGTGGGCGTTGGCGTTTCTGCTGAAACTTTTGACGCAAAAGCGATGGGATGCATGGGCCCGTGCCCGCACTGGTTGGCCGAAATGGCGATTGCGCATTCTAATTCAGTTCATGCGGCGTCTAACACTGGTTTACTTCGTCTTGCTGTCCTGGGGGCTCTATTGGGTCATGCAGCAGACAACATGGCCTTCGCGCAGCTATATCATCGGTGTTTTTGCAACGCTTGCGCTGGCCTGGCTGGCGATCGCGCTGGTCTCACGGTTGGTGCGCAACAGGACACTGCGGCAGATCTTCAAGTGGTCGATGTGGGTCTATGCAACGCTGATTGCGCTGGGGTTGACGGATGACGTGGCCGAATTCCTTGACGGTGTGGCGATCTCGATCGGCGATCTGCATATCTCGGCTTTGGGGATCATCAAGGCTGTTCTGCTGATCGGCATCCTGCTGACACTTGCACGGATCGGGACCCGCGCGGCCGAGCGCGGATTGAAAGCCAATGATGACATCACACCTTCGATGCAGGTGTTGCTGGCCAAGGGCATTCAGGTGCTGCTTTATGGTGCGGTGTTCATGGCCGCGATCCGGACGCTTGGCTTTGACTTGACGGGGATCGCGCTGTTGTCTGGTGCAATTGGTGTGGGGATAGGGTTTGGACTGCAAAAGGTCGTCTCGAACCTAATATCAGGCATCATCATCCTGATGGACCGGTCGATCAAACCGGGCGATGTGATCTCGCTGGGCGACACGTTCGGCTGGATCAATGCACTGGGCGCACGATATGTCTCGGTCGTTACCCGAGACGGGCGCGAATACCTGATCCCGAACGAGGATTTAATCACCAATCAGGTGGTGAACTGGTCACACTCGGACAAGTTCGTTCGGTTGGATCTGGAATTTGGCACCAGCTACGACGACGATCCGCACAAGGTGCGCGCAACGGCGATCCGGTCGGTCAAGATGGTCAAACGGGTGCTAAGCGGCGGCAAGCATGAACCGGTTTGTCACATCACCGGTTTTGGCGACAGCAGCGTAGACTATGTTCTGCGGTTCTGGATCAGTGATCCGACCAAGGGGCTGACCAATATACGGGGCAATGTCTACCTTGCGTTATGGGACGCGTTTCAGGCCGAAGATATCTCGTTGCCCTTCCCGCAGCGCGAAGTGCGCCTGCTGCCCGACGACGCAGAGGCGCAACAGCTCGCCAAAGAGTGAGGGGATGTCACAGCGCAAACCAGCCCTTTCATTGAAATGTTGCAATCCCCTTGTTACCTTATTAGTACCCCGGCGCCGGGGTTTGGCGGCGCGCAGCAAAGGAGGACTATGTCCTGTCTCTACATACACAGGCGGGTTTGCCCGCCGATGATGGGGCCAGTGTAATGGCCCACTCTCAGTCAATCAGCGACAAGCTGCTTGAGCGTATCCTTTCCTCACTTTCCGATGACAAGGCCGAAGACGTCGTGCAGATCAACCTGCAAGGTAAGTCTTCTGTTGCGGATCACATGGTGATTGCCTCGGGCCGGTCGACCCGACAGGTTTCGGCCATGGCGGAAAAGCTGACGGATCGCATCAAGCAGGAATTCGGTTTCACCTCGAAGGTCGAAGGCAAGGATGCCGGCGACTGGGTGTTGATCGATACGGGCGACGTGGTCGTTCATATCTTCCGCCCTGAAGTGCGCGAATTCTATCAGCTGGAAAAGATGTGGCTGCCCCAGGGCGGCAGCGCCTCGGCGAACTGAGGCGCCATCCCGGTCTGCATTAACAGGCCGGAGGCGAGAGAGATATGCGTATCAGCATAGTTGTGGTCGGGCGATTGCGCGCCGGACCGGAGAAGTCCCTGCTTGATGATTACCTGACCCGATTTAACCGGACCAGCCGAAGCTTGGGCCTTGGTCCGGCACGGGTGATCGAGGTCGAGGATAAGAAAAACGCTGGCATGGGGGCAGAAGCCGCGCTGTTGCGTAAGGCGCTGCCCAAAGGCGCTGTGATCTGCACGCTGGACGAGCGTGGGCGGGTCATGTCGTCTCCTGATTTTGCTAAAAAACTAGGTGGGTGGCGTGATGCAGGGCGTCAGGATTTGGCGTTGATCATCGGTGGAGCGGACGGAATAGACCCTAATCTGAGGGCTGAGGCCGATTTTTCCATCTCCTTCGGGTCGATGGTCTGGCCTCATATGTTGGTCCGTGTGATGCTGGCCGAACAACTGTATCGGGCCGCAACGATCCTGTCGGGCGGCCCTTATCACCGGGTCTGACATGGCGCAGCTTTTGATCGTTTATCATTCCCGTACGGGCGGCGCGCGCCAGATGGCTGAGGCTGCCGCCGCGGCCGCGCACGATGAAGCTGATACAATTCTAAAAACCGCCGATCAGGTCGAACCTGAGGATATGTTGGCGGCTGACGGTTATATCTTTTGCGCGCCCGAAAATCTGGCGGCGATTTCTGGTCTGATGAAAGAATTTTTCGACCGCTGCTATTATCCAGTGCTTGGTCAAGTCGAAGGGCGTCCCTATGCGCAGATGATATGCGCCGGATCAGATGGTGAAAATGCCGCGCGCCAGATGGCACGGATCGCAACGGGGTGGCGTCTGAAAGAAGTGCAACCGCCACTGATCATCTGCACGCATGCGCAAACGCCCGAAGCTATCCTGGCCAAAAAAACCATACCACAGGAGCAACTTGAAACCTGCCGCGAGATCGGTGCTGCCTTGGCGGCTGGTCTTAGCCTTGGGGTGTTCTGAGCGTTAGTTCAGATCGACCACGGTCGTGTCTACGCTCCAGCCCCCGACATTGTCGCGGGCCTGAATTTGCACCTGCGTGGTTCCGTCGGGGATAACCACCCCGCCCAGAGATCGGGTAAAAGGCTGCTCATCGACATGAGGGTGATGCAGCACGCGCATCCCCAACTCGTTTCCTTGCATATCCAGCACCCGCCAGCCATCGGCGTAGTCGTCCCAACCTGTATCAGGATGACGGATCGTGACGTCGAACCGCCAGGTATCTCCGCTCAAGCGAGCCGAGACCTGTTCGATCGTCGGAGGGTCGGCAAAAGCGGGGCTGGCTAGTAGGGTGCTGAGAATCAGATAGCGCATGGGGCTAAACTATGCGCTCGGGCACCGCATTGCGATCACGACTCTGTGTTTGGTGGTGCTGTCATCATGACGATTCGCGACTGCGAGGCAAATTCGCGCCGATAGAGGACGCCGAATGTGACTATCGAGCTCAGTATCAACGCTGCTGGCCCCAATATCCAGGCAATAGAAGCCAATGCAAAGTAGGTGGCCCGTAAGGCACGATTAAAACTGCGTGCCGCCGTGATGCAGATATCGGCTGCTTGAGCGGCACGGGCATAGGCCTGTGGATGATCGGGATCGTTTGGGACGGCGGCCATCAGGATGGCGCAATATCCAAACAGGCGATGAGACCAAACAAATTTCAGAAACGCGTTCGACAGAAAAAGAAGAATAATCAGTATCTTGACTTCCCACACCATCGCTGGCGCGCGTCCAATCGCAAGATCTTCGGCAACACCGGCAAGGCGTTCAGTATTGCCAAGCAGCGCCAGACCGCCACCAATTGCAATCATGATTGTTGATGCAAAGAACGTACTGCCCTGACGCATGGCCGAGATCACTTGTGCATCAAAAACACGCGGCTGGCGGGTCACCATTTCGCGCATCCAGGCATTGCGATAATCATCCATCATCAATGAGACAGACGGTTTCTGAGGGGACGGATTCTCGATCTTCCACCCAATCCCCAGCCAGGCGGCGAACAGCAGCAAAACAGCGGCGTAGTCTAGTGGAGAAAACAGCAATGCGCGGTCGATCCAGGTCATAGCGCGACACTATTGATGGATTCAGAAACTTGCCAGCCGGTATGATTGGTAATATAATTTTACCAGATGGGAGATCAGCGATGGAAATGCCGATACCAAATCCGGATGTCTTGGCGCGTAAGCAAGCATTGGTCACGCGGCTACAGCAGGTGCTGCCAAAGGATGCTGTGATCCATGACGAGGCCGAGACCCGGGCCTATGAATGCGATGCGCTTACCGCCTATAAATGTCCGCCGATGCTGGCAGTATTGCCTTCGACCACGCTACAGGTTTCCGATGTTTTGCGCATTTGCCATGAACTAGGTGTGCCGGTCGTGCCGCGCGGGGCAGGCACGTCATTGGCGGGTGGCGCGCTGCCGACTGCAGATTGTGTTATTCTCGGCGTCGCACGGATGAATGAAGTGCTTGAAGTCGATTACGACAATCGGTTCATCAAGGTGCAATCCGGCCGAACCAATTTGAGTGTGACCGGTGCCGTCGAAGAAGAGGATTTCTTTTACGCCCCCGATCCCTCATCCCAGCTTGCTTGTGCCATCGCTGGGAATATCGCGATGAATTCCGGTGGGGCACATTGTCTTAAATACGGGGTGACGACCAACAATCTGTTGGGAGTGACCATGGTCATGATGGATGGCAGCGTAGTTGAAATTGGCGGCACTTATCTGGATTCAGGCGGGTTAGATCTGTTGGGTGTTATCTGCGGGTCCGAAGGGCAGCTGGGTATCGTAACCGAAGCGACGTTGCGCATCCTGCGCAAACCCGAAGGGGCGCGGCCCGTGCTGATGGGCTTTGATGACAACGAAGTGGCAGGCCAATGTGTCTCTGACATTATCAAATCGGGCATTTTACCAGTCGCGATCGAGTTTATGGACCGACTGTGCATCCGGGCTTGCGAGAATTTCGCCCATGCGGGCTATCCCGATTGTGAGGCATTGTTGATCGTCGAGGTTGAAGGATCGGACGCTGAAATCGATAGTCAGCTGTCAAAGATCATCGAGATCGCCAAGCGACATAATCCGGTTGAGCTGCGCGAAAGCCAATCAGCTGACGAAAGCGCGCGTATCTGGCTGGGACGGAAATCGGCCTTTGGCGCAATGGGTCAGATCAATGATTATATGTGCTTGGATGGGACGATTCCGGTCTCATCGCTGCCTTTCGTCCTGCGCCGGATTGGGGAGCTGAGCAAAGATTATGGTCTGCCTGTTGGCAATGTGTTCCATGCTGGTGACGGTAATATGCATCCCTTGATCCTATTTGATGCCAACAAGCCTGGTGATCTTGAGAAATGTGAGGCGTTTGGCGCGGATATCTTGAAGCTTTGTGTCGATGCGGGGGGCTGCCTGACCGGTGAGCATGGCGTGGGCATCGAAAAGCGTGATCTGATGACCCACCAATATGCGCCTGAGGATCTTGAGGCGCAGATGGCGGTGAAAGATGTGTTCGATCCTGACTGGCTGCTAAACCCGGCTAAGGTGTTCCCGCTTGAGACATCTGCCGCGCGTCGGATGGCGGCTGAGTAAGCGGGCTCGACTCCTTACTCCTGAGTATTTTTTTTGAAAAGATGAAGCATATGAAACCGGAAACTGAGGCTGAACTTGCAGAGATCGTCGCGGGGCTAAACGGCCCCGTACGCGTCACCGGTGGCGGCACACGCGGTGTGGATGGGTCTGAGGCCGTACTGAACGTATCGGGTCTTAGTGGTATAACATTGTATGAACCGGGCGCTTTGACCCTGGTCGCGCATGCCGGAACCTCTGTAGCCGAGGTCGAGGCAGCGCTGGAAGCCGAGGGCCAGCAACTGGCGTTCGAGCCCATGGATCATCGCGGGTTACTGGGCACCTCAGGTGAGCCGACGATTGGCGGCGTTGTTGCGGCCAACATTTCAGGGCCGCGCAGAATTCAGGCTGGAGCGTGTCGGGATTTCCTGCTGGGCGTTCGCTATGTCGATGGGCTGGGGCAGGTGATCAAAAATGGCGGTCGGGTGATGAAGAATGTCACCGGATACGATCTGGTCAAGCTGATGGCCGGGTCCTGGGGCACGCTGGGTGTGTTGTCTGAGGTTTCGTTGAAAGTACTGCCCAAGCCTGAAACCGAGACCACTTTGGCGGCTAGGGCCCCCAATGTGGAAACCGCAGTTGGCCTTATGTCTGCTGCTCTGAAATCCCCCTTCGAAGTGAGCGGCGCGGCGTATGATCAGCAGGTTGGTCAGGCATTGCTGCGGATCGAGGGATTTGCCGACTCGGTTGCCTATCGGACAGGCCGATTGCGCGAAATTCTGGGGGGTGAATGCGCCGAGTTGGAGGACTCAGGGACCTGTTGGGCCGATCTTCGCGATGTGCGTGGATTTCAGAATCTGGAAGGCGATGTTTGGCGTGTTTCGGTGAAACCCGGCGATGCGCCGGGTATAGCTGAACGGATCGACGCGGATCGAACGCTCTTTGACTGGGGCGGCGGATTGATCTGGGCTCTGGTACCCAAGGGCACCGATCTGCGCGCGCGACTGGGTCACTTTGACGGGCATGCTACGCTGGTACGTGCAAAGGCTGAAACGATCAGCGCATTGGGCCGTTTCCAGCCCGAAACCAAGCAAGTTCAGGCTCTAATAAAGGCTATTCGTCATAGATTTGACCCTCGAAGCGTGTTCAATCCAGGGCTGATGGGGTAGGCGATGCAGACGACATTTACCGAGAAACAGTTGCGGGACCCCGCGATCCAGCGGTCGAACGAAATACTCCGGAATTGTGTTCACTGCGGATTTTGCACTGCAACCTGCCCGACATATCAGGTGCTGGGTGATGAGTTGGATAGCCCCCGAGGGCGCATCTATTTGATCAAGGACATGTTGGAAAATGAACGTGTTCCGGACGAAAAGACCGTCAAGCACATCGACCGCTGCCTGTCTTGCCTTGCCTGTTTGACCACATGCCCTTCGGGTGTGCATTACATGCATCTCGTGGATCACGCGCGGGAGTATATCGAAGACAATTACAAACGCCCGTTCTCGGACCGGGCGCTGCGTTGGATATTGGCCAAAATTCTGCCTTATCCCATGCGCTTTCGATGGGCGTTAATTGGTGCAAAGCTGGGTCGTCCGTTTCGGTTTCTGATGCCGGATGCACGGCTGAAGGCGATGCTGGATATTGCGCCAAGGCATATTCCACCCGTCAGCCGCAACGATGACCCGCAGAGCTTCGCGCCGAAGGGGGCCAAGATTAAACGCGTGGCGCTAATGACGGGCTGTGCGCAAAAGGCGCTTAACACCGAAATCAACGACGCCACGATTCGCCTGTTGACCCGATTGGGATGCGAGGTCGTTGTGGCCGAAGGGGCCGGTTGTTGTGGGGCCTTGACCCATCACATGGGCAAAACCAACGAAAGCCATGCCTCTGCCGCGGCAAATATCCGGGCCTGGACGCGCGAAATGGATGGTGATGGCTTGGACGCAATCGTCGTCAACACTTCAGGCTGCGGAACTACCGTCAAAGACTATGGGCATATGTTCCGCAATGACCCTCTGGCGTCGGATGCTGAGCGGGTATCGGCCATAGCATTGGATATCAGCGAGCTGTTGGTGCAGTTGGATATGCCGTTCGCTGAGAAGAAAGAACTAGTCGTCGCCTACCACGCGGCCTGCTCTCTTCAGCACGGGCAGAAGGTGACGGCACATCCCAAAAACCTGCTAAAAGCTGCGGGTTTTACTGTGTTAGAGCCTGCTGATAGCCATTTATGTTGCGGAAGCGCGGGCACCTACAATCTGATGCAGCCCGAGATTTCCGGTCAGCTAAAGCGGCGCAAGGTGCGCACGCTTGAGGCCAGAAATCCTCATGTGATCGCGGCGGGCAACATCGGGTGCATGATGCAGATCGGATCCGGAACCGATACTCCGGTTGTCCACACGGTCGAACTGTTGGACTGGGCTACGGGTGGTCCTGAGCCGCGCGCACTGCGCGCTGTTGCCAGCGGCATACCCCAATTGCGCTAGCAAATCGCGACATGCGTGCATCAGATTGATGAGAATATTGCGCAGATCCCAATTGCCCTATTTTCGCCCCACCCACAGCATACGAGTCTTGGTCAGACCCCATGACCGGAGACCTGTGTGCGCAACTGGATCACGGCTATTGTATTAGGCTTGTTCCCTTTGGCGGGCCAAGCGCAAGATACCGGGCTGAAACGCCTTGAGACCACCGATGCCGGGCGCGAGTGGATGGCGGTTGGTCGTCTGGATATCGACGGCACCGGGTTTTGCACCGGTTCACTGATCTCGCCCACGCTGGTTTTGACGGCGGCGCATTGTCTGTTCGACAAGGCCACGAAAGAGCGCATCAATCCGGCGCGGATCGAATTTCTAGCAGGTTGGCGTCTGGGGCGGGCCTCGGCCTATCGTCCGGCGCGGCGCACGGTTGTTCATCCCGAGTATGTGTACGGGGGCAATTCATCCGCCACGCGGGTACGCCACGATATTGCGCTGATCGAGCTCTGGCAGCCGATCCGCAATACATCCGTAATTCCGTTTGAAACCGGACGCCGCCCCGCCCGGGGCGAAGAGGTTGGCGTCGTCTCATATGCCCATGACCGCGCCGAAGCGCCATCACTTCAAGAGGTCTGCTCCGTCATCGGACGGCAGGCCGGAATTCTGGTCATGTCCTGCAACGTCGATTTTGGGGCCTCGGGCGCACCGATCTTTTCGTTTGCGGGCGAACGGCCCCGCATTGTGTCGGTCGTCGCGGCAAAGGCTGAATTACAGGGCCAACGCGTCGCGCTGGGCACTGCCTTGGATGAATCATTGGAGTTGTTGCAGGCCGAGCTTTCACAAGGCCGCGGCATGAATGCGTCATTGGACAACAACACCAAAAACCTCGGAGCTAAATTCATTAAACCATGACCAGATTATTTCTCAGCATTGTTTTGCTATTTTCAGTTCTTGCTACGGCGTCGCAGGCCCAAACCAGCAACAAACGGCGCCTGACAGATCGCGATGATCTTTACGGATGGGAGGCGGTTGGACGTCTGGACATCGGTAATCGGGGCTTTTGCACCGGTACATTGATCGCGCGGGATATCGTTCTTACAGCCGCGCATTGCGCTGTGAGCAAAGCCACCGGAAAACCCTATGCCCCGGGCGAGGTCACATTCCGCGCCGGGCTGAGTGATCGTGAGGCTCTGGCCGAACGCAAGGTTATCCAGATTGCGACTCATCCCGATTTTGTCGCCAATGCGCCTGTTTCGGCACCGCGTGTTCGAATTGATGTGTCTCTGATGCGGCTGGAAGAGCCGATTCCGTATTCGATAGCGGATCCGTTCGCCCTTCACAGTGGTCGTATCAGTGACAGTGAGATCAGCGTTGCCTCGTATGGGCAGGGCAGGGCCGACGCGATCATGCGCCAGCGCTCTTGCCGCATTTTGCAACGTGGGCAGGGTCTGATCAGCTTTGATTGCGACATCACTTTCGGGTCTTCGGGCTCTGCTATACTGGCGAAAAAGGGCCCGCGTTGGCAAATCTTGTCAGTCGTGTCTGCTGGTGCGTCAGATGGGCGGCGCAAAATCGGGTATGGGATGGAGCTTGCGGATATCGTCTCGGATCTGAAAGCGATTTTGCGCCGTGACGCGCCCAGACCCACAGCGACGATCCGCAGATTGCAGCCCGGGTCGGCCAAGTCCAGTTCGGGGGCAAAGTTCCTAAGCGCCGGCGGGTCTTGAACCGGCTTCAATTACTTCCCATCTGAGTTTTATCGGATCGCCAAAGCTGGGGTCCGGATTGCAACACTGCCCGTCCATACCGGAGGGCAAATTCGTAAATCGCTCAATGATGAGGATATGACATGCGTACGTTTGATTTTGCACCACTTCACCGCGCAACCATCGGTTTCGACCAGATCGCAGACATGATGGACCGGGTGCTGACCAATGATGTGGCTCAGCCCAGCTATCCCCCGTACAACATCGAAAAGACAGATGCTGATACCTATCGCATCTCGGTTGCTGTTGCTGGGTTTTCCGAGGCCGACCTGACGGTTGAAGTGAAAGAGAATTCTCTTGTCGTCGCAGGCAAGAAAGCCGCCGAGGACAAAGACCGCAGCTATCTGCACCGTGGCATCGCCACCCGCGCGTTCGAACGCCGCTTTGCGCTGGCGGATCACGTGCGTGTCACCGGCGCGAGCCATGAAAACGGCATGCTGAACATTGATCTCAAGCGTGAAGTGCCCGAAGCACTGAAACCACGCCGGATCGAGATTTCTTCGGCCAATGCCATCGAAAAGGACGTGGTTGACGCCAAACCCGTGAACTGAGGCAGTTAACCATTTTGCGATAATCTCCTCCTCTCTGGATTATCGCTTCACACGCCCCGCGCTCCTCCAGACGCGGGGCGAAGTGTTTTTAGCGCCGCCCAAAGCAAGCACCTCCCACAAAAAATCTGGCAATGGGCGCGACGGTCACGTTAGTCTTTTTCGGGCAAAGGTCCTTGGAGGGCCTGTTCATCGATAGGCCAGAAGGAAACCGTGTCCAATGTGCTCGAAATTTGTCTCTGCCGGACTCTTTTGTACTGTAATTGCTATAACTTCGGTAAACACCGCGCCTGCGAAAGCAGACGATGCGGGCGCGCTGATTGCAGGCGTCGCGCTTGGTGTTCTGGGGGCCTCGATCGCGAAGCACCATCACCACCATGGCTCGCATTATCAAAAGCACCCCCACCTCTCGCCCGAGGAAAACGCGGTGGGGCTTTGTATGCACCGCACTCATACAGCGATGTCCAATCAGGGGTATTACGCCGTGGATTTCGAGCGCACGCTGTCTTACACGACCAATGCGGATGGCATTGACCTGATCGATCTTGAGGTCGCCCGCTCAAGCGATAGCACAGATGCGCGCAGCTATATCAAGGCGCATTGCGCGATACAGAACGATGAAGTGGTGAACTTCCGGTATTCGAACTACTGAGCTTTCGTAGCACCAGACACGAAAAGCCCCACGCAGCACTTGCGCGGGGCCTCTTGTTGATGGGGTCAAGCTTAGTTTCCAGCGGTCACCGACCCGATGGACCAGAACATCGTCTCACCCGAGGCATCGTCGACACCGTCATTGTCGGTCATCACAAATGCCTCGCCCGAGGGCAGGATGGCCAGGCCTTCGATCTTGTCCAGAACGTAACCGCCAGTTGAGGTCAGGTCAGGCAGCAGGTCGCGGACCTCTTGTTTGATGACCACGGGCAGCGCGCCGCCCAGCGGGGCAGGTACCATCTCAGACATCGGAATGCGGTAGATTTTCTTGGTCACGGCGCGATGGTCATGCTGGTTGTCGCGTTCGATGACATAGACATGATCCCCGAAGGCTACGATTTCCGACAGTCCAACCCAGCCGGTTTCCGGATTCGCCTTGGGATAATGTACGGCACCCCATTCCCTGGTATCGAGATTGTAAGAAACCAGTTTCACGTGGTTCTCAGGGTCGTCCTTCCATTCGCGCTGCACGGCCATCCAAAGGGTGTCTTCAACCTTGGTGATGCCTTCAAAACCAAACCGTTTCTCAACCGCCATCAGTTCCGGCGGCAGGCCAATCTCACCCTTGCGGTCCTTGATCAGGCCATCGGCGCTGACGTGATAGATCGCGTGCGGGATAACGCGGTCGGTGCGGCCTTCGGAGGCGACGTAGAACCCGCCCTCACCGTCTAGCGTGATGCCTTCCAGATCCAGCTTTTGCGCCGGGTTGCCGTCCTGACGGTGGATGCGGATCACGTCCACGATGCGAGCAGGCTTCTGTTTGGGGTCGATCTTGAAGATCGAGGGCTGGAAGCCGTAGAAGCTGTCATTGACCGCATAGATCATGCCGTCCTCATCAGCGACCAGACCTGACAGAGCACCCCATCCGATCAGTTCATCCGTGCCTTCCGAGGTCAGATGCGGATAGCTGGCGGGGGCGTCCTGATATTCGAAGATGCTGACATGCGCACGTGGGCCACCATCTTCGATCAGGTCTTTTTCATTGGCCGAGATCAGCAGGTTGCGCTCCGGGATCGCCACATAACCCTCCGGTCCAACCCCCGAAGGCAGCAGCTGTTTCAGCACTGGGTTCGCCGGATCGGTAGCGTCATAGACACCCACGACCGAGGCACGCTCGGCCCCTACAAAGATCATCGGCGTGCCGCCGAAAGTGGCTGCTGTCACGCTTTCCGGCTCTACGCCTTTGCTGTCGGACCGTTTGTCGGGATAGTGGCCGATCTGGATGATGGCTTTCTCGAATTCGGTGCCGTTCTCGTAAACAACGGTGCCGTCCTTGTGGAAGATGGTCCAACCACGCGAGCCGCCTCCGTAGTCACCCTCGTTGGCAGTGGCGAAATGGTTGTCGTCAATCCATTTCACCGCGTCCGGTTCACGCAGGCGGCCTGGTTGGCTTTCGGTGAAGATCAGCGCGCCGCGTTCGTCGGTGGCGTCGATGCCTTCCAGATCCACGCTGCCGGCCGAGAAATGGCTGACCACTTTGCCATCTTTGTCGACAACCGCGATGTGGTTGTTCTCCTGCAAGGTTATGACGGTTTCGCCAAGGCTGTTGATGTCAACGAATTCCGGCTCGGGGTCGGTGGGTGCGACCTCTGCCAGACCAGTCAGCGAGGCCATTTTCATGCCCGCGCAATCCAGAGCACCGTCTTTTAACGGCACCAGCGCCAGCGACCCGGCGGGCAGTTGAGGGATGATGCCGTCATTCAGGTCTTCGTCACGCTCGTTTTCGATCGCAACGGCAACAAAACTGCCATCAGGCGCGATTGCGACGCTGTCCGGCTGACCACCCAGATCACACGCACCGGTTTCGGCCTTGCCCACGATGTCGACCGAGATCAGCTTGCCCGAAGGGGCAATGTAGCTCTCGGATGTGTTCACACCCACAAAAGCTGTCGCACCAACTATCCCAACGGATGTCGGCTCACCGCCCACCTCCATCGCACCCAATGGCGCCGGGTTCGCGGGGTCGGTGATATCGACCATCCCGATCACACCCAGTGGGCTATCAGTGTAGACCAGCGTCATGCCATCAGCAGTGGCGGCAATGATCTCGGGCGAGGTTTCGCGGGTGGTATCCGCCCCTTCGGCCATGTTTTTCACAACGGGAAATGACGCAATTCGGTTGAAATTCATCTCTGCCGCAGCCTGACCGGCGGTCAGGGCAAGGGCAGAGGTCAGGCAGGCAATGCGCAAAGACATCGGTTGCTATCCTCTCTCACTTGGACGCAAGTGGGATGAACCGGGTTTGTTGCGCGATGATGACAGTTTTACCTCAGTTTCATGACAAACCGAACCGCGGCGTTGCATCAGAGACGCGGCCTGTACCGCAAGCTCGCGCCTGAGTTGTCCTGTCTTTCAATTCATGATCGAATTTGCCAATCTTTGCGGGAATTTAGCATCCAAAGGGATGTAAATAGTCGTAACATTGCCTATCTTATTGGGTACATAAGAAAAACAGGAATAGGACAGATGTCGAACCAGCAATTCGAAGCGCTCATTCAGGAAACCCAAGCCAAGGTCCGCGAAAGCCAATCGCAGATCGAAGGGCTGACCACGCGGATCGAAGCAGCCCGTGCCAAGATCGGCACGGCCGAGGCCGATATCGACATCGAAAATGCCACACTTGAAGACGTGCACGCCCATACCGAGGTGATGAACGCCAACATCGCTGAGCTGATCATGGGGCTGGACGATGTCACCAATGCGTTTTCCAAAGATTTCGACGAGATGCGCTCGAAAACCGGGTGGGAGTCGTTTGTCGGCATCTTCGCCAAGGCCAAATCCGAGTCGATGCGGCAAGAGCGCATGCGTACCGCCAATATCGATGACAAGCTGCAGGACCTGATTGCCAAATCCGACGTGATCGTGAAGCTGCTGGAAGGGCAACTGTCAGTGCTGGAAGAACAGCGCGTGAAGGTCGAGGACAACCTGACCGTTACGCTGGATGACCGCGAGGCCACGGTGGCCGAGCTGGAAGCCTTGCGCGCTGAGATTCAGGGTATGGATCCGACCATCATCACGCTGGAAAACAAGATCAGCGTCGAACAGGATGCTGCAGCCCGCACCCAGTTAGAGACTGAATTGGCCGAATTGAACAAGCAATACAACGCCAAGGTTCAGGAAGAGCAGGTCAAACTGGCCAAGTCGCAGACGCTGGAGCGCTATATCGAAAAGGGCAAAACCTGGGTTGACTCACTGCAAAACCAGGCGGCGACGCAGATGGTGCTGATCAACAAGCTGCAGACAGACACGCAACAGCGCGTAGTGCTGTATGACGCCCTGACCAAATCGCTGAAAACAGCGCAGCAGCAGGACGTGGCCCACCGTATAAACGAGATCGGCGTGCAAACCGACCAAGAAGCGCAAACCGCGATGGCCGCCATCGGCACCGCGACCAACCAGAAAATGGCCGACATGCTTGAGGCGCACGAAGACCACATGGTCTTCGCCCGCGACGTGCTGGAGAAAAAAGCCAAGGCGGACGAACGGTTTGCCCGCCGGTTTGCGTCGATTGTCGAGAAGCATGATAAGAATTTGTATGGTGGCTAAGTGCGTTTCGCTTACCAGCAATTAGTATTGATGGTCTTGAGCCTTGGTCCACTTATGGTTCCAGAGTTTTTGGAAAAGTTGGGTGTATTAGAACATCAGCCGATCTATCCCGAGACTATCCAGATACTGCTTTCGATGGCTTTTGGCGCTTGGCTCATTCGGTTTTTGTGCTGGCTGAGTTGGGGTAGCGAGAGGGGGCTTCGTTTTCAGCGCTTAGTTGGGATTAATCCCGAGGTTGTGCTGCATAGTATTGGCTCGCCGCTATATCGGTGGTGGTTTCACATCGACAAAAACGGGAAGGACTTGGACGCTCCAAGATGACCGATAGAAGCCCCACCCAAGACCATGTCGGCCTGACCGACACCTTCGCCTCACGCCGCTATTTCCGCAAATTCGAGGTGATCACCGTCCACCTCCTGCGCGTGGCAGCGACGATGGAGGCGGAGGGCGCGATTAGCAAGCAAGAGGTGCGGATCGTGTCGCGCTACCTCTCGGGGCTGCTCTACACTTTCCGCGCGCTCTCCATGAAATATCTGCTGGTTGGGCGTGATACGGGGCGGTTCTTTGGCAGCCTTGCCATGGATAAGCGCGACAGCGGCTTTCCGGTAGCGGCCGAGTTGCTCACCATGGCCAATGATGCGCAGCAGGCGCAGGTGCATCTGGCGAATATGCCCTCGGAAGACGACCTGAAAACCGACATGGTGCGAACGATCATTGGCGATCAGGAACTTCCGACCAAGCTGCAATTCGCGCTGTCACAGAGGCTCTATTACGAGGAATTGCTGAAAGGTCAGCTTTTCTGGGCCCGCAACGATCCCGAATGTCACTGGATCGGGAATGAGGGCGAGCGGCGCAAGTTCATGATCCACTGGGCGGTCTATGACAGCCAGATCAACCTGCCGGTCATCTACCTGATGCAGCTTGAGGATAGCGGAAAAACGGCCCTGCCTAAAGACCAGCGTCGCTGGCCCGAAGTGCAGGCGCATCTGATGGCGCAATCGCTGGGCGGGCTGAAACTGGTGACGATTGCGAAAGGCTTTGATCAGGATTTCGACGATCTACACCCCAAACACCTGCGCCGGATCCACGTCGGGCCGATGTATTCCTCAGCCTATACCGAGCAATCCGGCCCTCTGCGGCAGGTTTTGGAGGACGCACAGTCTCCGCAAGGTGAGGATTGGGCGCTGGCCTGGACCACCGAGGAACTTGAAAGCGAGGAGGTGATCGAAGAGCGCGCCGGCTGGTTCTCGACCGTCGAGCGTGAGATCTTCGCGCTGGACCCGTTTGGTGGCCAGGGGGCTGAGACCGGGGCAACGCGCACACAAAGGTCGATCATCCTGCCTCAACGACCGTTTCAAGTATTGGCCGAACGAAACCCGCCGGGCTTTGCTGATGTGCGCAAGTTTGTGGTCAGCAAGGCCGGGCAGGTTTTGAGGTATTGAGATTTTCGCCTTCGGCGAGAGTATTTTTGAAATGATGAAGCAAGGACGGTTTTGAGATGAGTTTGACGTCAGATCAGATGGAATTGCGTGAGGACGACATTCGCAAGCACTATCCCGCCGCGACCGCCTTGTTGAACGGGTTCGAACACACGCCACGGATTGCTAAGGCCGTTGAAACGGCCGCTGAACGCTCTCCGGGGGTGTCTACTGGTCGGCGGTTCAGATCGACGACGCCGGGGCTGGTGACACGTCGAACTGCGCGCGCTGATGGAGTGCATCTGGTCGAACGGATAGAGGCGTCGGATGATGGTGATACGCTAGTCTCGCCACCGCAGGCCACCGCACAGCAGGCTATTCGGCGGGCGATTTCTATCGCTTTGGCCGTGGCTGAGGCATATGCAGACCAAACCCCGCTGGCAGATCTGAAGCGCGCGAATTTGGCCGGAGACCTGCCCGCCGCGCGCAAAACCGAGTTCTCGGAATTGCTGACGGCTGAGGCGCTGATCACGTCCCACACATTCGGCAATTCGCTGGCCTATCTGATGTCCTCGCATCTTGGTGAAACGACCGTCGATCTTGGTGAAATCGAGGAAGTTCTGACCGACAATGGCCAGCTTGCCCTGCATGGCGCGTTGTGGGAGCTGGACCAAACCCTCGCTAAACACGCGCCCGATGATGCGCATTTGATCGCTGCGGCCAGCGCTTATGCCGAGCAACTGATGGAAAAGGTGGCCCTGCGCGCGCAATCCACAGGCCATCTGGCCCCGTTCCAGAATGCTGCCTGGCACATCGAGGCCGATGACCTGACGATCCGAGGGTTCGAGCCCGCATCCAAAGCCAAATCCACCACCCTGACCATGACGTTCAAGAAGCCGAACGAGGTGGTCGGCAACCATATCGCCAAGTATCAGGCGATGAAGCTGGCCAAGATGGTGATGGCCTATGACTTCGACCGCCGCTTGAACCCGTTTGCAGAACTCGGCGGGTTCATCTTTACCTTTATGGGGGATGGCAAACCCGGCACCGGTAAGACTACCCTGATCCAGATGATGGCCGGGCTGATCAATGACTATTGTCAGAACGCGGGCTATCCGTTCCGCTATCAGAACCTGAGCACAGACAATATCGACAGCTATCAGGGCAAATCCGGTCAGAACGCCAAGGCATTTATCAATACGATCATCGACCCTTCGGTCATCGGTTTCGGCACAATCGACGATATCGACCAGCTTGCGGGCAAGCGCGGCGATCGGCAGTCGTCAGCCGGGCAGCTGGAAATCACCGCCGTGCTGATGGAGAGCTTTGCCGGCGCCAACACCGTCGTGCGCGGCAACTGCACCTTTGGCATGTTCTCGAACTACCCCGAGAATGTAGACGACGCCCTGCGCCAGCGGGCGGGTGCGCGGTTCCTGGTGGACGGGCCGCAAACGCGTGAGGATTACATCGACATCCTTCACCTGCTGATGGGCCGCAACCACGACATACCCTTAGGTGAACACGAAGCCTATGCCGCGCAGGAAATCAAAAAGGCCGTCGCCGCCAGTTTCGAAAGCCACTCCCGCCCGCATGAGGATGCTCTGCTGCAGGTCTATGACCGCGTTTCAGGCGATATCGGCCAGATGGACACGATCGCCAAGCTGGGCACCTACCTCAAGGCGATCCAACAGGCCGATGAGCGTTTCACTGGCCGTGCCATTAAGAACATCACCGATGCGGTCAAGGTCCGTGCGATGGATTTCGAACTGCCCGACGAATGGATGGAAAACCCCGACCTGTTCCTGTTCTGCGACTACGACACCAAGAAGGCCATGATCGAGGACCTGCGCCAGCCGATCACGGTTGAGATGGTGATGCAAGAGATCAACCGCTACGCCGACAGTGAGTTCCGCTATGCTGACAAGAGCGACGAGGTTGCCATCGAAAACGCCGTCCGCGAGATGGGCCGGATGGAAGAGGCCAAACGGCGGTATTTGGAGGGGAAGGGGTGACGATAATAGAATTCCTGTCTGCCGCGAACGCTTGGATTTCCCAACATAAGGAACTTCTAACTGTAGTCGGGATACCGTTGCTAACTTGGCTGGTGACTACGGTTTCGACCAATTCAGCAGAAAAACGCTCCAATGCCGAAAGAAGAGCAGCCGCTAGTGAGGCCGCCAAAGATCGCGCTGAAGAACGGAATTTACGCCGGGCTTTAAAGGTCTCGGAGTATCGAAGAGATTGGATCGAAGACTTACGAAGAGAATTTGTAGAAATTCTTTGTATGGCCAAAGCGAATCGAGAAGACGAAGCCGGTTTATTGCTTGAGTTTGATAGGAGAGTTCAAACAGTTATCCTGATGGTCAATCATAAGGACAAAGACATTGAGCCAATTCTGGACAAAATGTACGACCTAGCGCACGCCATCAGAACCAATGAGAGATACAATCCTACCGATCTATCAATGATGATGCAGTCGTTCCTGAAAAAGGAGTGGCAAAAGCTAAAATTTGAAATTGGAGAGGCATCGATACAATGATCCGCCTCATCGAAAAAGGCCTGATGTTCGGCAACCTCGTCCACATCTCCAGCCCGGCTCTGGTCGAGCGGTATAACCGCGCGTTGCAGCATCTGACCGGTAGAACGACGCAGAAGACGGATTTCCATGTTGATATCTCGGGCTATTCGCCAGAGGTCGGGATTGAGTTGGAGGATGAGCTCTACCTCAACCCCAATGGGGTCAACCGGCAGTTCATTCTGCTGACGACCGAGCAAAAGCGCGCGCCTCTACTGAACGTCAAATTCTCGACCTCGCGCGATATCCTGCGCGACTTCATCGAGATGAACGAGGCGCAGCTGTTTGCCCTGACCGCCACCGATGCTGTGGCCGGAGAACTGGTGAACTCGGTCATCAAACTCAACACTCCGCGCGACCTGTTGAACCTGAGCAAGATCGAGATCGAGGCCGACACCGCGGGCGGCACCCTGCGCAAGGCCCAGCAACTGGCGGGCATGGTCGAACAGTTCAAAACCGAAGAGGATGCTTGGTTCGATGACGTTCTGATCGCCAAGATGATCGAAACCGCCAAGGAAACCGGCGACGTCACCCGCAACCCGGTCCACCTGCGCCACACGGCCTTTGAGCAGCGCAATTTCTGGACGGCGCATTTCGGCGGGCTCTATTTGTTTCCCGATCTGGATCACCCGGCGGCGATCTGCATGGGCGCAAGGCCGGATGATCTGAAGATCAAATACACGTTTGATCCATCGCAGCGAAACCAGATTGCCAAGTTTCTCGATTATAACGATCTGGTCGAGCCGATTGTAAAAGCGCGTGGCGTGGATGCGGCCGCGATCCTGCAGCAGAAGATGGATTTCCTAACAATTGACGCCGCTGCCGATGCGGATGTCGATCTGACCGGGCTTGACCGCAGCGATATGCGCCGCCTCGCCCGCAATCACTCGGATCGTCTGCCCGAGGCCTATCACGGCCTTGCGCAGCTCTTGCGCTGGGCAACAGATGGCGGGCCGTGGCCGCGCATTACCTCGGACCATCCGTCATATTTCTATACCCTACGCGCGGCGGAAACGCCGAACCGCGATCTGGTGAACATGCTGCTGGCGGAACTGGCCCCCCTGGACCCGCGCCAGATGTTCATCTGTCATAAGGAGCTGTTCTACAGCACCTACAAAACCTGGCCCGAGAGCAAGAAAGCCTATGTTGCCGACTTCCTCGCGCGCGAGTATCAGGTGGATAAGGCCGGTGCTCGCGCGGCACTGTTCGGTCATGAGCCGGATATGAGCGGTGATGATCGGGTGAGCGAAGCAGTGATCGCTCGGGTTGGCCCTTGGGGCGCGGTTGGGAGGGATTGAGATGTTCGGAGCAATGCGCCTGTTTCTGATCCTGCTGGTTGTCCAAACGATTGCCTATTTTGCGCTGTCCCTATACTCGCGCGGTATCAGGCGGCGGAAGCTTGAGACGTGGTGGGACAGAAAGGGCAAAACCGGCAACAAGGAGGCATTTGTCGCGCGCGGTCTGCATGTCTATGACAATTCGTTCCGGCGCAAATTGATTTTGGGTGTCTATATTGTGCCTTGGGTGGCGATTGGCGCGCTGATCTACATCGTGAATTACATGTGAGGGTTACGGCATGGCCTATGTGAAATGGGCAACAATTATCATTTTCTGGGGCGCAATCGCCACGATCCTGCAGTATTCATTGCCGCAGCATGACATCGTGCGGATCGTCAACACCTACGAAGAACGTCAGGACCTAAATGACTGGACCCGGATTTTCTGGTCCGAGCCTGAGGATCAATCCACCAGCCTGTCAAACCGCGATGTGCAGTTCATTCAGGCGGTGCGCGCCAACGGCAAACCGATTGTCTATCGCAACGAGGACACTGGCTGGGGCTGGCCGCCTTACTTCAAGTTCGACACGGCGAACCTTTATACCGAAGCGAATGATGCAAAATCGACGAAGGATAACCCCGATTGGGTGGTCGTGACGCATTATGGCTGGCGGAATGAGTTCATGTCGATCTTTCCCAATGCCGTGTTCATCCGCCATGTCGAAGGACCGGATGTTCGCATCATACCCTGGTTCAACATCATATTTCTGACGCTGTTTGCTGCGCTGGTGTGGGCCATCTGGGTTCGGTGGCGCCGGTTCCGGCAAAAGAAGATCGACCCCGTTCTGGAGAACATGGAAGATGGCCTCTATGCCGCCGGGGACGCAATCGATGAAAAACGCAAAGGGTTCCGTCGCTGGCTGGACAGTTGGAAATCTAAGTAGACCGGTTCATTGTTCATCGCACAATGAATTCAGCATGTAACGCCCCGGCGGCTTTGATGGTTTTCAATATGTCAATCATGTCGCGAGGCGACACGCCTAGCGCGTTCAACCCGGCGACCACCTCGGACAAAGTGGTCGCTTCTGGTATTTCAGCAAGGCCGGTTCCTTCTTCTTCCTCGATCCCGGCAATGGTGCGCGGAACCACGACCGTTTCCCCCTGCGCAAACGGGTTGGGCTGAACTGCGATCGGAGCTTCTTCGACCGTGAGGGTCAGATTGCCCTGCGATACCGCGACGCGTGAAATCCTGACATCCCGGCCCATGACAATCGTGCCTGATCTCTGATCCACCACGACACGGGCCTTGCTCTCTGGTTCGACCAGAATGTTCTCGATCCGGCCAATGGCATGGGCGGTTGAAACAGCTCGCGTTGCGTCGATGCTTAGCTCGACAGTGCCGGAATCGCGCATGAGTGCGACGGCGCGATTAAACTCAGTGTTGATGGCGGCTTCGATGCGGCTTGCGGTGGTGAAATCCGGTTCGCGCAATGCCAGTCTAAGCTGGTTCAGATCGGAAAGCTCAAAATCAATTTCACGCTCCACACGCGCGCCCGAGGGTATGACACCTGATGTCGGCACTCCGCTGACGACCGAGGCAGCGTCACCCTCGACCGCTGCGCCGCCAGCCAGCACCGTTCCTTGTGCCACCGCATAGATTTGCCCATCCGCAGCGTTCAGCGGAGTCATGATCAATGTACCGCCTAATAGGCCCTTGGAGTCGCCAATGGCGGAAACTGTCACATCAATCTGACCACCGACGCGTGCGAATGGCGGCAAGGTGGCCGTAACCAGCACGGCGGCGACGTTCTTCGGGCGAAAGTCTTCGCCGTTTACGTTTACGCCCAACCGCTCAAGAATGTTGGACATGATCTCTTCGGTGAAGGGAGAGTTGCGCAGCCCATCACCGGTCCCGTTCAAGCCCACAACTAGGCCATATCCGACCAGATCATTTCCACGAACACCGTCAAAATCCACCAGGTCTTTCAAGCGGATAGCGCCGGCATTGGCGATACAGGGCAGAATGATCAAAAGAAATGCGAGAATTTTCATTTGAGGAAATTCACCAGCGATAGATTGGAGTTGCGTACGGTCACGGAATAGAGGCTTTCCAGTTGGAACTGCACAGTTTGCAACCTTGCTGCAGTTTCGTACGGGCCTGCAGCGATCAATTCATTCCGCGCATATTCCGCACTGGTTTTAGCGGCTGCGTTACGCGTCGCTGCCTGCTCGATTCGCGCCTCTGCTGCACCAACCTCCGCGCGCAAATTTACTGTCGCATCCTGCGCATTTGCCAAATCCACACCGAGCTGAGTGAACAGGGCCGTTCGCAATTCGGGCGCCCATCCCAATGTTTCATCCGTAGCTAATGCGGCGATAGCCACGTCGCGCATCGCAGCCTTCAACGTGGGATCAGACGCAGTGATTGGCAGAGTGATGTGTTCGTTCTCGGATATCTGCATCGGAGCAAGCGTATCGGCACCACCCTGATATATGACCGCATCAAATCCAGATGGATCGTCGAACCAATCTTCTGCAGCCTGTCGAATGTCTGTTACGCCAACCAGGCCAATCAACTCGGCTTGCAAGGCCCCAAGAAGCATTTCAGCAGAAGGCAGCGGAGTATTGTCGGTCATTGTTCCGGAATAGAGGCTGCGCCCTCCGGCACGCGTATTTAACGCTGAGATCATGGTATCAAGCTCATTCCGGGCCTGAACCGAAGCCTGTTCATGCGTCACGGTTTGGTTGGCTGTACCAAATGACAGCAGCGAGGCGGACATCTCAACCACCGAGTCGCTGAAAGTGGTAAGGCTTAATTGCATCGCGTCCGTGAACAGTTTTGCCTCGGCAGTGGCGATCGAAAACCCGTCAAGCCGTTCAAGGTTGCGATCCAGATCCAACAGATGTGAGTAATCACCGGCCAATCGGCCCGAGATATCCTGCGCTTGGCCAGTAGACATTTCATAGGACAGGGATTCGATCTGAGATTTAATCTCGGTGCTGCGGGTCCTGAGCGTGAGGCCGCGGGCCAGATCGCCGATAGAGTTCAGTGTCATGTTCATAACCTCAACAGGGTGTCCATAAGCTCATCAACTACGGCCACGATGCGGGCGTTTGCGGCGTAAGCTTGTTCGATCTGCATCAGGCGCTGCAGTTCAGCATCGCTGTCTACGCCTTGCTCAGCGACGATTTTTTGCATCTCCAGTTGGGCGTTTGCGGCAAAACTGCTGCGTTGATCGGCTGCGTGGGCATCTGCCCCGGCCTTTGAGAGCAAGGCCTCAGCGATTTCTGCGGCGCGCATCGATCCTGTGCCGAACCCGCTCGCGGCGAACGGACGCGCTTCGATCAGAATTGCGCCAAAGGCTTGCAACTGGGTTGCATCCCCAGGGGCGCCGGGGGTCAGGGCACCAAGTCCGGCACGCAATTTCCAACTGTCACCTCCGGTATCTGGATCCACGGCGGCATTAATTGAAATGCGCGATGCCAATCCGGTTTCTAGTAAAGGATCAAAGCGATTGCCTTCATCGGTGAATAATCCCGGGTCGGTGGCCGCTGAGGTTGGGTCAAGGCCTGGGGTTTCGAAACGCTCGATCAGGTCGCGGGCAACCGCATCGAGATCGATTTGTGCGTCGACGGCAAGTTCATCCCGAACCGCGAACTGTGCCATCAGCGCGCCGCCCTTGATCTGCGCAAAATCGCCGCTGACACGAACAGGTCGGCCATTAACCTCAAGCCCGGAAAGAAGACCGTTGGCAACCGTCATATGTGGCATCGTATCGCCGGTAGTCGAGAACGCGAATTGAGCGGCGGTTCCTTCCAGCAGAATAAGCCCACCTTCGGCATAAAGTGAAACCTGATCATTGTCGCGCGCGATCGCGTTAACCGGAACCAGCTCATTGACCTGATCAATCAATATCTGACGTTGGTCGAGAAGCGCACCAATGTCTCCACCCGAATTCCGGATCGCTGGAATGCGAGCGTTGAGTTTCTCGATGTCTTTCAGGGTCTGATTCAGCGTATCGACCTGTTTTCCGATCATGCGATCGGCATCAGATCGCACGTTCCGCAATCCTTCAGACGCCTTGTTGAGTGCTAAGCTCAGATCGCGACCTGCGCGCGCGGCTTGATCCAACCGCTGCGCTGAATCGGGCAGGCTGGCTGCTGTGATCAGGCTACTTTCGAATTGAGCAAGCCGTGCTGCAATCGAAGTAGCGTCATCGGCAGTGCCCACGAGTTTTTCATAATCTGAATGAAACTGAGATATTATTCTGGCCGCCGCGAAATCTGCGTCTGTCTCGCGACGGTTTGCGATGAGCACCGGGTCTTGATGCCGCGTTATGCCGACAACACGGACGCCGTTGCCCGATATTGGGCTGGTCGCCAGCTCCAGCGATCTGCGGGCATAGCCTGGGGTCAGCGCATTCGCTATATTGCCCGAAACAACCGCCGCCCCTCGGCTTGCCGCGCTTAATCCACCCAAAGCGTTGTTCAGTGCTGTCGACATATTCATTGGGCGCACCCCTTTTGTTGTTCAATCACCTGATCAGCGTTTGATATTGGTGGTTTCCTGCAACATCTCGTCCACAGTCTGGATGACCTTGGCGCTGGAAGAATACGCGCGTTGGGTCTGGATCATCGAAGTCAGTTCAGTAGCCACATCTGTGGTGGATTCCTCACGTGCGAATGACACGAGATCGCCTGTCGGCCCTTCCCCGGCGTTCCATAAGAAGAAGGTGCCACTGTCGCGCGAGGGCGCGTAGGTCTGGCTATCCAATGCGGTTAGACCGTTCGGATTAGGAACGTCCGCCAGTGGAATCTGGAACATCCGGCGGCTGACCCCGGTGTCATAGAAGGCGTAAACATAGCCGTTTTCATCGACCTGCACGCTTGTCATGGTGCCAACAGCCGAGCCATCCCGGGTGATCGATACCGGCGCAAATGTATCGGACAGCTGAGTTATGCCATCGGAATCGCCCAATTGACCGATATTGATCTCCATCGGGCCACCAGCAACGTTGACGACCATGCTGCCGCTGACCGGATCATACGCCCCGCCCGATATGGCAGTGACGCTGGCCAGCGTTCCACCGGCTGTGCGGCTGTCGGTGAAGGTCAGCGTATATTCTCCGATCACTGCGCCACCCGATGCCGAATCGCGCAAGGTCATCGTCCATTCGTTGCTGCTGCCGACTGCGGGAACTGTCGGCACCAACTCGATATCGACACTTTCGGATTTGCCCAGATTGTCAAAATACTCGACCGACAGTGGCTGCGTATCACCCGGAGCACCGGCGTCGGTCGCTGTCGCAGGCAGGTTCATCCGCAGGTTCATTGATGTTGTCGGGGCACCTGACAGTTGATTGACGCTTAGCTGAATGGGTTCCAGAGCCGCCGGAGTATCACGCGGGACGCTGGGGATTGATCCGTCCGCTGCGGCACGCCAGCCCAACAGTACAAGGCCGGATTGTGTGACCAGATACCCTTCTTCATTCGTGCGGAACGAGCCGGTTGTGGTCAACAGCATCTCATTCGAGCCCGATGCGATCTGAGAGCTAGGCCTCACGGGCAACATTCCCCTGCCACGCACAGCCAGATCAGTTGAGTTGTTTGTCGTGACCAACGAACCGCGCTGATCAATCAAGCGTTGGCTGGTGGTTCTGACGCCGCCTGCGGAATAGCTGCCGCCCTGGCCGGAGGTAACCATGGAATGAAAATCGGTCTCGACCCTCTTGTAGCCAAATGTTGAAGAGTTGGCGATGTTGTCGGAGATCGTGGCCAACCTGTTGGCGTTGGCCTTCAACGCCGCGACACCGGCATTCAGCGAAGAGGAAATGGTCATCGGCACGCCCTTTTGTTGCGTCTTTCGTCGATGCAACAGGTAACGCACTGGCCCTTAACAGCGGGCTAACAGCTAAAATGCTGTGTATCCTTTGATCTCAGGGATTGCGCAGGAAGATGATTTCGATCCGATCGTTGCGCACCGCCATCGGGTTTTTGACCGACAGCTCTCGGTCCGCATGTCCTGTTACGCGTTCCAACCGCTGTGCCCGAAGACCCTTGTTCTGCAGCAGTTGGCGGGTGCTTTGTGCCCGCGCGGTCGAGAGGTCCCAAACCGGGTTTTGCGCCAGCACCACCGGGGCGGACCGGACATGCCCCTCCACCGCGACGGAGTTTATTACCAGGTCTGACGACCGTGCCACCAACAATGTCAGTGCGCGCATTAATTGCGTCGGCTTGTCCGTATTTGATTCGAACAGTGGCTGATCTGCGGTGGCAAATAGTTCGACCACTAGGCCTTCATCGGTGACGCGGGTTACAATGTGCTTGAGCAGCTTGTCGGACACCAGACTTTCCCCGGTTCGCCCCAGTAACTGTGCCTCAAGTGACGAGAAGTCCTCGAACGCGCCTTTGCCGCCGCTTTTCGCGTCTACGCCAGTGGATCCGCGCGCCTTTTTCGCCTCAGTCGGGTTTCGATTGCTGGCGCCCGAGCCATCCATCACCATGGTCTGTTCCGAGAACATGTTGTCGCCACCAAACGCCCCATCGCCCCCGCCCGAGACCGGATTGACGGGAATCGTCGGCGAAAAGTAATCCGCCAAACCTTTGCGTTGTGTCTCGGTCGTTGCGTTCAGCAGCCACATCAACATGAAGAACGCCATCATGGCAGTGACAAAGTCCGCATACGCGACTTTCCACGCACCGCCGTGGTGACCATCGCCACCCGATACACGTTTCTTCTTGATGATGATTGGCGCCGCATTGGATTGCGCACCCATCTCCACCACCTTCTATTCACCCGTCTTCAAGCGTAGCAGCGCAGGTCTTAAGGTGGGCTTAACACTTAAAACTGTTCCGACTTCTAGACTCTTTGGACCGGATTCGCCCCGGCGCGGCGCAAGATTAAGGATAGCCGATCAAAGCTGTTCTCGATCCCGCCCGGATCGGATTTTGCAAAGAAATCATCCAGCTCCTCATGGACTCGAACCGCGCGATCCAGCAGCGGATCAGCCCCTTCGGCGTAAAGCCCCGCTTTGATCATGACTTCCGACTGCTCATAGCTTCCGACCAGTTTCCGCGTTTCCGCGATCATTTGATTCTCATCCGCAGTTGCTGCTTTGGGCAAGCTGCGTGACACGGACCGGCTGAGGTCGATTGCCGGAAAGCGCCCACGTTCCGCGATTTCACGGCTGAGAACGATATGCCCGTCCAGTACACCACGCAGGATATCAGCGACGGGTTCGTCCATATCGGACCCGGCCACCAGCACGCTGAAGACGGCTGTGATATCACCTTGCTCGGCGGTGCCGGGACCCGCCCGTTCGCAAAGGTTTGCAATCAACGGGGTCACCGAGGGTGGGTAGCCGCGCAGCGATGGGGATTCACCCATTGCAGCAGCAATTTCCCTGTGGGCTTCGGCAAATCGCGTGACCGAATCGGCCAGAAACAGGACGTTCTTCCCCTGATCCCGCAGACATTCAGCCACTGACATGGCTGACCAGGCACACCGCCGACGCGCCAGTGCTGATTGATCCGATGTTGCCGCCACAACAACGGAACGTTTCATGCCTTCCGGGCCTATTGCGTTTTCGACAAATTCATTCACCTCGCGCCCGCGTTCACCCACCAAAGCAACAACCACGGCGTCGGCCTGCACTGAGCGGGCAAGCGAAGCCAGCAAGGTTGACTTACCAACTCCGGATCCGGCGAACAGCCCGATTCTCTGCCCTTGAACAATCGGCAGCATGGTGTTCAGGATCGCCAATCCGGTTTCCATGCGTGCACCCAAAGGTTTGCGCGAAACGGCCGTTGGCGGGGCTCGCATAAGATCGCATTCCTGCGTTCCCTGCATCAGAGGTTTGCCATCCAGAGGTTTCCCAAACGGGTCAATCACACGCCCAAGCCAGTGCGGCCCCGGCGCGAAGCATGGCATTTGCTCCAACTTCACAAGGTCCCCAAGGCTGACTCCATCCGGCGCACCTGCAGGCAGCATATGAATTTGACCTGTTTCAACATGCAGAACCTCGCCCGGCAAGTCCGGGCCATTCTGCCGGCATAGGGTCAGGTGATCTCCGATTTTGGCCTGTGCCGTTAACCCCCCGATTTCAATCACCCCGCGCGCGACACTTGTCACACGACCGATGTGACGTACCGCCGACATCCTGTCGAATTCGCATTTCAGACGCATCGGATCGAGATCAGCCATCAAGGGGCCCTCCAAAGTGATTTGTTGAAAACGGTTTCTAAAGGAATCGGGGTTAAGCCTTGATTGAAATTGATCGAGGGAGAAGCCCCGATGTTCTCTGAACTGAACGTCTTTAAGACAGCGTACGCTATGGCAACTCATGCCGGACAACGGCAGGCCGTCATCTCGCGCAACATGGCCAATGCGGATACGCCGGGATACAAGCCTCGCGATATCGAGGCCTTCAAAACAGCATTCGAAAAGACCGGCAGAGAGGTTGCAATGACCGCAACCCGCGCCAGCCACCTGCACGGCGATGCGCGCCCTCAGCCTTGGGCAGAATACACAGCCGCCGAAAAAGGTGATCCAAACGGCAATGGCGTTTCTTTGGAAGAAGAGATGTTGAAAGCTGTTGAGGTCAAGCGGCAGCATGACCGCGCATTGGCGATCTACAAATCTTCGATCGGCATTCTGCGCACCAGTCTGGGCCGGGCATAAGGGGTTAGTTGGATGAGCGACTTTTCCCACTCCCTGAGCGCGTCGGCCAGCGCCTTACGTGCCCAAGCTTCGCGACTTCGGCATGTTTCCGAAAACATCTCTAATGCGGACACTCCGGGCTATCGGCGCAAGACTGTACCGTTCGAGACGGTTGCGGTTGATGGCAAAGAAATGGTGCAGACAGGGCGTGTCAAACTGGACCGCCGTGATCTGACACGGCTTTACGACCCCGGTCATCCGATGGCGGACGCGACCGGCCACTATCGCGGCTCTAATGTCGATTTGATGATCGAGATCGCGGACGCGCGCGAAGCCCAGCGCAGCTATGAAGCCAATCTCAAAATGTTCGACCAGACCCGGCAGATGTCGTCGAGTCTGATGGATCTACTTCGAAAATAAAGGAAAGCCAGAATGGATATCCCCCCACTCACCGCGGCGCAAAGCTATGCGGGCGCTCGCCCCGCAACACAAGTTGATCCCGATCATCAGGGCGTTGCGCACGGGTTGCGATCCGGTTTCCAGGATTTTGCAGCAACGCTGAAACATAGCGAGCAGGTGGCGCAATCCTCGATGGTCGGGCAGGCCGATCCGCACGCGCTAGTACAAGCTTTGGCACAGACCGAGCTGGCGGTGGAAACCGCCGCGATCGTTCGGAACAAGGTCGTCGAAGCCTATCAGGAAATCCTGAGGATGCCGGTCTGAACCATGCTGAGCGAAGGTCTGTTCTACGACATCGTGCGCCAGGCGCTTTGGGTTGCGGTCATCACCTCGGTGCCGATCCTGGCAGTCGCGCTGGTGTCCGGTCTTGCCGTTGGCCTGTTTCAGGCTCTGACCTCGGTTCAGGAAATGACGCTGACCTTTGTGCCCAAATTGATTGCCATCGTCGTCGTCTTTTGGATGTCGATGGGGTTCATGACCCAGACACTGGTTACCTTTTTCACCGGGACACTGATCCCGCTCATCGCCGGAGGTCGCTGATGGACACCGCTTATGTCACCTTGTCTCGCCAATCCGGTCTTATGAATGAGATGCGGATGGTGGCTAACAATATCGCCAACGCCAACACGTCCGGGTATCGTCAGCAGGGTCTGGTGTTTTCCGAGTTCGTGCGGGATATGCCCGGAAGTCCCTCGCTCTCGCTCAGCCGGGCGCAGGTGCGAAACACGTCGCTGCAACAAGGTGTGCTGACCGAGACCGGTGGGTCCTTCGACTTTGCAATCGAAGGGGACGGGTTCTTTATGATCGAAACGCCCTCGGGGAACCGGTTGACGCGTTCCGGCAGCTTCTCACCCAATGCTGAGGGCGATCTGGTGACGATGGACGGGCACCGGGTTCTGGACAGCAACGGCGCGCCGGTCTTTGTCCCGCCCGACGCCGCAACGATCGATGTTGGCAGCGACGGCACGATGAGCGTCGATGGCCAACTTCTGGGCCAAATCGGTGTCTACAACGTTGCCGATCCAGAAAACCTGGTGCGTGAGGGAAGTACACATTTTCGTGCTGGCGGGCAGGTCGATCCGGTGGACGAACCGGTCGTGCTGCATCGGTTCCTCGAAGGGTCGAATGTCAATGCCATTGGTCAGGTGACCCGGATGATCGAAATTCAGCGGGCGTACGAGCTTGGGCAGAGCTTTCTTGAAGCCGAAGACGAACGCGTTCGCGGGGCGCTTAAGGCGCTGATGCGCTGATCACCTGAAGGAGAATACGACATGCGTGCTTTAAAGATCGCGGCCACGGGCATGACCGCACAGCAGATGCGGGTTGAGACAATTTCGAACAACCTGGCGAATATGAATACAACCGGCTACAACACCCGCCGGGCCGAGTTTGCCGATCTGCATTATCAACAGATCGCGCGCGCCGGGGCGGTCAATGCCTCGGACGGGACGGTTCTGCCGACGGGGATTCAGTTGGGGTTGGGTGCGCGCCCCGCCGCCGTCACCGTGCAGCTTGAACAGGGCGGGCTTTCGGCAACGGGCAGTGATCTGGATGTCGCCATCGAAGGGCGAGGTTACCTTGAGGTCACGATGCCCAACGGCCAATCCGCCTTTACCCGAGACGGCAGCTTGAAACGTTCGGCCGAAGGTCTGATCGTGACCTCTGACGGCTTTGCTGTCGCCCCCGAAATCACCATTCCGGACGATGCCAGATCGATCTCGATCAATGCTGCGGGTGAGGTCTATGCCTATTTCGATGATACCGCTGAGGGGCAATTGCTGGGCGAGTTCACGCTGGCCAGTTTCTCGAATGCCAAGGGTCTTGAGGCCATCGGCAGCAACCTTTTCAAGGAAACCGAGGCCTCGGGTGCGCCGGTTGTCGGCACTCCGGGCGAGGATGGCCTTGGCACATTGCGGCAGGGCTATCTTGAGGACAGCTCGGTCGATGCGGTGCGCGAGGTCACCGAACTGATTGAGGCGCAGCGTGGCTATGAAATGAACGCCAAGGTAATTTCCGCCGTCGACCAGATGATGGGCGCGACCACACAGGTACGCTGATGCGGTTATTGACCTTGGTTCTGTGCTTGATGCCATTGACGAGCGTTGCTGAGATCGTGGTGCCGAGCCGCACGATCCGTGCCAAAGAGGTCATCACAGCCTCTGATTTGGAAACCAAATCTGGTGAGGTCGACGGGGCGATCCGCAGCTCTGAGTTCCTGATTGGTCAGGAGGCACGCATAGCCCTCTATCCCGGTCGACCCATCCGCCCTGCCGATGTTGGCCCGCCCGCGATTGTGGATCGAAACGATCTGGTGACGCTGGTTTTCGATCGCGTCGCGCTGTCGATCACCGCCGAGGGTCGGGCGCTGGGGCGTGGGGCTGTGGGCGAGCGAATCCGGGTCATGAATCTGGCCTCCCGCACAACAGTTACCGGCGTAATCCGACCGGACGGACAAATTGAGGTTAAATGATGCCGCGACTTTCAAAACCCCTGATCTTAGTTGTTCTAAGTGTTGCCGCCTGTGGTCGTTTGGATCACCTCGGAAAACCGCCAAGCCTGACGCCGAACACGGAATCGCCCGAACATGTTGCCATGCTCTGGCCCGGGCTTCCGCTGCACAGCCAGCCGCAACGCACCGTTGACCAATCCTCGTTGTGGAGTGGCGGGCAGCATTCGCTGCTGGGGGATCAACGCGCGATGAAGAAAGGTGACATTCTGACGGTTGTGATCGAACTGGATGAAAAGGCTGAAATATCGAACGACACTAATCGATCGCGTGCTGGGTCTGAAAGCCTTGCCGTGCCCGAACTTTTCGGCCTGCCACAGCGCGCAGGAGAACGGTTGCCGGAAGGGGCTTCGCTTGATGAGGCTGTATCGATTGACTCGGCTTCGGTCAGCAAAGGCAAAGGGTCCGTCAAACGTAAAGAAAAGTTGACCCTGCGCGTGGCGGCCACGGTCATCGACGTGCTTCCCAACGGAGTCCTTTCGATCAGTGGGTCGCAAGAGTTGCGAGTGAATTTTGAGCTTCGGGAGCTGCTGGTTTCGGGCTACGTGCGCCCTGAAGATATCTCGCGCCAGAATGAGATCACCTATGACAAAATCGCCTCTGCGCGTGTGTCTTACGGTGGGCGTGGGCAGATCACCGATGTCCAGCAACCGCGCTATGGACAGCAGATTCTTGATACGCTGCTGCCGTTCTGAGGGTCGGTTTGATGGGAAAACTCTTACCAATCCTATTCCTGATTGTTGGCCTGGCTGCCGGAGTTGGCGCCGGGATTGCTCTGGCGCCTGCAAAGAATACGGATGACTATGCTGAATCTGAGCAGAAGCCGGAGGATGACAAAAAGAAACCATCGAAAGATGAGCCGAGCGCTAATGAGTACCTGAAACTCACCAAACAGTTTGTCGTCCCTGTGGTCGCTGACGAGGAGATATCGGCACTGGTCACAATGTCTCTGAGCCTTGAGGTGCGGCCGGGAATTGCGGAAGCCTTCTATGAAATCGAACCTAAGCTCAGGGATCGATTTCTGCAGGTCCTGTTTGATCACGCCAACATCGGCGGGTTTGACGGCGCGTTTACACGGTCGGACAACCTTACAACTTTGCGCAAGGCACTGCTGGAGGTGGCGAGAAAGGATCTGGGAGATGATGTCTCGCAGGTTTTGATCATGAGCGTAAGCCGTCAGGATACTTGAGACTTGCCATGAGCATCCGGGTAAAGAACCCGGTTCACTCGAACTGAGGCCCGGCTTGAACCTCGCGTCGTTTGGTCTCGGCCGAGCGACGGAACAGTTCAGCGATGGCCTGCTTGCGGCCGAACGCGTCCCGTAAACTCTCCATGGCCTCAAGCTTCTGCGAACGCAACCGGGCCAGTTCAATGTTCAGATTTCGGCGCGAAGCCGATTCCCAACCGCGCCACAACAAGTCCGCACCAGTGACCTGATAACCATCTGCCTGTGCGCTGGATGATTTGACTTCGGCCAACTGTGAATCAAGACGCGTCAATTGTCGAAGCAGCTGAGCTTCGCGCTGCAATAATGGCCGAAGCTTTTGATGCTCTCGTTGGAAAACAGCATCGGCAACGTTTGCAAGCTCACGGATACGGTTTTGTTTCATCAAATCTGAGCCTTTGCTTTCTTGCGCATTGCTTCGGCAAATCGAATCGCGGCGGCGACAGGCCGGAAGTGTTCTTCTGCGATTTCCTGGCCGATCTCGACGGTCGCGTGCAGGGCACGAGCGGTTGGAGGATCTGAATGAATCGGAACACCGGCGACCCCGGCCTTTTCCCGGATCACCGCTGCGATTTCATCAACACCCTTGGCAACACAGACCGGGGCACTGCCAGCTGCGCGAGACCATTTAAGAGCCACCGCATAGTGCGTTGGATTGACGATCACCACATCAGCTTTGGGTACATCGGCCATCATATGGCTGGTTGCAATGTCCTGCGCGCGCTGCCGTCGTTGTTGTTTGACATGCGGGTCGCCTTCGGAATCCTTGGTTTCATCCTGGATTTCCTTGCGCGACATCCTATTCTTGCGCAGATGTTCCGCGTGTTGCCAAAGATAGTCGACAACCCCGATTGCCAGGGCAATTGTGATGACGATGAACAGAAATTGCACGAGCAAATTCATCATCAGTAGGATAGAAGACCGTGCGGGCGCTGCGCTGGCCGTTAGTATCTCGGGCAGGTGGGCGTGCAAAAACAGCGTCAGGCACGTGCCATAAATCAGCAGCTTCACAAAGCTTTTGGCAAATTCGAACAATCCGCCCCGACCAAATTTGTTCTTCGCATTCGAGATGACCGAGATTCGCGAAGCCCGCGGCTTCAGCTTGTCAGGTGCAAAGATCAGCGCGCGCTGTGCAATCAGGCTCAGCAGCACCGCAGCAGCGGGTACCATGAACAGAGCGGCGACCGGAACCGACGCCGATTTCAGAAGGCCGGCAACGGTGGAGGTTGCTGGGCCGGTGGTCAGCACATCTGCGAATTGATCGGACTGGTCAATCAGCACCACAAAAAGCGTTCCGAGATGTTCGGCCGTGTGCTGACTGGCAACCAGCAACGCGACCAACAGGCCGGAGTATGCTGCCACCACTGACAGATCATTAGATTTTGCCACTTCGCCCTTTTTGCGGGCTTTCTCAAGCTTTTGTGGCGTTGCTTCAAAGGACTTGTCGCTATCTTCGTCTGGTCCGCTCATCGTGTTCTCCCGATGGGATTTTGCAGAAAGGAATACAGGGCGTCCGACCAGGTGGACAGGATCAGCGGTGTACCCGCGAATAACAAAAACAGCCCAGCGAGTGTGATTGCAGGCGCGCCTACAAAGGCGACCATGAGCTGCGGCATCGCCCGATTGATGACCCCTAGCGCAAGATTGTAGATCAGTGAGGCAATCACAAACGGCATCGCCAGCGAAAAGGCCAGCGCAAAGCTGCGCGCAATTTGCGTGACACCCCAAAACGACAGGTCAGGAGCGGCGGGCAACTTGCCCATCGGAAACAGCGTATAGCTGTTAATCAAGAATTGCGCTGCGCGAACATGCAGGCCCAGCAACATTGCCAGGGCCAAACCGGCCAACGTCAGCAGGTACCCCATGGCCGGTACGGGCTCGGCTGCGGCTCCGCCTAGAATTTGCGACAAGGATGTGGCTTGTGCTGCGATAGAGCCTGCTGTCTGCAAGGCAAGCACAAACAGGCGCAAACCAATGCCAAGCATCAGGCCAATCAGGATTTCGACCGCGATCATGCCCGCCATATTGGGAAAAGCCGATGCTGCATTCGCATTGGGGATGGCGGGGACGATGATCATCGTAAACGCAAATGCGACGGCCAGTTTGACCCGTGCCGGGATACTGCGTTCGCCAAAAGCGGGCATTAAAGACACCATGGCGGATACGCGCAGAAACACCACAAACAGATGCCACAGGTTTTGCCCGACTAGCGGAAACAGCTCTGTCGGAACTGAGATCACGCGGGCACTGTCCCGACCAAAGCTGGGCGCGCCTCAAGCCCGATCTCTTCGAAGGACAGAACAGGATTGGCGATGCCGCGCGCGTGCATGATCGTGCGCAGCAACCGACGTCTGCGGGTCGAGGTAACAACGGCTGGAAACAGCCCGTGATCAGCAGACTTGGTCACACTGTCCACAACGCCATCGCCCAGTTTGTTGAACAGGTTTGGCGGCAGGGCCACGTCCATACCTGCGTTTGGGGTATCGATCTGGTAGGTGGCAAATGTATCCTCCCACTCGGGTGCGAGCTGTATCAGGGGGATCGAGCCATCTTCACGCTTCATTTCGGCGACCAGCTGAAAACCCAGTCGCTGGCGGACCAGTTCACAAATCCCTTCGGGTTGAGTGGTGGTCAGTCGCGCTTCGGCGACGCATTCAAGGATCAGCGCCATGTTGCGGATCGAGACCCGCTCATCTAGCAGCAGACGCAGGACCGCGTGTAGCGTATCGATCGGCACTTTGTCGGGGATCAACTCGTCCAGCAGTTTACGATTGGCTTCGGCCCTTGTCGGATCGCTGAGGCGTGTCATCTCGGATAACAGGCGGCGCAGGGATTTGAGCGTAAGCAGGCGCGAGAAATTCTGTTTGATGATTTCAAGCAGATGGGTCGCCAGAATCTCGGGCGGCGAAACGATAGTAGCCCCGTTCAATGCTGCGGTCTCTTGGTCCTTGGGCAATATCCAGCGAGCGGGGGCCCCGTAGACGGGCTCGGTCACGTCGGTACCGTCGGGTAGAAAATCGTGCCCGTCCTGCACCAGTGCCAGCACCAGTTCCGAATTCAGAACGCCGCGCGCCTGCTCAACCCCGTGCACTTTGATTACGTACGTTCCGGTTGGCAAATCGGCGCGGTCGGTCAGGCGGATTTCGGGCAGGATCAGGCCAAAGCTTGACGCGACATAGGTCCGCATATTGGCAATCCGTGCATCAAGCCCGGTGCCGGGATTCAGCACCATGCTGACCAGATCGGGGGCGAATTCCAGATGCACGTCATCCAGGTCGAGAATATCACCGATGGCCTGTGAAACAGGGGTGTCAGCCTCGTCCTCCGGTGCCAGTGCTTCGGCCTCGCTTGCACCGCGCTTCCTGATGCCGGAATAGGCGGCATAGCCAAGTACACCGGCCCCTAAAATGAAGGGCAAGAACGGCAGGCCGGGCACGAGGGCGAACAGCACCATCAGGACCGCAACAGTTCCCAACGCTGCGGGGTGCCGACCGAGTTGCGAGAATATCGCGTTGTCAGTCGCCCCCTGTGTACCGCCTCGTGCCAGAAGCAAGGCGGACGCAATAGAGATGATCACGGCGGGTATCTGCGATACCAGCCCGTCCCCGACGGTAAGGATGGCATAGGTCTCGAACGCAGATGACACCGGCATCCCGTGCACGATGACCCCCATGACCAACCCCATCACGAGGTTGAGCAATGTGATAAGCAGCCCTGCAATTGCATCGCCCTTGACGAATTTAGACGCCCCATCAAGTGAGCCGAAAAAGGTTGTTTCCTGCTGCTCGCGCTCACGCCGTTCTTTGGCTTGCTGGTGGTCGATGGCCCCGGCGGACATGTCACTGTCGATGGCAAGCTGCTTGCCCGGCATCCCATCCAGAGCGAACCGGGCCCCCACTTCGGCCATGCGCGCCGCGCCTTTGGTAATGACCATGAAGTTCACGATTAGCAGGACGCCGAACACCACAAGGCCTAGGAAGATGCTGCCGCCCATAACAAACTGGGCGAAGCCCTCGATCACGTCGCCTGCGGCGCTGGTTCCGGTGTGTCCTTGTCCGATGATCAGTTTGGTCGATGATACGTTCAACGACAGCCGCAGCATCAGTGAGGCCAGCAGGATGGTCGGGAAAGATGAGAAATCCAGCGGCCGTTCAATAAACAGGGTCAGCGTAAAGATCAGGATTGCCAGAGCGAATGACGCCGCCAGCCCCACATCCAACACCCATGCGGGCATCGGCAGGATCATCATTACGATGACCGCCATCAGCGCCAGTGCCAGCAATACTGTCGGAGAGAACAAGGTGCGGGGATCGATACGAGGCACGAACAGCTCCTAATTGAAAGTGATGAAAGCGGTGGTGGCGCTGGGTTCCGGCACCAGCGAGCCGAGCGCTGTCTGGCCAGTCGGCTGCGTGTTCAGTGGTATGAGCGGGCGGGCTGAAGCGGTGAACGGATCACGCGGGTTACCGATCTGGGAGCCGTCCAACTGTGCCAAAACGGTCTGAAAACGATCAGTATACGCTGTTGCGTGATGCTGCGTGCGTGAATGGTATGCGCCGGCAGCGGCAGGCCATGTTCCGAGCTCCGCGTAAAGCTGGGCCAGAAATCGCGCGGCATAGGCTGCGTTTTCGTCTGGATCGAACATCGCGTCTATCGATCGGAAAGCCTTACCGTGCCAGCGATAGTTGATCTGAAAACACCCGACGTCGAAGCTGCGTTCGCCAGATTTGAAGATATCAAAGACGTAAGATTTCGCCTCTACCTCAGAGGCGAACCAATATCCCTGACCTTCACGATTGACGGTCCACGGCCATGGCTCCAGCTGTCCGTCCAGTGTGCGGCCTGTTTCCACGCGGGCGATTGCCCTGAGAACATCTAGCGGCACGCCTTCGGCTTGCGCAGCACGCCGAGCAGCACGATCACACAAAGCAGCCACCGACGCTGCAAGCGTGGTTTGCACCAGAAAGGTCTGCGCCAAGAGCGTGGCAATAAAGAGTTTTTGAGTTGGCATTCTGCCGGCCCGGGATTCTGAACAATCCGGGCCAAGCTAGCCACTCATTCGTTTACAGAGGGTTAGCGCGCTTTAGTTTCGATCAATCTTTCGGCCAAAAACGACACTGGTATTGGTGCGTAATACGCCGGGAATACGCGCGAGCTCATCGACCAGAATATCCAGGTCTTCGATCTGTGGCGCTTCGGCTGAAAGCAGCAAGTCAAACTCGCCGTTGATCGACAGGCACAGTTTCACCTCGGGATAGGCTTCAAGCCGCTTGATGATGCGCGTGGTCTCTTTCTGCTGAACCTCAAGCAGAACTACGATCTGAACGCGTGGTGTGTCTTCGGAGTCGCGCAGGACAACCGAGTATCCTGCGATAACACCTCGCTTTTCCATCCGATTGATACGTTCGTGCACTGTGGTTCGGGCGACGCCAAGTTTTGAGGCGATGTGGGTGGTCGAGTCCCGTGCATTGTGCTGCAAAGCGGCGATGATGCGTCGATCAAGCTGGTCCATTGCGGCTCCGGATTCAGGCGGCTTTGCCCCGGTTTAGGTTAGTTTGGTGTTCGGGCTCAAGGCTGGTGCGGATATCGGGGATGCAGATCATCAATGATGATCGGATGGGCGTGAGGTTTTGGCCCGGAAAGGTGTGGGTGCTCATCAGGAAGATCGGGGTGGTCGTGGATGATCGCGTCAGTGGCGGGTCGCGGCCACGCCCTGAGCACAAGAACAAGACCCAGAATCGCTGCGGTCGCCATGCTTGCCATTGCGACAGTTGCGCCATACCGGGTCATCAACCACCCGGCCAATGGATACAGCACCAGCCAGCAGGCGTGAGACAGGGTGAACTGCGCGGCAAACACAGCGGGCCGATCCTCGGGATGGGCCGATCGGGTCAGCAGACGGCCCGAAGGCGTCAGCGTGCTGGAATACCCAAAGCCCACCAACAGCCACGTCGCTGTCAGCAAGCCCAGCGTCATCGGAAGGCTGGCGGATAGCAGCGCAGCCACCGCCATGGTCCCGGTTGCCAGTGACGCACCGCTGAGCATAACGCGACGGTCGGATATTTGATCCAGCAGCCGAGGCAGAACAAAGGCCGCCAGCATCGATCCCCCACCGAACCCGGCCAGCGCGATGGCAACGGCGCTTTCGGAAAGACCAAGATCGCCGCGCACGATCACGACCGTGTTGACGATGACCATCGAGCTGAGCGCAGCGGCACTCCAACTTAGCGCCAGCAAACCGCGCAGGCGTGGTGTCCTGAGGTAGATTTTGATGCCACGGGTGGTGCGATCATAGATGCCCCGCGGTTCAGTGGGTTTAGGTGAGGGCAGGGTCGCAGACACCACAAGCAGGGCCGAGGCGACAAAGCCGACGCAGGTGCCAAGAAATAGACTGTCAAAGCTGACAAATAGCAGCAAGGCAGCGGCCAGCATCGGGCTCAGCAGGCTTTCCAGATCGTATGCAAGCCGCGATAGAGACAAGGCTTTGGTATATTCCTGCTCGTCGGTCAGTACGTCTGGGATAGTGGCCTGAAATGCGGGTGTAAATCCGGCCGAAGCGGATTGCAGCACAAAGATCAGCACATAGACCTGCCAGATTTCTGTCACGAAGGGCAGGCAGAGCGCGACCACCGCACGCACCAGATCAAGCGCAACCAGCATTCGGCGACGATCGAAACGCTCGGCGAAGGCAGCGGCCAGCGGGGCCACGGTGACATAAGCGATCATTTTGATTGTGAGCGCGGTACCAAGCACCATTCCGGCGGCCTGTCCGGCCAGATCAAAGGCCAACAGACCCAGCGCCACCGTCGCCAGCCCGGTTCCGGTCAGCGCCACAATCTGCGCGGCCAGCAGATGTCTGTAGATTCGGTTTCTCAGGACGCTAAGCATTTTCGGCAATTCTCATTCGCGACGTTGCCTGAGTAGTTCCTGTGTTGCCCATAAGGTCAAGAGGACGCTTTTCTAAGGACGGCGTTGAGTTTGCGGACCAAACCGCCTATCTCGGGGCCGAAAGCGCACAAAGGACAATTCCGTGGCGAACCATCTGTATAAAAATGACCTGCCGGACGGGTTGGATCTGGGCCCAATAGTGGCCATTGATTGTGAAACCATGGGGCTGAACCCGCATCGGGATCGCCTGTGCGTGATCCAGATGTCCGGAGGTGATGGCAACAGCCATATCGTTCAGGTTGAAAAAGGGCAGACTGAGGCTCCGAACCTTTGCGCGATGCTGGAAAACCCAAATGCTTTGAAGCTATTCCACTTTGGCCGCTTTGATATCGCTGCGATGTATCACACCTTTGGCGCGTTGGCCGCGCCAGTCTATTGCACCAAAATTGCCAGCCGATTGGTGCGCACCTATACAGATCGACACGGGCTGAAGAACCTATGTCAGGAACTGATTGGCGTCGATATCTCGAAACAGCAGCAGATGAGCGATTGGGGCGCTGAAACCCTGACGGATGCGCAGCTGGATTATGCGGCCTCGGATGTCCTGTATCTGCACCAGTTGCGGGAGGCGCTGGACGGACGATTGGCCCGCGAAGGCCGGACCGAGATGGCGCAGGCCTGTTTTGATTTCCTGCCGATGCGTGCGAAGCTGGACCTCGCAGGCTGGCCCGAAACGGATATCTTTGCGCACTCATGACCGATACCGAAGCATTCCTGAGAACCGCCCGGCAGGTTGTAACTGACGAAGCCCGCGCGCTGGACGTTCTGGCTGAAGGCTTGGATGAGCATTTTGCCGAGGCCGTGCAACTGATCCTGCAGGCCACGGGGCGTATAATCGTCAGCGGCATCGGAAAATCGGGCCATATTGGTCACAAGATCGCGGCCACATTGGCCAGCACTGGCACGCCCGCCTATTTCGTCCACCCGGCCGAGGCCAGCCATGGCGATCTGGGCATGGTGTCGAAAGGTGATGTGGTTCTGGCGATCTCGAACTCGGGCGAAGCGCCCGAGCTGGCTAACCTGCTGGCCTTTACTCGCCGGTTCGGTATTCCCCTGATCGGTCTGTCCAGCAAGCCCGAAAGCACGCTGATGAAGCAGGCCGACGTGCATCTGCTGATTCCGTCGCTAGGCGAGGCTTGTGGTTTTGGCATGGTGCCATCGATCTCGACAACGCTGACGCTTGCCATGGGTGACGCGCTGGCGATTGCGCTGATGAAGTATCGCGATTTTAAGCCCGAAGATTTTCGCGCGTATCATCCCGGCGGCAAATTGGGGGCGCAACTCTCGACCGCACAGGACCTGATGCACAAGGACCTGCCACTGGTGACCGCTGGCACCCCGATGAGCGAGGCCTTGTTGGTCATGAGCCAGAAGAGTTTTGGCGTTGTTGGTGTCACGGATGATACGGGCCGTCTGCTGGGAATTGTGACTGATGGCGACCTGCGCCGAAACATGGACGGTCTCTTGGAGAAAGACACCGAAGAAGTTATGACCAGCGACCCACTGACTATCGCTCCGAATGCTATGGCGGAAGAAGCGGTTGCAATCATGAACGATCGCAAGATCACATCTTTGTTTGTTGTTGATCCTGATAGTAATGGACAGGCCCTTGGTCTGTTGCACATCCATGACTGCCTGCGCGTAGGTCTGGGTTAAGACCATGGCCGAGGTTGATCGCCATTCCCGATGGGTGCAGTTCCTTAAGGTGCTGCTGCCACTGGTGGCGATTTTGCTGCTGTCGTCGGTTTTTCTTCTGTCGCGCAGCATCGACACCAATGTCTCGGTGCCGTTTAGCGATCAGGATATCGATGAACGACTGACAGATCAGGTGGTTACGCTGCCCGACTATAAAGGCGTCACGCGCAAAGGCGAGGAAATCCGTGTAGAGGCCCGTCGTGCCAGTCAGGGCGGGGATGGTGAGACGCCCACAGCCGCCGAAGTTCAGGGCCGTTTTGGGCTGAGCAACGGGGGCGAGATCACGCTTGAATCCAACACCGGTATTATCCGGCCTGATAAAGGCACTGCGACCTTTGTCGGGGATGTGGTCATCACAACACGGGATGGCATTCAGGTCACGACAGAGCTGCTGAACACATCGCTTGACGAAATACGTGGAGACAGCCCCGGCCAGATTGACGGAACCGGTCCAATTGGCGACTTTACTGCAGGGCAAATGACCTTTGGAACGGAAAAAACGGATGGTCCGGTTCATATTCTTTTTACAGGCGGCGTGAAGCTGATATACGAGCCGCAAAAAGCAGAAAGATAACTTGTGTTCGATTTACGTGTCGCCGTTTTGTGTTTTGCCGCAGCAGTGGGTACTGCGCCTGCTTCTGCGCAAGAGGCTCAGGTGGCATTTGGCTCGGTCAACGCTGATCCAACCCTGCCGGTTGAAGTGACCTCCGAGACGCTGAACGTGAATCAGGCAGACGGATCGGCCGAATTTATCGGCAATGTCATCGTCATTCAGGGTGAGATGCGTCTGACCGCAGACCGCGTCCTTGTCATCTACAACGAAGAACGTTCAGCCATCGAGCGTATGGAAGCCACGGATAACGTTGTGCTGGTCAGCCCACCTGATGCGGCCGAGGGCGATTGGGCGGAATACACCATCGATTCAGGTGTGATCGAGATGAAGGGCAATGTGTTGCTGACGCAGGGCCCTAGTATCATCAGCGGCGATGAGATGATCGCGAACCTAACGACCGGAACCGCGACAATGTCGGGGCGCGTCAAAACCATTCTGCAACAGGGTGGCAACTGATGAACCGGCCTGAACTTTCGATCGCCGAAGGCTCTTCCGGTCTGAAGATCGAAAAGCTGCGCAAATCATATCGCAAGAAAACCGTCATCCGTGATGTGTCCATGGAATTGAACCGGTCCGAGGTTGTGGCTTTGCTGGGTCCGAACGGATCGGGCAAAACCACCACATTCTATTCCGTTGCGGGGCTGGTGTTTCCCGAGGCCGGGACTGTCACAATTGACGGTCAGACTGTGACGACCCTGCCGATGTATCGCCGCGCCCGGTTGGGGATCGGATATCTGCCGCAGGAGATGTCGATTTTTCGGGGCATGAGCGTTGAGGATAATATCGCCTCGGTTCTGGATATCACCGTCAAACACGCGCATCGCAGAAAAGAACGGCTTGAAGAGCTGCTGTCTGATTTCTCGATCGAACACCTGCGCCGCGCACCGGCATTGGCCCTTTCAGGCGGAGAACGCCGACGGGTCGAGATTGCGCGCTGTCTTGCCGCTGATCCGAAATATCTGCTGTTGGACGAACCTTTCGCAGGTGTCGACCCGATCAGCGTCGGCGATATCCGGCACCTTGTGGCCGATCTGAAAAAGCGGGGCATCGGTGTTCTGATCACGGATCACAACGTCCGGGAAACGCTGGAGATTGTGGATCGGGCCTATATTCTGCATGACGGTCAGGTCCTGATGTCCGGCACGCCCGACGAAGTGGTCGAGAACGAAAATGTTCGCCGGGTCTATTTGGGTGAAAACTTCCGTATTTCATAGGCTTGCGCGGAAATGCGCCGGGTGCATGTCGGAAATCACGTATATACACACCTGTTTTGATTGACTCTTCCCTCACCTCTTGGCTCAATTGGCCTATGGCATTTCTTCGGTTCCAGGCTGGATCTCGATCTCCCTTCATTGAAGGGCCGGGCCAACGGCAACCGCAGAACATGCCGATACCCCCCACCCGATAAAAACAAGTCAGTCGCGTAACGCGACGTCAGAATGGGTGTGAATTGTGAAGGAGATCACATGCGTTACCAAATCAGCGGAAAACAGATCGACATCGGTGCGGCCCTGCAGACCCATGTGCAGACCGAACTGGGCGAGGTCGTGGGCAAATATGCTCAGCGGCCAACAGACGCCAACGTCGTCTTTTCCCGTTCGGCGCATGAATTTGTATGCGAAACCACTGTCCACTTGTCGACTGGTCTGACCGCTCAGGCCAAGGCGCACGCGACCGAGATTTATGCGGCGTTCGAAGGCTGCTGTGACAAGATGGAGACACAACTGCGCCGCTATAAGCGCCGTTTGAAGGACCACCATAAGGATCGATCCGAGCCGGTTGAACTCTTTGGCGCGTCCTCTTATATCCTCGCCTCTGACGAATCGGAGACAGCTGACGAGCCTGATTCACTGCAGCCTATGATTGTGGCTGAGATGGAAACCAAGATCCCATCGCTCAGTGTTGGTGAAGCCGTTATGCAGATGGAACTTGCCGGTGCGCCGGTTTTGGTGTTCCGGAATGAGAACAAGGACGGGTTGAATGTCGTATATCGCCGTGAAGACGGCAATATCGGCTGGATCGATCCTTAACAGGCAAGAACTAGATGGCCCGCCCCTTAACACAAGGGGCACGGGCTAGGAGCAAAATGATGGAGCTTTCGAGCATTCTAAAGCCCGAAGCGGTGCGCGTCCTTTCGGCTGCGTCCAGCAAGAAGCGTCTGTTTCAGGAAATTGGCGACGTAGGTGCCGCCACTCTCGGGCTGGATGCGCAGGCGATTGTTGACAGCCTGCTTGAGCGTGAAAGCCTTGGCCCAACTGGCGTTGGCCATGGTGTGGCACTTCCACATGCCCGGCTGTCCGAGCTGGAATCTGTTTCAGGCGTGTTTGTGATGTTGGAAAAGCCCATCGATTTTGGATCGGTCGACCGTCAGCCTGTTGATCTTGCGTTTTCGCTGTTTGCGCCGGAAGAGGCCGGAGTTGATCACCTCAAGGCGCTGGCGCTGGTCTCGCGCACTCTGCGTGAGCAGTCGGTCTGCGCAAAACTGCGCGCCAATCCTGATCCGGTAAAGCTATATGCAATTCTAACCGAAGCTCAGTCGATGCAAGCGGCCTGAATGCCCCTTCTGTAACAAAAAAGCCTCCGACAATCGGGGGCTTTTTTGTTGCCTATATGGCGACGATTAACCGCCAGTTCCCATTTCTAGCGTCCACCAGATTTTACCGCCATTTTCCTGATGCCACGCAAAACCCATCTGCGAGGCTTTGGGATCCATAATCACTGCGCGGGGGCCGGGTTCCTGCATCCACGCCGCCAGTGTCTCGGTCTCGGTTTCATAGGTTTCCGAGATCGCTTCACCCAGGAATGTACCAAAATACCCAGCCCGTGATGCACGATCCAACGGAGATGAACCATCAGACCCGAAATGCCAGGGCCGATTCTGACGGGCCATGTCTTTCGAATGAGTCGCAGCCGCCGCATTCAATTGCGAGTTTAGCTGTACCTGTTGCAGCCCAGACGCCTGCCGCAGCGCATTCACTGAATCCAGCATCCTGAACTGCAGCTTTTCCGGATTGCCACGGATTTTGTAAACGGACGGCAGCGGTCTGCCATCCGCGCCAATAGCGGTCGTACCCGAATCGGTACATGCCGCCAGAGCAAAAAAACAAATCGCGAGAAGGGAAAGAATACGTGTCATGATCGGCCTGAATGTAGTGTTAATACGGGAAATAGCCTGCCTGAGTGCCCGGGGCAAACCCACAATGGCCGAACCTTGCGTGAATCTGCCGGTTTGATTTGCGACTGAAGCATTCTAGCCATAAAATGCATCAGATTTTGCATTTTTGTTAGCAAAGGACCGCTCCTCATGGTCAAGAAACACATTTACACTTCGACACGCCGCGGATTTCTGGCGGGTGCCACCGCCAGTTTGGCTTCGCCTGCGCTGGCCCAGTACATCCCCGGAGACCCGCTGCGCCCGGCGCCCGAGCCTGAACCGCAGGTGCGTCGCAACGTGTCTGGCTTCCGTGCGCTGGATTGGCAGCCATATTTCTCGAACACAAGAAACGGTGCCATCCTGGTGGATACCGTTTCGCGGGCGCTGCATTATTGGTCAGATGATCAATCTGTGTACAAACTGTACCCTTCGTCGGTGCCTCTGACCGAGGAATTGACCCGTCGGGGACGCACCAGTGTCATCCGCAAAGTGGAGGGGCCAAGTTGGTCGCCGACACCTTCAATGAAGAAGCGTAACCCCGAATGGCCGGATTACATTCCGCCAGGCCCAGATAACCCATTGGGAACGCACGCTTTATACCTTAGCTGGAAGTATTATCGCATCCACGGCACCCATGATACGCGCAAAATCGGTCGTCGGTCATCGAACGGGTGCATTGGCTTGTTCAACGAGGACATTGCTGAGCTGTTTTCGATGGCCAAGGTTGGCACGCAAGTGTTGCTAATTTGACGACATTTTCGCGCACGAACCCGCCTGTGAGGCAAGTTGCAATTGCAATCCCCCTGCATTGCTGATTAGAAAAACTCACGAGGTAAGTCTTAGATGCGTGGTTTCGCTATTGGGAATCGCGCAAATTCTGGAGGTTAATATGAAGAAACTCGTTCTCGCTGCTGCTCTGACTGCTGCTGCTTCGACCGCATATGCTGGCAACCTGGAAGAGCCGGTTGTTGAAGCACCTGTTGTTGTCGAAGAAACCCAAGGTTCGTCGCAGGGCATCATCCTGCCGCTGATCCTGCTGGTTGTTGTTGCCGCAGCTGTTGCAGCAAGCTAAGTCGACGAGACTTTATGCATTTAAAAGGCGGTGGTGCAAACCACCGCCTTTTTCTATGCCCTGACAAAGCGCGCGATCAATCCAACCAGCCGCGCAGATTGTCTTCGATCACCTTGCCCAACGCCGCGATGTGCGAATCATCGTCGTTAAGGCAAGGGATGTAGGTGAAGGATTCACCACCCGCCTCTTCGAAGCTTTCTTTGATCTCTTCGTTGATCTCTTCCAGCGTCTCGATGCAATCGGCAGAAAACGCAGGTGCGATGACGGCGATGTTCTTCTTACCCTGACGCGCCAGATCAGCCACGTGATCAACGGTGTAGGGCTTCAGCCATTCCTCGGGACCAAAGCGAGACTGGAAGGTTGAGATCAGTTGATCATCCGCCCATCCCAGACGCTCTTTCAGTAGCCTTGATGTTTTAACGCACTGGCAGTGATAGGGATCCCCCTGCTGCAAATAGCGCTCGGGCATTCCGTGATACGAGCACACCAGGACATCCGGTTTTGTCTCCATCTCTGCATAGGCGCGCTCGACCGAGCTAGCCAACGCATCGATATAGGCAGGTTCGTCGAAATAGGCCGGAACAGTTCGGCTGGCTGGCTGCCATGTCTCTTTCATCAACGCGCGGAAGAACTGATCGTTCGCGGTAGCAGTCGTCGCACCGGCATATTGCGGATAGAGGGGAAAGAACAGGATGCGGTCGCACCCTGCGGCCACCATCTCGCGCACCTTCGACATGGTCGACGGATTGCCGTAGCGCATGCAGAAATCAACCACCACCTGGTCGCCGTACCGGTCGTGCATTGCGAGGCGCAACTTGGCGGTTTGATCTTTCGTGATCGTCATCAGCGGGCTTTCACCCTTGTCATGGTTCCAGATCGATTTGTATGCCTCACCCGAGCTGAAGGGCCGTTTGCTCAGGATGATCCCCTGCAAGATCGGTTGCCACTTCCATGCCGGATAGTCGATCACCCGTCTATCTGACAGGAATTCATTCAGATACCGCCGCATCGGCCAGTAATCATAACTATCCGGTGTCCCCAAATTGGCCAGCAGGATACCAACGCGGCCCATTTTAACCTTAGGATGGTCTTCGGGGGCGTGTGCAGGACGGGTGGCATCAAACATTTAGAGCTTCCTGAATTATGGCGTCTGGCCTGAGATAACGGGAAAAGCCGGGTCGTCAATCGGGCAGGTTGCCTTCATCTGTACCCAGCGCATCGGCAAGGCGCATCTGGGCTGATCCTGGGCGCAAAGGTTTGGGCTGGCTTTCATCGGGCGCCCAACCTGTCAGGCAGATCAGTTCGAACGTTGCGCTCAAGCGTCCTTCGGGGGTTGAGAAATGCTCGGCATAGATATCTTGCGCCCTATCGAACACAGCGCGTCGTGTCGGTTGTTTCAGGCGACCTGATAGGGCGTTCGTTTCCCCCATAGCCCGCAGATCCTGCATCAGATGCGTGAGATCGCGATACTCGGCCGATAAGCTTGCTTTGTCGGCCACGGGCAGGGCTAGGCCTGCCCGCTGCAACAGTCCGCCCATATCGCGGAGCTCGGCCATGGGCGCAATCCGTGGGCTAAGACCGCCTGTTACTTCAATCTCAGACTGACCCAATGCCGCGCGGAGTTCCTGCAGCGTGTCGCCTCCTAAGCAGACCGCTAGCAGCAAACCGTCGGGTTTCAAAGCGCGATGACACTGGATCAACTGGCCAACCGGGTCGTTGGCCCAGTGCAGGGCCATCGCATGTATGACCAGGTCATGCGTCCCCGGCATCAGGTCCAGAACCTCATCATCTGCGATGATCCGGGCATCGGGCCACACCTTCAGCCAGATATCGGGGTACGGCGTCACGACAGCTGGTGCTCTAAAGGTTTTGTTAACCATGGACAGACGATCCTGCACCTCGTCAACGGCGGCTCGGTGCAGGAAAAGCGCATCGTCCCGTGAGCGGCGGCGATGAAGGGCAAGCGCAGATCGGTCAATCAGAGAAGGTGCAGTGTCGGACGGAAGTTTCATAAGCCGCAAGTATCGCATTCGTCAGGGGATTCAAACCGTAGTCGAGATGATCTACCCCCCGCGCTGCCTGTCCTGCGGTGCATTGACCGAGTCGGACTTTGGCCTTTGCGGCCCGTGCTGGCGCGACACGCCTTTCATCGGCGGCGCGGTTTGCGATTGCTGCGGCGTTCCGGTTCCTGGTGCACGGGATGGGCATCGGATCGAATGTGACGATTGCCTGAGAACGCCGCGCGCGTGGCAAGATGGCCGGGCAGCGCTGTTGTATCAGGGTGCCGCCAAATCATTGATACTGGCATTGAAACACGGGGATCGTCCAGAACTGGCCCGCCCGGCTGCGCGTTGGATGGCCCACGCTGGGCAAGAGCTGTTCCGCTCAAACATGCTGATCGCACCGGTGCCGCTGCATTGGACGCGGCTGATCCGCCGTCGTTACAACCAATCAGCGCAGCTTGCGCATCATCTGGGTCGGGAAACGGGTCTGGCAGTTTGTCCTGATCTTCTGGTGCGTACAGTCCGCACGCCTGTTCTGGATGGCAAAACAGCCGCCGAGCGCTCCCTAACGCTCGCCAATGTCATCGAGGCTCACCGCAAACGCGCGCACCTGATGCGGGGAAAAGACGTTCTGCTGGTGGATGATGTCATGACCTCGGGCGCGACGCTTGAAGCTTGCGCGCGTGTCTGCCAGGCGTCAGGGGCAAATCATATTTTCGTGTTGGTACTGGCACGCGTTGCCAAGGATGCCTAATTCGCCCAAGAATGTGCGAAACCCAAAGGGACGGAACATGAAGCCGGTAGAAATCTACACCTCGCCGCTGTGCGGCTTTTGCCACGCCGCGAAACGCTTGTTGAAACAGAAGGGCGTCAAATTTTCAGAAGTCGACGTGCTGGTGCATCCAAAACGCAAGCCAGAGATGATTCAGCGGGCCGGAGGCAAACGCACCGTACCGCAAATCTTTATCGGTACCACGCATGTTGGTGGATGCGATGACCTTTACGAGCTTGAGCGTCAGGGCAAGCTGGATCGTCTGCTCGCGGCCTGATGAAAACCGCGCTGCTGCAGATCACCGCGTCGGATGATCCGGCTGAAAATCTGGACATGGTGCGCGCCATGATGGCCGAGGCGGCCAATCAAGGCGCGCAATTCATTCTGACGCCAGAAGTCACGAATTGCGTGTCAACCAGCACCACGCGGCAGCGCGAGGTTCTGCAGCATGAAGAAGACGACATCACTCTGGTAGGCCTGCGCGAACAGGCCGCCGCATTGGGTGTCTGGCTGCTGATTGGATCGCTCGCGATCAAGACCCACGATGCCGACGGGCGCTTTGCCAACCGCTCATTCATGATCAACTCGCAGGGGCAGATCGTGGCGCGTTATGACAAGATCCACATGTTCGACGTGCAGGTTACGGAAACCGAGACCTTCCGCGAATCGAAGAACTATCGACCCGGACAGAATGCCGTCATTGCCGAGACCAAGTTTGGCAAGGTCGGCCTTACAATTTGCTATGATATCCGTTTCCCGCATCTCTACACAGCGCTGGCCCAGGCGGGGGCACATATCCTGACAGTGCCTGCTGCGTTTTCGCCAGTCACCGGGGCCGCGCATTGGGCATCGCTGCTGCGAGCGCGGGCGATTGAGACCGGCTGTTGGGTTCTGGCTCCGGCGCAAACCGGAGAGCACCCTAAAACCCGTGGTAAGACGCGGTACACGTACGGTCACAGCATGGTTGTGGCCCCTTGGGGAGAGGTGCTGATCGACGCAGGTACAGATCCGGGCATTCACATTTTCGATTTGGATGATAGTTCTGTGTCCGAGGCGCGCCGCCGCGTGCCCTCGTTGACGCATGTTCGGCCTTTTGACGGGCCCTGATCCAGAACCGAGATATGACGGACGAAAAAAATGCCCTTGCGGTCACGCTGTTCAGCGAGATCCTGACCGCCGATCAGCTATTGCGCAACCGGCTGAGCCGGGTGCTGCCCAAGGGCATGGAAATCTCGCATTTCTCGGTGCTGAACCATCTGGTTTTTGTGGGTGATGAACGCACGCCCGCGCAACTGGCCAGCACCTTCCACGTCACGCGCGGAGCGATGACCAACACCTTGGCCAAGCTGGAATGGGCCGGATACATCCATATCCGCCCCGACTGGGACGACGCCCGCCGCAAGATGGTCGCCATCAGCCCCGCTGGCCGGAGGGCGCGCGATCAGGCGATTTCCTCGATCGCCCCCCTGATCAACCGCGTGGTCGGAGAACTGGGGCTGGAGCGCGTCCGCAGCACCCTGCCGGTGTTGCGGGATTTGCGGTTGCAGTTGGAGGGGGAGTAGGTGATTGAAATCTAGCGTAAGTGCCAACGGAGTTTCGAAGCATCAATATCAACTCAGTGCGTTACGATTGGAAACCAAGGTGGTGTTGAGCCATCAACTATCCAAATAGCATCAGACTTGCGACCGGTCACTCTACCCAAGATCGCATCAGGATGCGATCAATAAATTTGCAGTCGTTAGTTTCGGATTTAGGTACACAATTCAGTTTGGTTACTTCGGGGTCCGAGATTTCTTGACCTCCACGCAAGACAGCGAACTCATCATCTCCCGGATCGTCCTTAAAGAAACGAACACGAAACAGCCAAACTATGTTGCCCGCGCTGTATTCTCGACTTTCGTAAGCAGCGTTGCCGCAACTCCGTGTGAGAGAAGCATCTCTGCAACTGCCTTCCATACATAAAGCGATATTGTGCTGACCATGCGCGAATGTCGGATTACCATTGTCGATGCATGCAGCATCTGCGTGTTGCGAAAGCGCAAGCATACAGAAAGCCAAAGCGAGAACGCTGCCTATCAGGTTGAGTGCTAGTGATTTGGTTATTCGTACTAACATTAACAATGGTTTATGGCTGAAGGTCGCTACATCAAACACCCATCCTACTCCGCCTTCACACTCGCCGTCACATAATTCACGCTCAAATCCCGATCCGAGATCGACCAGCTCCACAGGATTGGGTTGAAGACAAAGCCCTTACGGTCCACCGGGTCCAGCCCGGCTTGGCGCAGTAGGTCGAACAACTCATCCGGGGTGATGAACTTGTTCCATTCATGGGTGCCGCGGGGCAGCCAGCGCATGACGACCTCGGCCCCGAAGATGGCCATCGCATAAGATTTCGGGTTGCGATTGATGGTCGAACACACCTGCAACCCGCCGGGTTTCAGCAGTTGTTGCGTGGCGGTCAGGTAGCCCAAGGGATCGGCCACATGCTCGACCACCTCCATGTTCAGCAACACGTCGAACTGCTCGCCCGCGGCGGCCATATCCTCGGCAGTGGTGTGGCGATAGTCGATATTGAGCCCCGATTGCTCGGCATGGATACGCGCAACGGGCAGGTTGCCCTCGGCGGCGTCCGCGCCCACGACTGTCGCGCCCAAACGCGCCATGGGTTCGCTCAGCAACCCTCCGCCGCAGCCGATATCCAGCAGGCGCAGCCCCTCGAACGGGTGCGAATCTTTCAGATCGCGGTCAAATTCCCCGGCAATTTGCTGCGTGATATAATCCAGACGGCACGGATTCAGCATGTGCAGAGGCTTGAATTTCCCGTGAGGATCCCACCATTCAGCCGCCATCGCCTCAAATTTTGCGATCTCGGACGGGTCCACCGTGTTCGGATGCGCTTGCATTCCTGTCTCCGTGTGCTCTTTTACGCTTAAGGACTATATAGGGCCATAATGGACAAGTACCCGGACCAAAAGCGCGCAGTTCAATATCTTTACCCGCCGATCGATCCGTTCGATCAGCGCGTGGTCGATATGGGCGATGGGCACCGCATATATGTGGAACAATGCGGCAATCCCGAGGGGATACCGGTGGTGATCCTGCATGGCGGGCCGGGCGGCGGGTGCAGCCCAGCGATGCGGCGCTATTTCGATCCGGATGTCTTTCGGGTGATTCTGTTTGACCAGCGCGGATGTGGCCGCTCACGACCCACAGCCTCGGTCGAGGACAACACGACCTGGCATTTGGTGGCGGATATCGAGCGGTTGCGAACCCTATTCGACATCGACGATTGGATCGTCTTTGGCGGCAGTTGGGGTGCAACACTGGCACTGATATACGCGCAGACGCATCCTGATCGAGTCACGCGCCTTGTGCTGCGCGGTGTGTTTCTGGCGACGCAGGCCGAATTGGATTGGTTCTATGGCGGCGGTGCAGGCAAGTTCTGGCCCGAGCAATGGGCCAAGTTCACGTCACTTTTGCCCGAGCAAGAGCTTGGAGATGCCATCGCCGCCTATCACAAGCGCTTGTTTTCGGGCGACCGCGCGACTGAGATTCTCTATGCGCGCGCATGGTCGCATTGGGAAAACGCGCTGGCCTCGATCCACACAAATGGGTCGGTGGGTGAAAGCCCGGGTGAATATGCGCGCACCTTTGCGCGGCTGGAGAACCACTATTTCACCAACAAGGCGTTTCTGGAATATGACGGCCAGATTCTGGATCAGATGGAACGGATCGCTCATATCCCCGGCCATATCGTTCAGGGACGCTATGACATGATCTGCCCGCCGCAGGCCGCTTGGACCCTGTCAGAGCGTTGGCCCAATGCCGAGCTGAAGATGGTACGCCAAGCCGGACACGCCTTGTCAGAACCCGGGATCAGCGCGGAACTGGTCCGGATCATGGATCGCGTGGCGGAGGGGGCGGTATGACCCGAATAGACCGCCGCGCGTTATTTGCCTCGGGTGCTGCTGCTGCATTGCTGGCCGCGACGGGGGCGTCATTGGCAGATACACCAAAGCAGGGCGGTACGCTCCGGTTGGCGGTGCCGCGCGACAATAGTTTGGAACAGGTGGCGCGCGGTGCAGTTTTCGACACTCTGACCGAGATCGCACCCGATGGCACGCTGCGCGGAGAGCTGGCAAGCAGTTGGCAGACCGACGCTGATGCCCGGGTCTGGAGCTTTGATCTGCGCGATGGCGTGATGTTCCATGATTGTACCGAGCTGGACGTGAATGATGCTCTGTCCGTTCTGAGCCAGATCGGACAGGCTGAGGCCATCGCCCCTAAACGTGTGCGGCTGCAATTGGCCGAAAGCAATCCAGGTCTACCATTCCTGCTGGCGGATTCCCGTTTTGTGGTCTCCCGAGATGGGGTGACGCCACTGGCGCAAGCCAATGGCACCGGATGTTATCGGGTAGAACGGGCCGAGGACGAGCGCCACTTCCTGGCGAGCCGGGTGGCCGAACACTACAAGGTCGGTGCCGCAGGTTGGGCCGATGCGATTGAGATCATCGTGATCCCGGATGCCAAGGTGCGGGCAGAGGCGCTGCGCGATGGATATGTGGATGTCGCCGCAATGCCCGCGGGCGAAGGCCTGATTTCACAGCGTGGTCTGCGCTATCATCCATCCGAGGCTGAAATGGCGCTGGCCGTTGCTGCGCATGTCGGCATGCCCCGGCAGATAGGCAAGGCTGCGTTGGACGATGGGCGCATTGCTGAACGGTGGTGGTTGGCGTAATTCTGATCACGATTTGCGCCGGGGGTTGCAGACTCGGAAACTCCTGCGTATATGCAGTTGCAACAGCGGCGCGTTGGACTTCGGTCCGGGGCTCCACCGGAAAAGATCGACGGGCCGCGCGCCCGTTTTTTTGTGCCCGATGACAGGGTAGAGAACCTGAATGACAAACGACCTGATAGCCAAAGCTGCCATTGACCGGCGACTGGCCGAGATCATCACCCCGGTGATCGAGGATCTGGGGTATGAGCTGGTGCGCATCCGCCTGATGAGCGGCAAGCAGACCACGCTGCAAATCATGGCCGACAAGCCCGACGGCGGCATCGAAGTGGATGACTGCGCCGAGATTTCGAACGCGGTTAGCGCCACGCTGGATGTCGAGGACCCGATTTTGGATGCCTATACACTTGAAGTGTCCAGCCCCGGCATCGACCGCCCGCTGACCCGTCTCAAGGACTTTGAGACCTTTGAGGGGTATGAAGCCAAGATCGAGACCGCTGAACTGATCGATGGCCGCCGCCGCTTTAAGGGTGAGCTGGCCGGGATCGAGGGGGATGAGGTGTTGATCAACATTCCCGAGGGGGATGAGACGATCACTATCGGTCTGCAATTCGACTGGCTCAGCGACGCCAAGCTGGTCCTCACCGATGACCTGATCAAGGAAATGCTGCGCCAGCGCAAAGATGCTGGTGCCCTGAACGAGAACGCTTTCGACGAGATTGAGACCGAAGGGTCCGAAGAGGAGACGAACTGATGGCAATCACCTCAGCCAACCAGCTGGAGCTGCTGCAGACCGCCGAGGCCGTGGCCCGCGAAAAGATGATCGACCCCGGTCTGGTTGTCGAAGCGATGGAGGAATCGCTCGCCCGTGCCGCCAAGAGCCGTTACGGCGCGGAAATGGACATTCGCGTGTCCATTGACCGCAAGACCGGCAAGGCGACCTTTACCCGCGTGCGCACCGTGGTCGAAGATGAAGAGCTTGAGAACTATCAGGCCGAGTTCACCGTCGAGCAGGCCAAACAGTACATGGAAAACCCCGAGGTTGGTGACGTCTTCGTGGAAGAAGTGCCGCCGGTTGAAATGGGCCGTATCGCGGCACAGTCCGCCAAGCAGGTGATCTTGCAGAAGGTCCGCGAAGCTGAGCGTGACCGTCAGTACGAAGAATTCAAGGATCGTGCAGGCACCATCATCAACGGTGCCGTCAAGCGCGAGGAATTCGGCAACGTCATCGTAGATTTGGGCGGTGCCGAGGCCGTTCTGCGCCGCAATGACAAGATCGGCCGCGAAAGCTATCGCCCGAATGACCGTGTGCGCGCCTATATCAAGGAAGTACGCCGCGAGGTGCGTGGTCACCAGATCTTCCTGTCGCGCACCGCTCCGGAATTCATGGCTGAGCTGTTCAAGATGGAAGTGCCCGAAATCTATGATGGCATCATTGAGGTCAAGGCCGTGGCTCGTGACCCCGGTTCGCGCGCCAAGATTGCCGTGATCTCTTATGACGGTTCGATTGATCCCGTCGGCGCTTGCGTTGGTATGCGCGGCAGCCGTGTGCAGGCCGTTGTCAACGAGCTGCAGGGTGAGAAGATCGACATCATCCCGTGGAACGAAGATCAACCGACCTTCCTGGTGAACGCGCTGCAACCTGCGGAAGTGTCCAAAGTGGTTCTGGACGAAGAAGCTGGCAAGATCGAAGTTGTTGTGCCTGAAGAACAGCTGTCCCTCGCCATCGGTCGCCGTGGTCAGAACGTGCGTCTGGCCAGCCAGCTGACCAATCTGGACATCGACATCATGACCGAGGCCGAAGAATCGGCGCGTCGTCAGAAGGAATTCGAGGCCCGCACCCAGCTGTTCATGGAAAGCCTCGATCTGGACGAGTTCTTTGCTCAGCTGCTGGTGTCCGAAGGTTTCACCAATCTGGAAGAAGTGGCCTATGTCGAGATCGACGAACTGCTGGTCATCGACGGTGTTGACGAAGGTACGGCGCATGAACTGCAGACACGTGCGCGGGAATTCCTAGAAGCTCAGGCTAAGGCGGCGCTCGATGCAGCCCGCGCGCTGGGTGCCGAGGACAGCCTTATTGAATTCGAAGGCCTGACACCCCAGATGGTAGAGGCGCTGGCCAAGGATGATGTGAAGACGCTGGAAGACTTCGCAACCTGCGCTGACTGGGAACTGGCCGGTGGCTGGACCACGGTCGACGGTGAACGCATCAAGGATGATGGTGTACTGGAGCCTTTCGGCGTGACGCTGGAAGAAGCGCAGGATCTGGTCATGACCGCGCGCATCATGCTGGGCTGGGTTGACCCGGCCGAGCTGGAGCAAGCCGAAGAAGAAGCCGGCGAAGCAAACGACGAGGAGGTCGAGGCCTGATCTCAGGCCTCGGGTGGCTCACATGGTTCGCGGTGGCGTCCATAAGGATCGGTCGGAAGGCCCCGAGCGCAAGTGCATCGCCACGGGCGAGGTTCAGCCTAAATATGGCTTGATCCGCTTTGTGATGGGGCCGGACGGTCAGGTCTTTCCCGATGTCGCGGCGAAATTGCCGGGGCGTGGGGTTTACGTGGCGGCGGATCGCGCGGCACTGGACAAGGCGATCGGCAAGAAACTGTTCTCGCGCGGGTTCAAGGCGCAAGTGAGCGCGGCCAAGGATCTGACCGATGAGGTTGAGAAACAGGTCGCGCGTCGGGTGATCGAGCTGATCAGTCTGGCGCGTAAGTCCGGGGATGCGGTCGCGGGCTATGAAAAAGTCAAGTCGTGGCTGGACCGGGAAGAGGCTCAAGTACTGATTCAGGCCTCGGATGGATCGGGGCGCGGCAAGTCGAAACTCAGCACGCCGCACTTCGGCAAATACATCGGCTGGCTGACTGCGGACGAGCTTGGGGCGGCATTTGGGCGCCAAACCGTGATTCATGCGGCCTTGGCCTCTGGCGGACTCGCCAAACGTGTTGTAGAGGAAGCGCAGCGCCTGCGTGGCTTGCGCGAAAAGGATGACGGCGGCAAGGGCCGCTCGGAAGGGTAAGAAGCTTTATGAGCGATAGTGACGGCAAAAAGACATTGGGTCTTCGTGGCGGGGCACGCCCCGGAAATGTGAAACAGAGTTTCAGCCACGGACGCACCAAGAATGTCGTGGTGGAGACCAAACGCAAACGCGTGGTCGTACCCAAGCCGGGCGCGACCAAACCTAGTGGTGGTGCAACACCCTCGGGTGATCCTTCGCGCCGTCCTGCGGGCATTTCCGATGCGGAAATGGCACGCCGGATGAAGGCGCTGCAGGCCGCCAAGGCGCGCGAAGCCGAAGAGGCTGCAGCCCGTGAGGCTCAGGAAAAGGCGCGCGAGGAAGAACGCGCCCGCCGCCGGGCAGAGCAAGAAGCCAAGGAACGCGAACAGCGTGAGGCTGAAGAGCGTGCACGTGCCAAGGCCGAAGAAGAAGAGCGCAAGCGCAAAGAGGCTGAAGAAGCCGCCCAGCGTGCCGCTGCCGCTCCGGCCCCTGCAGAGCCAAAAGCCGCGCGCAGTCCTGCCAACAAGCCTGCACCTGCAGCAGCGCCGCGCAAGCAGGAACGCGAGCGCGAACAGCGTGGTCGTGGCAAAGGTCGTGACGACAACCGCCGATCGGGCAAGCTGACACTGGGTCAGGCCACCGGTGGCGAAGGCAACCGCCAACGCTCGATGGCTGCGATGAAGCGCAAGCAAGAGCGGGCGCGCCAGAAAGCCATGGGCGGTACGGTCGAGCGGGAAAAGGTGATCCGCGATGTGCAGTTGCCCGAGGCGATCATGGTCTCGGAACTGGCCAACCGTATGGCCGAGCGTGTGGCTGACGTTGTCAAATCGCTGATGCAGATGGGCATGATGGTTACGCAGAACCAGACCATCGACGCCGATACGGCTGAACTGATCATCGAAGAATTTGGCCACAAGGTCACTCGTGTCTCTGATTCGGATGTTGAAGACGTCATTAAAGAGGTCGAAGACAGCGATGATGATTTGCAACCGCGTCCGCCGGTTATCACCATCATGGGTCACGTTGACCACGGCAAGACCTCGCTGCTGGATGCCATCCGCGACGCGCGTGTTGTGGCTGGCGAAGCCGGGGGTATTACCCAGCATATCGGTGCCTATCAGGTGAAAACCGACGGCGGCACCACGCTGACCTTCCTGGATACGCCGGGCCACGCGGCCTTTACCTCGATGCGATCACGCGGTGCTCAGGTCACGGATATCGTGGTTCTGGTTGTTGCCGCCGATGACGCGGTGATGCCGCAGACGATCGAAGCGATCAACCACGCCAAAGCGGCCGAAGTGCCGATGATTGTGGCGATCAACAAGATCGACAAGCCGGATGCTAACCCGGACAAAGTTCGTACCGATTTGCTTCAGCACGAAGTGATCGTCGAGAAGATGTCGGGTGAGGTTCAGGACGTTGAGGTCTCGGCCATGACTGGTCAGGGTCTGGACGAACTGCTGGAAGCCATTGCGCTGCAGGCCGAGATCCTGGAACTGAAAGCCAACCCTGATCGCGCCGCCCAAGGTGCCGTGATCGAGGCACAGCTGGATGTGGGCCGTGGTCCTGTCGCCACCGTTCTGGTTCAGAACGGCACGCTGCGTCAGGGCGATATCTTTGTTGTGGGTGAGCAGTACGGTAAGGTTCGTGCGCTGATCAACGACAAGGGAGACCGCGTCAAAGAGGCAGGCCCGTCGGTTCCGGTTGAGGTTCTGGGTCTGAACGGCACGCCTGAAGCGGGCGACGTTCTGAACGTGACCGAGACCGAAGCGCAGGCCCGTGAGATTGCCGCCTATCGTGAGCAAGCCGCCAAGGATAAACGTGCCGCTGCCGGTGCCGCGACCACCCTTGAGCAGCTGATGCAGAAGGCCAAGGAAGACGAAAACGTCACCGAGCTGCCGATCCTGATGAAAGCGGATGTGCAGGGCTCTGCCGAAGCCATCGTTCAGGCGATGGAAAAGATCGGCAACGACGAAGTGCGCGTACGCGTTCTGCACTCGGGCGTTGGTGCGATCACCGAGACAGATGTCGGTCTGGCCGAAGCCTCCGGTGCACCGATCTTTGGCTTCAACGTGCGTGCGAACGCATCGGCGCGAAACACCGCCAACCAGAAAGGCGTCGAAATCCGGTACTATTCGGTGATCTACGATCTGGTGGATGACGTGAAAGCTGCCGCATCTGGCCTGCTGAGCGCCGAGATTCGCGAGAAGTTCATCGGTTACGCCGAGATCAAAGAGGTCTTCAAGGTTACCGGTGTCGGCAAGGTTGCTGGCTGTCTGGTCACCGAAGGTGTCGCTCGCCGCTCGGCCGGTGTGCGCCTGCTGCGCGACAACGTGGTGATCCACGAAGGCACGCTGAAGACCCTCAAGCGCTTCAAGGATGAAGTGGCCGAAGTTCAATCGGGTCAGGAATGCGGTATGGCGTTCGAGAACTACGACGATATCCGCGCAGGCGACGTGATCGAAATCTTCGAGCGCGAAGAGGTCACGCGCACGCTGGACTGATCCGGTTCAGAGAAGAAACTTGAAGCAGCGGCCCCACTAGGCCGCTGTTTTCGTTTGCCGGTTACTCGCTGCGCGACGACAGAAACGTGCCCGATGGCATGATGATGTCGAAGTGATGCTTGCCCTTCTGCAGATCAAAACTGACCGAATGCCCGGCCTTGCGCAGCAACTCCGCATAGTCACGGCTTTGTCGGATGAACTCGGGCGTATCCCGCTCAGCCACAGTCACCCTGTAACGGGGTCCCGGCGCGGGCAGGTTGAGGCAGGGTGAGAGATCGTGAACCTCGACCTTGGTCAGTTGCAGCGGATCATTCACCGAGGTCAGGCTTATCGGAACAAGGTCATAAATCCCGCTTATCAGGATCACATTGCGCACCCGCAGTCCGGCCTGCGCAAAGGCCTTAGATGACGTCGCCATGACCATCGCGACCAGATGCGCACCCGCACTGTGGCCCGACAGGGTGATGTTGGAAAGATCAAAACCCAGCGTCACGGCCTGTGACGCAAGCCACAACAAGGCAGCGCGACATTCCTTGACCATCTGCCCCAATCTGGCATCGGGTGCGAGCGTATAGTTCAGTGTGGCAAAGGCCTGCCCGTTCTCATGCAGCACCGGCGCCATGGGGGCTGACTCGCGCTGGCTGAGCGCCTGCCAATAGCCGCCATGGATGAAGACATGCAAAGGTGCGTTGACGTCAGGGGCGGGGAAGAAATCCAGAACATGTGCCGGGCTATCTCCGTAAGAGAGGTTTTCTTGCACCTTTAGGTCAGATCGCGCCTGCGTGCTGAGGGCTGAATAGCTGGCCAGATAGGGCGTCAGATCGCCACCAACCATCGAGCTGGGGGAATATTCCTGCTCAAGCTCATTTTGGGTGAAACCGCGATACAGCATCACTTAGTCCTCCGCGTACATCAACTCGGTCCGCACGTCGTAGAGGTCGTGGAAGAACCGCAACTCCAGCGCTTTACGCAGAAAGGCCACGCCGCTGGACCCACCCGTTCCCGGCTGCATACCGATCACGCGCTCAACCGCTGTTGCATGGTCAAACCGCCACCGTTGGAACAGAGATTCCACATCCATCAGTTTTTCAGCCAGTGCATAGAGATCCCAATATTTGTCCGTATCACGGAACACTTTGACCCAGATCTTTACGACGCGCGGATCGCCGGAATAAGGTTTTGCATAGTCGCGTTCAATCAGGTCCTGTGGCACATCGAATCCCTGCCGGGCCAGCAAATGCAGAACTTCGTCATAGAGCGACGGCTTGCTGAGGGCCACGTTCAGCATCTCCATGACCTCGGGGTCATGCATATGCACTTTCAGGGTCGAGGGATCCTTGTTGCCCAGAATAAACTCGATCTGGCGATAGCCGTAGCTTTGAAAACCGGACGAGCTGCCCAAGGCGTCGCGAAACGTCATATAATCGGCGGGCGTCATGGTCAGCAGGGTTTCCCATGCCGCGATCAACTGCCGTTGGATCGCCTTGATCCTGTCAAGATTTTTCATCGCCGGGCCAAATTGATCCTGCTGTAGAAACCTACGCACTTCGACCAATTGATGGTGCATCAGCTTTAGCCACAACTCGCTAACCTGATGGATGATGATGAAGAGCATCTCATCGGGTTGGGCTGGGTCCTGAAAAGTCTTTTGCAGGTTCAGCAGGGTCTTGAGTTGTAGGAAATCGCCATAGCTTTTGCGATGAGTCTCTGCGAAATCTGTGACCAAGGACTCTTCGATCCCTCGTTCCAGATACCTGTCATTATCGCCCATGTGCTCCTCCAAACGCGCGGGGTTATCCCTGTTTAGGGACAAAACCCGCGCGGTGCCAGAGCGTTAGGTCCAGTCCAGAACCACCTTACCCGACTGACCGGATTTCATCGCTGCAAAACCTTGGGCAAAGTCATCAACCGCGAAGCGGTGGGTGATCACCCGGCTGACATCCAGCCCGTTCTGCAACATGGCAATCATCTTGTACCAGGTCTCGAACATTTCGCGGCCATAGACGCCTTTGATAGTGATGGCCTTGAACACGATCCGCGACCAATCGACCGGGGATTTCCCCGGCGGAATCCCCAGCAATGCGATCTTACCACCCATCACCAGAGCCTCGACCATCTGGTCCAGCGCAGCTTGTGAGCCAGACATCTCGAGCCCGACGTCAAATCCTTGGGACATGCCAAGCTCAGCGATCACATCCTGCAAATCCTCTTTCGAAACGTCCACAGTGCGCACGGTCGGAACAACATGTTCAGCCAGTTTCAGGCGATCAGTGTTGATATCCGTGATGACCACATGCCGCGCGCCAGCATGCCGCGCGACGGCGGCGGCCATGATGCCAATAGGGCCCGCGCCGGTGATCAGCACGTCCTCGCCCAGCAGATCGAAGCTGAGCGCTGTGTGCACGGCATTGCCCAGCGGGTCGAGAATGGCTCCGATCTCATCCGGCACATCATCGGGCAGGGGCACTACGTTGAAAGCAGGCAATTTCAGGTATTGCGCAAAGGCACCTTGTTCGTTCACCCCGATGCCCCGCGTGCCGGGATCGAGATGAAACTTGCCTGCGCGGCTTTGACGGCTATCGGGGGTAATCAGATGGCCTTCGCCCGAACAACGTTGGCCGACCTCCAGCCCGGTTACATTTCGCCCGATCTCGACGATTTCCCCGGCAAATTCATGGCCCGTGATCATCGGAACCGGCACCGTGTGCGACGCCCATTCATCCCAATTCCAGATATGAATATCCGTGCCGCATATGCCGGTCTTGTTGATGCGGATCAGAACCTCGTCGGGACCGATCTCAGGCACTGGGGCCTGCACCATCCAGAGACCTTCTTCTGGCTTGGATTTCTCCAAAGCTTTCATGGTGTTGGGGCGCATCAGATCACTCCCAGTTCTTTGCCGACCTTGCCAAACGCAGCGAGCGCTCGGTCTAGTTCATCCCGAGTCAGAGCCGCGTTCATCTGCGTCCTGATCCGCGCCTGCCCGCGCGGGACGACTGGGAAGAAGAAGCCTGAGACGTAGACGCCCTCATCAAACAGCCGCGATGCCATGTCTTGTGCCAGTGTCGCCTCACCCAGCATGACCGGAATGATCGGGTGTTCACCGGGCAGCAGGTCGAAGCCCAATTGCTCTAACCCCGATCGCCAGTATTGCGCATTGCCGAACAGTTGCGCGCGCAGCATGTCGCCTTCTTCAACCAAACGGATCGCCTCCAAACCAGCGGCGACGATGGAAGGCGGCAGCGAGTTCGAGAACAGATAGGGCCGCGCCCGCTGCCGCAACAGGTCAATCACTGGCTGCGGCCCGGCGATATAACCACCGATGGCCCCCCCAAGTGCTTTGCCCAATGTTCCCGTCAGAATGTCCACATCCACGCCGAAATGATCCGGCGTTCCAGCACCGTTTGGCCCCATGAATCCCGTTGCATGGCAATCGTCGACCATGACGACGGCATCATATTTATCGGCCAGTTCACGGATTTTCGGCAGGTTGGCCAGATAGCCATCCATTGAGAAAACGCCGTCGGTGGCAATCATGATATGCCGCGCCCCGTCTTCACGCGCCTGTTTCAGCCAGGCTTCGAGGTCATTCATGTCGTTGTTCATGTACCGATAGCGTTTCGCCTTGCAAAGGCGCACCCCGTCGATGATCGAGGCATGGTTCAGACTGTCCGAGATGATGGCGTCTTCAGGCCCTAACAAAGGCTCAAACAACCCTCCATTGGCGTCAAAACAGGCGGCGAACAGGATTGCGTCGTCCTTGTTCAGAAACTTCGCCAGCTTCTGTTCCAACTCACGGTGAATGTCCTGCGTCCCGCAGATAAAACGGACCGAGGCCATGCCGAACCCCTTGGGGTCCATTGCGCCTTTGGCCGCTTCAATAAGGGCGGGATGATCTGCGAGCCCCAGATAATTGTTAGCGCACAGGTTGATGACCCGCTTGTCGCCCACCGTAATCTCGCCGCCCTGAGGCGAGGTGATCATTCGTTCGCGCTTGTAGAGGCCCTCGGCCTCAATCTGTGCGAGTGTATCCGAAATATGGGACAGGAATGCATCAGCCATGGCGACCTCCGTTAATCTGAGTCGCACGTCTAACATAGCGGATGAAATTCCCAAATAGGGGATTTACAATATTTAGGAAAAATATCCGTGAAGGCGGAATATTGCCAAATCAGGCGTTTTTCACGATCAAAAATACGCGTGCAGGTCGGTCGGCGGAAATAGAATGCACAATATCGGCAGCGTACCGGGCGGTATCCCCTTGTTGCAAATCGCTGACCGCAGTGCCCGACGTAACGCGAACTGCACCCTCCAGAACGGTCAACTGCTCGTTCGCACCCCGCGCGTGGGGTTGGCTGTTCAGGCTTCCGCCGGCTTGGAGTTGAATTTCATATACCTCATGCTTGCCTGCCTCTTCCGGGGGCGAGAGGATGCGAATTCGGCATTTTTCACCCATGTTGTCGATGCTCGGCACTTCGGATTTCCTGAGGGTCTCGATCTGGTCCGATGTATTGGACTCTTCCAACAACCCTGCAAAATCCACCTGCAATGCGCGAGTTAGGTTCCATAGGGTCGAGATCGTGGGGCTGCTTTCACCGCGTTCGATTTGGCTGACCATGGATCGGGATACGCCGCTGAGGTTGGCGACCGCCTCGAGCGACAGGCCTTTGACCCGGCGCGCCTCTTTCAAGCGGGCGGGCAAGCGTATCAGGATATCGTCTGTATTTTCCGTCATGACGGAATTTCATGCGTGTTGCGCAACGTAATGTCAATTCCGGGCGTGACAGTACGTCTAATTTGAAGACCATGCTGCAAGTGCATAATTCGTGCGAGATTTGGAGGAGAAAACATGACTGACATAGTGATTTTGGATGGCGCGCGGACTGCCATCGGAACATTCGGTGGCGCATTGGCGTCGACGGCTCCGATAGATCTGGCGACTGTGGCGACCGAGGCAGCGCTTGAGAGATCGGGGGTTGAGGGTGGCCAGATCGGGCATGTTGTCTTTGGTCATGTGATCAATACTGAGCCGCGAGACATGTATCTGTCGCGGGTTGCTGCGATGCAGGCGGGTATTCCGAACGGGACCCCTGCAATGAATGTGAACCGTCTGTGCGGTTCGGGCGCGCAGGCGATTGTGTCAGCGGTGCAGTCTCTGATGCTGGGTGATGCCGAGTTTGCAGTGGCAGGCGGCGCCGAAAGCATGTCGCGCAGCCCCTACATCGTTCCGCAGGCGCGTTGGGGCGCGAAGATGGGGGACGTTTCGTCGCTTGATATGATGCTGGGCGCACTGAACTGTCCTTTCGGGACGGGTCACATGGGGGTCACGGCTGAAAACGTGGCGGATGAACATCAGATCAGTCGAGAGCAGATGGATGCGTTTGCAATGACCAGTCAGACCCGTGCGGCGGCTGCGATTGAGGCGGGGTATTTCGAAAGCCAGATCGCTCCGGTGCAGGTCAAGGTCAAGCGCGAGATGGTTGATTTTATGGTCGACGAGCACCCCAAAGCCACGACAACCGAGGCGCTGGCTGGGTTGCGTCCGGTCTTCAAGAAAGATGGCCGGGTTACGGCGGGAAATGCGTCAGGCATCAATGATGGCGCCGCCGCGATGGTTCTGGCAACGGCAGGTGCGGCTGAGAAGGCTGGATTGAAGCCAAAGGCCCGCGTGCTGGGATATGCGCATGCCGGGGTCCGCCCGGAAGTCATGGGGATCGGTCCGGTTCCGGCGGTTCAGAACCTGTTCAAAAAGACAGGTCTGTCGGCAGGCGATTTTGATGTGATCGAAAGTAACGAGGCTTTCGCCGCGCAGGCTCTGGCGGTCAATCAAGAGCTTGCGCTGGACGCCTCGAAGGTAAACCCAAACGGGGGAGCTATTGCATTGGGGCATCCTGTTGGAGCGACCGGGGCGATCATCACACTCAAAGCTCTGTACGAGCTGGAGCGCATCGGTGGATCCAAAGCACTGATCACCATGTGCATTGGTGGCGGTCAGGGTATTGCGCTGGCAATCGAGCGGCTCTGATATCGAACCGTATAGGGGGGCTGTCTGCCCCCCATCGCGCTTGGGCGCGATTCCCCCCGAGGATATTTATGGCCAGATGAAGCTGCGGGATCTGGTTTAGCCGAGCGAAGTAACGAGCAATGTGATCGCTGCCCCAGCCAGCGCGCCGATGGTCGCAGGCAGGATCATCCGTGACAAGCCAGAGCCTTGAGGTTCGTCTTGTTGGGTTTGGGCGATCAATGCGTTTTCCACCAGCGCGGGCAGGCGCGGGCCAAAGCGCGCAAGGACTAGGGCGGTTTTGCCAAAATCACGCAGCGCTGCGCGCGGACCGATGGACTTTTTGATGTAGTCTTCGACCACGGGGCGGGCGACTTCCCAGATGTTCATATGTGGGTCGAGAGAGCGGGCGACGCCTTCGACGACCACCATTGTGCGCTGCAGTAGGATCAACTCGGTCCGGGTTTCCATGCCAAAGCGTTCGGTGACCTCGAACAGGTAGTTCAGCAGGCGGCCCATCGAAATGTGTGAAGCATCCATACCGAAGATGGGTTCTCCGACAGCGCGCAGGGCGCGGGCGAATTCGTCCACGTCCTGATCAGCGGGGACATACCCGGCTTCGAAATGGACCTCGGCCACTCGTTTATAGTCGCGGCGGATGAAGCCGAAGAGGATCTCCGCGTAGACCCGGCGGGTGTATTCGTCGATATGGCCCATGATGCCGTAATCATAAGCGATGATGTCTCCGTTTGCGGCGACCTTCAGGTTGCCCTGATGCATGTCGGCGTGGAAAAAGCCGTCACGCAGGGCGTGAAGAAGGAACATGCGCAGGACACGTTCGGCTAGGTCGGGGCGATTGTGACCAGCGGCATCCAGGGCTGTGTTTTCGCCCAGTGGAACGCCATCGGCCCAGCTGAGCGTCATCACCCGGCGGGCTGACAGGGACCAGACCACGGGGGGAAGCCAGAACCCTGCATCATCCTTGGTATTGGCGGCGTATTCCGAGGCCGCAGCGCTTTCGAGACGCAGGTCCAGTTCTCCGCGCACGACGCCGTCGAAATGTTCGATCACCTCCATCGGGCGCAGGCGGCGCGCGCCGGGGGCGAAGAGTTGCACGATGCGGGCGGCGAAATAGAAGGCGTCGACATCCTTGCGGAAGGCGCGTTCGATTCCGGGGCGCAGGACTTTGACGGCGACATACTCGCCGGTGCTGACCAGCTTGGCTTTGTGAACCTGTGCGATTGATGCGGCGGCGATGGGTTCGCTGAATTCGCTGAAAATCTCGGCCACGGGCTGTCCCAATTCCTTTTCAACCTCGGCCATCGCTTCGGATTTGGAGAAGGGCGGGAGCTTGTCCTGCAGCACACGCAACTGTTCCGCCAATTCGTCGCCGACCACGTCGGGGCGGGTCGAAAGCACCTGGCCGAATTTGATATAGGCCGGGCCCAATGCCGTGAGGGCACGGGTGGCGGGTGGCATCTCAGGGTCACCCTTGTAGCCCAGCCATTGGAAGGGTTTGCCCAACGTGTGGGCGACGATCCGCAGCGCACGCGGGGCCTCGAACGCGTCCAGCACCACGTTCATGGCACCTGTGCGCTCCAAGGTGGCACCTGTGCGGATCAGGCGGATGATGTTGTGAGGGCCGCGCATCTAGATTTTCCAGCCGGAATGCAACGCGGCAATGCCCATGCTCAGGTTGCGGTACTTAGCGTTTTCGAACCCGGCAGTGCGGACCATGTTCAGAAATGTCTCCTGATCGGGGAACTTGCGGATCGATTCCACAAGGTACTGATAGCTGTCGTAGTCATTGGCGATCAGCTTGCCCATACGTGGGATGACATTGAAGCTGTAGAGGTCATAGAGCTTTTGCAGCCCGTCATTGGGCAACTGACTGAATTCAAGCACCATCAGGCGGCCACCGGGCTTTAGTACGCGGTAGGCTTCGTTCAGCGCCTCCTGCGGGCGGGTGACGTTCCGGATGCCGAACGAGATGGTATAGACGTCGAACGTATTGTCCTCGAACGGCAACGCCATTGCATCGCCCACCACCCAGTTCAGACTGTCGGACATCTGGTCGGCCTCGGCGCGCTGGCGACCTTCGACCAGCATCGGTTCGGTCAGGTCCAGAACGGTGGCGTGGCCATGGCCTGCGCGTTTGAGGAAGCGAAAGGAAATATCTCCGGTCCCGCCTGCCACGTCCAGCAGGCGCTGACCGGGGCGCGGGGCCAGCCAGTCCATCATTGCGTCTTTCCAGACCCTGTGGATGCCCATCGACATGACATCGTTCATCACATCATATTTCGAGGCGACCGAGTTGAACACGCCCTGTACGCGCCCGGCCTTGTCAGCCTCGCGCACGGTTTCGAACCCGAAATGAGTTGTCTTGTCGCTGTTGTTGGACATTTGCCTTGCCGTTCGTCGAATTTCGTCTCTGTTATAGGGCCATAAGAGGCGGGCACAATGCGGCCCTTTGGAATAGGAGCCATCTAATGCCCGAATTGCCTGAGGTCGAGACAGTAAGACGCGGCCTGTCCCCTGTGATGGAAGGTGTGGTGATCGAGCAGGCAGATGTAAACCGCCCCGACCTGCGCTGGCCGTTTCCGGATCGGATGACCGAACGGCTGACCGGGCAGCGGGTGGATCGCCTGCGGCGACGGTCGAAGTACATTCTGGCCGATCTCAGTAGCGGAGAAACGCTGTTGATCCATTTGGGCATGTCGGGGCGAATGACGGTTTCGGGCGATCCATTGGGGCATTTCGCGCACAAACATCCGATGCCAGAAAAACACGATCATGTGGTGTTTCACATGGCCAATGGCGCGCGCATCACCTTCAATGATCCGCGCCGGTTCGGGGCAATGGACCTGTTGCCGACCGCCACGGCGGAAAGCCACAAGTTGCTGGCGGTTCTGGGGCCGGAACCGCTGGGCAATGATTTTCACGAACAGCATCTGATTGATGCGTTCAAGGGGAAGAACACCCCGGTCAAATCCGCACTTCTGGATCAGGGAATCGTTGCCGGTTTGGGTAATATCTACGTTTGCGAGGCACTTTATCGCGGCAAGGTGTCGCCACGTCGCAAAGCTGGGCAGATTTCAACGCCAAGGGTTGCGGCTTTGGTTCCGATCATTCGAGAGGTACTGCAGGAGGCCATTGAGGCAGGTGGCTCTTCCCTTCGCGATTTCCGGCAAGCCGATGGAGAACTTGGATATTTTCAGCATAGCTTTGATGTATATGGACGCGAAGGCGCACCCTGCAAGACGGAGGGATGTAGCGGTGAGATCAAGAGAATCACCCAGTCCGGTCGCTCATCCTTCTATTGCGCGCAATGCCAAAGATAACTTGATCCAGCGAACTCGCGTGATAATGAATCGTATCTGAACGGAACAACCGGAACCTTACACCTCATGGCTTTTGAGACGATCATCGTCGAAATCGAAGACCACGTCGCCCTCATCAAACTCGACAGACCCGACGCAATGAACGCACTGAACACCCAATTGCTGGGTGAGCTGTGCGAGGCGCTCGAAGATGCCGACAAGAATGACAAGGTGCGCTGCATCGTGATCACCGGCTCGGACAAGGCTTTTGCCGCCGGTGCGGACATCAAAGAGATGTCCGAGATGAGCTATGTTGATGTATTCAACGTCAATCTATTTGCCGATGCGAATGACCGGATCACGGCAATTCGCAAACCGATTATCGCTGCCGTATGCGGGTATGCGCTGGGCGGTGGATGTGAACTGGCAATGCTGTGCGATTTCATCATTGCCGCTGATACCGCAAAGTTCGGCCAGCCCGAGATCAATTTGGGCGTTATCGCAGGTTTGGGTGGCAGCCAGCGCCTGACTCGTTTTGTCGGAAAGTCCAAATCGATGGATATGAACCTGACCGGACGTTTCATGGATGCTGAAGAGGCCGAGCGCGCCGGATTGGTCAGCCGTGTTGTGCCCGCCAAGAAGCTGATCGAAGAAGCAACCAGTGCTGCGCAAAAGATCGCGGAGAAATCGCAAATCTCGGCCCTTGCTGCAAAAGAGGCTGTGAATCGCAGCTATGAAATGCCGCTCAGCGAAGGCATGCTGTTTGAGCGTCGCGTATTCCACTCGATGTTTGCAACCGAAGATCAGAAAGAGGGGATGGCTGCGTTTTTGGAGAAACGTGCAGCCCAGTTCCGGGACAAGTGATCCCTCGATCTTGAGACGAAAGCAGGCGGGCCATTGCCCGCCTTTTTCATACCTGCCTTGCGTGTTCAAGAATCCACTTGGCAAACCCAGACAACTTGGATAGTAAGCGCCGCTATACATGCGCGTGCGGCCCGCTTGGCCCGACTCACACTCGTGATTTCTGATCCGGTGCGGATATGTCCGTGGCGCGCAACCCAAGATAACCGTACCGAACAAAAGGTCAGAGACACATGGCAAATTCGCCCCAGGCAAAGAAACGCGCCCGTCAGAACGAAAAGCGCTTTGCTGTAAACAAAGCACGCCGTTCGCGTATTCGTACCTATCTGCGCAAAGTTGAAGAAGCGATCGCATCCGGCGACAAGGACGCGGCCACCGCTGCCCTGCGCGCCGCTCAGCCAGAGCTGATGCGCGGCGTCACCAAAGGCGTCTTCCACAAGAACACTGCATCCCGCAAAATGTCGCGCCTGTCGGCTCGCGTCAAAGCGCTGGGCTGATTCTTCAGGAAAACGCGTCAAGCGTTGATCTCTAAATAGGCGTCGCACCGTGCGGCGCCTTTTTCATTGTTGCCGGAAAGCCGCGTCTTCACGAACCCGAGAGATTCTTTCGGTCTCAGACCCGAGTCAATATCAGAGTTTCGTTGCCCGCGCCTATCGCCTGTTGCTACCACTGTATCAGCGATTCACTCGCTTGGGGGGACAGGCTGTTCCAATGATCTGACCGACGGGCATCGGGAAGATACTGGGACGAATGTTCGAAAACCGGCTTCGGTCGGATGGACGATCTGCTCTGGGTCTCGGTTTATCCGAGGGTCCTGGCCCTGTCAAAAATTGGAACGTCATGCGCATCCCGGTTTCCGGGTGTGCCCCCGTTTTGGGGCCGTGCTGTATTGGACTACGATGATGTTCGACGCGACCCGCCAAACCAATCGGTTTGGTGATGGTACCCTTGTGTGTGAGCGCCATAAAGACCCGGAAACCGGGACATATTGATAAGGCCGCAGGGCCAATAATGATGGGATGCGTGAGGCGCCGAATGACACAAGAGAAATGGGGACAACTGCGTAGCAAATTGATGAAAGCGGTTGGGAAGAACAACTTTACCACCTGGATTGAACCTCTGGAGTTTCAGGAGTTGCAGGATGGTGTGGCTGTGTTCTCGGTACCGACCAATTTCATGGGCAACTATGTCAGTCAGAATTTTGCAGACCTCATTCTCTATGAACTGAACACTTCGGGCGAACAGGTTCAGCGCTTGGCTTTTCGCACTGCGGCAAATTCGTCAGCGCGCCCCACTTTGGTGGAAGACACCAAGACTGCGCCGGTATCAGAAGTCAGATCTGCCGCAACGGATACAGCAAATGATCCGCTCGATGCGCTGCAGGCCGCGCCTCTGGATGCTCGCTTTACGTTTGACCGCTTCGTTGTTGGTAAACCCAACGAACTGGCCCATGCTGCTGCGCGCCGCGTGTCTGAAGGCGGTCCGGTGACATTCAATCCGCTGGTTCTGTATGGGGGCGTTGGCCTTGGTAAGACCCACTTGATGCACGCGATTGCGTGGGAGTTGAAGACCAAGCACCCCGAGTTGAACGTGCTTTACCTGTCGGCCGAACAGTTCATGTATCGTTTCGTGCAGGCCCTGCGCGAACGCCGCATGATGGATTTCAAGCATCTGTTCCGCTCGGTCGATGTGCTGATGGTCGACGACGTGCAGTTCATCGCGGGCAAGGACTCAACACAGGAAGAGTTCTTTCACACATTCAACGCGCTGGTGGATCAGAACAAACAGATCATCATCTCAGCTGATCGTGCACCCGGTGAGATCAAGGACCTCGAAGACCGTGTAAAGTCGCGCCTGCAATGTGGTCTGGTGGTTGATCTGCATCCCACTGACTACGAATTGCGTCTGGGCATCCTGCAGAACAAGGTTCAGCAATACAGCAGCACCTACCCTGATCTGACTATCGCGGATGGAGTTCTTGAATTCCTTGCACACCGCATCTCGACAAATGTGCGCGTTCTCGAAGGGGCGCTGACCCGCCTTTTTGCCTTCGCTTCGCTTGTGGGTCGCGAGATTGATATGGAACTGACGCAGGATTGTTTGGCCGATGTGCTGCGTATGTCTGAGCGCAAGATCACCGTCGAAGAAATCCAGCGCAAAGTTTCGGAATACTACAACATCCGTCTCAGCGACATTATAGGCCCCAAGCGTCTGCGGTCGTATGCCCGTCCGCGTCAGGTGGCGATGTATTTGTGCAAGCAACTCACAAGTCGCTCGCTGCCTGAGATTGGGCGCCGTTTTGGCGGACGCGACCACACCACGGTCATGCACGGCGTCAAGCGTATAGAAGAGCTGAAGCTGACCGATGGTCAGATCGCTGAAGACGTTGAAATGCTGCGCCGGGCTCTGGAAGCTTAAGCCTTATCCAATTCGCGGAAAATGCCCCGGCCAATTGCGTTCGGGGCATTTTCTTGTGCGCTATTGTCCACGATCAAGAATGTTCTGGAACGTTTCACGCGAGCTCCCCTTGACCGCCAGGGCAATCCGACCCAGAAATCGGTAAAAAATCCTTGTGCCTGAGGGCTGAGACGCTAACGTGCCAGTCCCGCCTATTTCGGCACGCAAGTCAAAGGAACAGAGGGTATGAAGATCAGCATCGAACGCGGCACCCTTCTCAAGGCCGTTTCGCAGGCCCAGTCAGTTGTCGAACGTCGCAACACCATTCCCATACTTGCCAACGTGCTGATCGAGGCCGAAGGCGATCAGGCCCTGTTCCGGGCCACCGATCTGGATATCGAGGTGGTCGACAAAGCCCCGGCGCAGGTCGAAAAAGCAGGGGCGACGACCGTGGCCGCAACAACGCTGCATGAGATTGTGCGCAAGCTGCCCGATGGAGCGCTGGTGACTCTGACTGCTGATAGTGCGGCTGGGCGGCTGACCGTAGAAGCGGGGCGTTCGAATTTCTCGCTGGCGACCTTGCCGAAAGAAGATTTCCCGGTCATGGCGTCTTCGGAGTATCAGTCGAACTTTACGGCCTCTGCGGCCCTGTTGCGGCGGTTGTTTGATAAGTCGAAATTTGCCATTTCGACTGAAGAAACGCGATACTACCTGAACGGTGTGTACATGCATGTGGCTGACGGCGCAGAGGGCGGCAATGTGCTGCGCTGCGTCGCGACTGATGGTCACCGTCTGGCGCGGATCGATGCGGATCTGCCGGATGGCGCGGCGGATATGCCGGGCGTGATTGTGCCCCGCAAGACCGTGGGTGAATTGCGGAAACTGCTGGACGATGATGAAATGGACATCGCAGTCTCGGTCAGTGAAACCAAGGTGCGGTTTGCAACGCCGGATATCACTCTGACTTCGAAGGTGATCGACGGAACCTTCCCGGATTACACGCGGGTCATTCCTCAAGGCAATACGCGCAAACTGGAGGTGGATGCCGCAGAGTTTGCGCAGGCTGTGGATCGTGTGGCAACCGTTTCCTCCGAACGGTCACGGGCCGTAAAATTGCAGCTGGATGCGGATAAGCTGGTTCTGTCGGTGAATGCACCCGACAGTGGGGCGGCCGAGGAAGAGCTGGCCGTCGCTTATGGCGATGAGCGGCTGGAGATCGGGTTCAACGCCAAGTATCTGCTGGAAATTGCGTCTCAGGTGGATCGCGAAAATGCGGTGTTCATGTTTAACTCGGCAGGTGATCCGACACTGATGCGCGAAGGCAATGATCAAAGCGCGGTTTACGTTGTCATGCCGATGCGCGTCTGATCGCGCTGGCGCGCGATGTCTCCGGCGGGAGTATTTTTGAAAAGATGAAGGGAGGGGTCATGGGATTGGCCCTGACCGAGCTTACGGTCTCGCATTTTCGGTCTCATAAGTTGGCCCGGTTGTCTTTGGACGGGCGGCCAGTGGCGATTCATGGACCAAACGGGGCCGGTAAGACCAACGTTCTGGAAGCGGTTTCTCTGTTCTCGCCTGGCCGCGGTATGCGTCGGGCGAGCGCGGCTGAGATGACACGGCGGCCCGAAGCAGTGGGTTGGAAGCTGTACGGTCTGTTGAGCGCGCAAGGACAGAATTTCGAGATTGAGACCTGGTCCGAAGGCGGCGCGGCGCGGCAGGTGCGGATTGATGAGAAAGCGTCAAGCCAGGTCGAGCTGGGAAAGCTGGCGCGGGTCGTTTGGTTGATCCCGTCGATGGACCGCCTTTGGATTGAGGGGGCCGAAGGGCGGCGGCGTTTTCTGGACCGGATTGCTTTGAGTTTTGATCCGTCGCATGCCGAGGCATCGCTGACCTACGAAAAAGCCATGCGCGAGCGGAACCGGTTGCTGAAAGATCAGGTGCGGGATGCCCATTGGTACGCGGCGCTAGAGGGGCAGATGGCCGATACCGGGTTTCGCATCCATCGGGCGCGTCTGACCGCGTTGGAACACCTGCGGACGGCGCAGGAGAAGGCGGAAACGGCCTTCCCGTCTGCAGAACTGGAACTGGTGCAAACCGAAGGTGCGATGCCTGAAACGGTAGAGGACTTGCGTGACGCCTTGGATGAAAGCCGGTTTCGCGATCTGGCCGCTGGACGGACATTGGTTGGTCCGCACCGATCAGACCTGTATGGCGTGTTTGCCACCAAGGGAGTTCCTGCCAAAGATTGCTCGACCGGTGAGCAAAAAGCACTACTGGTGTCGCTGATCTTATCGAATGCACGGGCATTGGCGGGGATGGTTGGCGCGCCACCCATTGTTCTGCTGGATGAGGTTGCGGCGCATCTGGATGCTGGGCGGCGCGCAGCGCTCTATGACGAGATTTGCGCACTGGGTGCGCAGGCCTGGATGACGGGCACCGGGCCTGAGCTGTTTGCGGAACTGGGGGACCGAGCCCAATCGCTGATCGTAACCGAAGGCGATGAGGGCTCGGTCGTGGGTTCTTAGGCGGGTTCGCTGACTTTACGTTCCCACAGGAAGCCGAGCATCACTTCGTCAACGGGAGTTTTGGCCATGTGGTTGACATAGTTCGACATGGTTTTCTGCGCCAGACCCAGCACGACGTCCAGAACGGCGCGGTGCGAGTAACCGGCGTCAAAGAACGCTTGCAATTGTTCTTCGGTTGGGTTGCCGCGAGATTCCATTACTTGCAGCGTGAAAGTGCGCAGTGCCTCCAGCTTGGCCGACGGCAGCGGGGTTTCATTGCGCAAGGCCTCGGTGATCTCGTCCGACACTTTCATCATTTTAGCGATGCCGGTATGGGCGGGAACGCAGTAATGGCATTCATTCTCGACGTTGATGGTCTGCCAGACGACGGTTTTCTCGTCATTGTCGAAATCGGTCTGCAGGAACAGACCATGCAGAACCTGATAACCTTCCAGATGCTGAGGGCTTTCTGCCATCACTTTGTGCAGGCCGGGCAGGCGCCCGAATGCGGCTTGAGATTTTTCCAGCAGTGGCTTGGACCCTTCGGGGGCGGATTCAAGGTCATGGGACGGGAAATTAGCCATTTCAAAACTCCTGTTTCTGGCGCGATGAGTCGTATTTAGGGTTTCTTGAGTGATCACTCAAGTATATATTTGAGCGAACGTTCAAGAATTGGTGAAACTATGCCCCGCAAACCCTCATATGACCGCGACGCGTTGATCGCGCAGGCGCGCGACATTTTCTGGCGACACGGCTGGGCCGGGACGTCCCTGAAGGATCTTGAGCGTGAGCTGAAGCTGAAACCGGGCAGCTTTTATGCGGCCTTCGGGTCAAAAGATGCGCTCTATGCCATGGCACTTGAGCGTTACACGCAAGATGGTGTCGCCAACATGATGGCCTTGGCGCAGGAACTGGGCCCGCTGGGTGCGCTCAAGGCGCAGCCGTGCCGTGTGATCACGGCTTCGCCAACCAAAGCCTGCATGCTGGCCAAGACCTTTGCCGAGTTGCAAGCCAAAGATCACGAATTGGCCGAGCAGGCGCGCACCCACATGGTCGAAATGAAGGCTTGCTTCGCGGACCTGTTTCGCCGCGCGCAAAAGGCTCGAGAAATCAGTCCGGACCATGATCCTGACCGGTTGGCGGCGCGCTATCAATCCGACCTTCTGGGTCTGCGGCTATCGGCCGAACGGGATGATGTAAACGCCGCTGAAATTGCCGAAGATATCGCGTCAGATCTCGATCGGCTTTAATCCGCAAGAAAAGCGGTTCAGAACCACAAAATGTTGGGGGATCGCGTGACATTCCCCACCAGAAAACGTATAAGTTACCAAAATAATATAGGTACTAACGGCATGTCCGAAGACGCACAGGCACCGCAGGAATACGGCGCCGATTCCATCAAGGTTCTCAAAGGCTTAGAGGCGGTCCGCAAGCGCCCGGGCATGTATATCGGGGATACCGATGATGGCTCGGGCCTGCACCACATGGTGTATGAGGTCGTGGACAACGGAATTGACGAGGCATTGGCCGGTCATGCCGACCATGTGACGGTGAAAATTCACGCCGATTCCAGTGTCTCGGTCAGTGATAACGGGCGCGGAATTCCAGTGGATATTCACCCGGAAGAGGGCGTTTCGGCGGCTGAGGTCATCATGACCCAACTGCACGCAGGCGGTAAATTTGACAGCAACTCTTACAAGGTGTCGGGCGGTCTCCACGGTGTGGGTGTCTCAGTCGTGAACGCGCTGTCCGATTGGCTGGAATTGCGCATCTGGCGGGCTGGCAAAGAACATGTCGCACGGTTTGAAGGTGGTGAGACGGCAGAACACCTGAAAGTCGTGGGTGAATGCGGCGACCGCACCGGGACCGAAGTGCGCTTTCTGGCCTCGACTGATACATTCTCGAACCTCGAATACTCGTTTGAGACATTAGAAAAACGCCTGCGTGAACTGGCCTTTCTGAATTCCGGCGTACGGATCATCCTGATCGATGAGCGCCCGGCGGAGCGTTTGGAAACCGAGCTGTTTTATGAAGGCGGTGTCAAAGAGTTCGTCAAATACCTCGACCGATCCAAGACGCCTGCGATGCCCGAGCCAATCTATATCAAGGGCGAACGTGACGAAATCGGTGTCGAAATCGCCATGTGGTGGAATGATAGCTATCACGAGACGGTTCTACCCTTCACCAACAACATCCCACAGAGGGACGGCGGTACCCACGTGGCAGGGTTCCGAGGCGCGCTAACTCGGACGATCAACAACTATGCCCAGTCCAGCGGCATCGCGAAGAAGGAAAAGGTCAGCTTTACCGGCGATGATGCACGTGAAGGCCTGACCTGTGTGCTGTCGGTGAAAGTGCCTGACCCCAAATTCTCATCCCAGACCAAAGATAAGCTGGTGTCGTCCGAAGTGCGCCCAGCGGTTGAAGGTCTGATGAACGAAAAATTGGCCGAGTGGTTCGAGGAAAACCCGAACGAGGCCAAGGGGATTGTCGGCAAGATCATCGAGGCCGCCTTGGCCCGCGAAGCCGCCCGTAAAGCCCGTGAGCTAACCCGCCGCAAGACGGCAATGGATGTAAACTACTTGGCCGGTAAGCTGAAAGACTGTTCCGAGAAAGACCCTTCCAAGACCGAAGTGTTCCTCGTTGAGGGAGACTCGGCCGGTGGGTCCGCTCAGACGGGCCGAGACCGTCTGACTCAGGCAGTTTTGCCCCTGCGCGGGAAAATCCTGAACGTTGAACGCGCCCGGTTTGACCGGATGCTGTCATCTCAGGAAATCGGCAATCTCGTGATGGCGCTGGGCACCGGTATTGGACGCGATGAGTTCAATATCGAAAAGCTGCGCTACCACAAAATCGTTATCATGACGGATGCGGACGTAGACGGTGCACACATCCGGACGCTGTTGCTGACCTTCTTCTACCGTCAGATGCCCGAGCTGATCGAAGGCGGGTATCTTTATATCGCGCAACCTCCGCTCTATAAGGTTTCTCGTGGTAAATCAGAAGTTTACCTGAAGGACCAAGCAGCGCTGGACGACTACCTGATCAATCAAGGCGTTGAAGGTGCGGTGCTGAAACTCGGCTCGGGCGAAGAGATCATCGGTCAGGACCTGACCCGCGTCGTGGACGAAGCCCGCCAATTGAAACGCGTGCTGGACGCCTTCCCAACGCATTACCCGCGCCACATACTGGAGCAGGCCGCCGTTGCTGGCGCCTTTGTTCCGGGTGCTGTCGATGCCGATCTTCAAGGTGTCGCCGACAAAGTCGCCGCGCGTCTCGATTTGATCGCGCTGGAATATGAACGCGGCTGGCAAGGTCGGATCACACAGGATCACGGCATCCGCCTCGCGCGCATCCTACGGGGGGTCGAGGAAGTCCGAACACTGGACGGACCCATGCTCCGTTCGGGCGAAGCACGTAAAACCGGCAGCTTTACCCAAAGCCTGCAAGAGGTCTACAACACGCCTGCCACCCTGATCCGTCGCGACCGATCCCAGATGATCCACGGCCCGCTGGATTTGCTCCGTGCGATTCTTGAAGAAGGCGAAAAGGGTCTCTCACTGCAGCGCTACAAAGGCTTGGGCGAGATGAACCCGGATCAGCTGTGGGAAACCACACTGGACCCGGATGCGCGGACGCTGCTGCAGGTGCGCGTGGACGATATGGTCGAAGCCGATGATCTGTTCACCAAACTGATGGGCGATGTAGTTGAGCCGCGTCGAGAGTTCATTCAGCAGAATGCACTCAGCGTGGAGAACTTGGATTTTTGATCAGTTGTAGGTTTGCGCATAACACTTCGCGCACCCCATAAGTTTACGTAGTTCGCCCATAGTTTTGCGCTGCGCGTTTGTCTGCATTAGCGACGAATTCAATCAGTTTATGGCTTAGTCGTCGCGGTTATGGCCCTTTGCATTGCTCAATCCCGCAAAGGGCCTCCCTAAGGAACCTTGGATTCTCGCGAAGGTCTGCGATGCGCAGAAAGCAGACTTTGCAAAGTCCGGTTGACCACATTGTCCACCAAAGGCGACAGTTCTGCTTCGCGACTGGGCTATACATAGCCCTCAAAGCGTATTGTTTGCGGGACTTCAGTTGCACCGTTTTCCTGAGCGAGTAGGGCGCGTGCTGACGAAAAGGTAGCAAGCGCAAAAAGAACAAGAAGGGCCTTTATCATCGTAGCGCCTCGGATCCGGGTTTTGAACTTGGGCCGGGGTTCACAAATGATCGCCCCGGCCAGCGTCAGGGCAAACGAGGTAGTTCTTGCCCTGAAACATCGTACTTTCGCCTAATTTAGAAGATCACCGACGATGCCGACGGCATCGACCACGGTAGACAGGTCATTCGTAACTTCGAGGACTTCGTCATCGACCAGAATGTAGCGGTTTCCTTTGCCCGGCTCCCCAAGCTTCCATTTGGAAAGGTCCCCAATATCCTCGAACTCCAGGTCAGATGGGAGCTTGGCACCGCGCGTGTAGCGCTTGATCTGTCCAGGTGGTACAGCTTTTGGGCCTTTGCCGGGTTTGTCTTCTATCTGAATGCTGACATCACCGTTCTTGCCCCCCTTGTTCGGCTTTTTACCCTTGTTGTCTTTGGCATGGGCATCGCTGCCTCCAAGGATGAAAAACACAACTGCTAAGGCTGCAAGAATTCCGTATGCAATCTTCATAGATTGTTCCTTTGCTTCCCAACTTCATTCGACCGGCGTTGAAAATTCCGGCACGCGCTTGATCTCTCTTAGTTGCCCTTTGGCACACCCCTTAGTGACTGCCTTCACCCCGCATTAGAAAACGATCCGGGTTCTTAGACCGAACAGGGTAATCCGGTCCTGATCGGGATTTAGAAGCGGGTCGGAAATGAATTGTACCGATGGCGTGATCTTCAGTCCGGGTGAGATTGAAAAGCGGTAGAAAGCTTCAAGCGTGAACTGATCGCCATCTATGCCTCTTGCTTCGGCCCAGTTTAGGCCCAGACCGGCCAAATCGGTGTTGCGACCATAGTAACCGAGACCGGCAGAAATCGACCGTTCATAAAGCGCTGCGGTTCCCTTCGAGGCCCCTGCACGGAAGAACGGCATCCATTTATTGTCAACAAACCATGCGGCGGAAAACGCTGCGCCGTAATCTTCTGCTCGACTGCCATCGTCAGCCGCATCCGCATGCCAGAGGGTCAGATGGATATTGTCGAAGTAGATGCGATCAAAGCCGGACGTGTACCCAAGTTCGAGCGACTTGAAGAGATTGCCGTCGCTAAACACATCAAAGTTTGGATCGGACGGGTCGGCGTTTGCGTCTGATACGCTGGCAACGGCGTAGAGGTTCTCGCTCAGCTTTACCCCACCGGCAATACCAAGGCCTTGGTTGGGCGTGTTGATTGTCGGGTTGGTATTGAAAGACAGGTTTTGAAAACCACTGTAGGGGCTTACCAACCCGTAGATATCCACAAAGTCCGTTACATCAATCTGGCCGACTTGCAGCGCCCACGACCCATTCTCAGCCCTTTGGGTCCAGAACAAATTGGTCAGAAGCAAACCGTTGTCATTGAAGGCTGTTCCCGTGATTGAAAGGGCTCCGCCATCCAGCCCGAGAAATTGCGGAGCAACGTCAGTATGACTGTGCCTGTCTTCGATCTTGAATGTCAGAGACCCCCGTTCAGTTGCCTGCCAACTGCCGTAGAACCGCGCAATTCCGCTGGCTGCTTCGCCGGTTCCCAGATCAGCATCCGTGGTTTGGCCCAATGCCAGGTAGTCAATGTTGAACCGAAAACCACCCTCAGCCAGTCGGTCTTTCCGCTGAAACCAACCCGGTGCGATGTTGCGTGGAAAATCGGAACGATATTGCGGATCGGTGAGCCCGTCTCCGGGCGCAAGATCGGCTTCGACTGAAGATGGCCCGGATAGTCCCTGAGCCGACGCTGCGCCAGCAAATGCAATGCTCAATGCGGCAACCAGAAGTCTTATCATTTTGACGCCTGTGCCCCACCGGTCTTGCGATTTCCTGCCGCGCGGATGCGATCAGCAGCACGCTGCTTCCATTCCAACCTGTCTGCCTCGGTTTCCAGAGTTTCGACACGTTCCGCCTCTAGCTGGAAAGTCGCATTCATAGGCATGAGGCCATCCACAACCATCATATTATGAACGGAAGGATCGATAGTCAGCGTGCCTGTCAGCCGAACGGGTTCGTGGAAATAGCTAGGCGCCCAGTCCCCGTTCAACCGCACACGGATCATCTGGTTAGGCGGAGGTGGAGGCATGTGGCTGCACATCCCTCTTTCTGGCACCAAATACGCCACAGGCCGGCCGTCCGGATCGCGCGGAGCAGGAATGGCAAAGCCCGCGAGTGTGATTGTTCGGCCGTCGAATTGCGGGTTTCCGCTCGTTCCAGCCTTTCTTCGACGTTCAGTCACAACCTCGCGCTGATCGAGTAACCAGTCGACGTCAATTCCGTCTGACACCAAGGCGTCTTCGGTCTCTGCTAAAAGCAATTGCCATTTCTGCCGTTCTTCGGCGCTGCCAACCTCCTGCTGCAACCTGCCGCGTATACGCACAACGAAAAGAACATCGTCGAACTGTTCAGGGCTGAGATCACGATAGGGGTCATCAAAGACCTGCGCAGACGGATCTAGCAGGTCTGCCCAGTCCAACGCGGTTCCAGGCGTCGCCGCAGCATCATAACCGCACAAAACCAACCCTGCGAATACTGCGGAGCAAAACCAATTTCGCATGAATGCTCTCCGGCTGCTTTATCTTGTCAATCCAGTGTGTTTTTGTAGATCACACCGTCCTTCATGATCAGGCGGATTGTTTCCGGGCTGTCCGGCCTCGGGTCCGCACCAAACCACTGATCACCCGTTCCGACGACAGAGAAGTCTTCGAGGGGGTTGCCGTCTATCAGCAGGATGTCGGCATAGGCACCTTCTTCGATCACACCCAGTTTGCCTTCCGGATAGGGGTTCATGAAATCACCGCTAAGTGCCGCGATCTCGCCACCTACCGAAGTTAGGGTTACCATCGACGCATAGGGGCCGAAGAAATGGTTATTCAGATGTTTCTCGTAGGCGATCTGGATGTTGCACGCTTCGACCGACCCGACGCAATCGGTTTGGAACCCTCGCGGCGCCGGGCATTCCTTCATGCTTGGAATATAGGCTTCGAAGGTCGCCGAGGCCGATTTGGCCTTCCTCAAACTGTTGGGGTTGTTTTTCACGGACGGAACATCAAGTAGGCCTGGATCAAATGCTGTGATGTTCGTCGTGATGTACGCTCCTTTTTCTTTCATCAAAGCAGAAATCTCGCAGTCAAAGTGAAATCCGTGTTCAATGGTTCTGACCCCTGCATTCAGGGCATTGATGATCGCTTCTTTGCGGTAGGAATGTGCCATGACATAGGTGCCGTACTCGTTGGCAACCTGAACAGCGGCCTCGATCTCTTCTTTCGAACCGGCGAGCAACTGCCATGGATCGAATGCCGAAATCACCCCACCTGATTGCATGAACTTCAATTGCGTGGCACCCATGCGCAGGTTGTTGCGGCCATACATGTAAATTTCGTCAACACCGTTGACCTGTTGGGCCATATTCAGAGTCCCAAAGTTGGTCACCCCACCCGGCGGAGATGTGAAGGATGCGAAATCGGCGTGACCACCACGTGTTCCGAGAAATGCCCCGGAAGGATAAAAGCGGGGGCCGACGATCTGGCCGGCGTCAATTGCGCGCCGCAGCCCGCCGCCAGCGCCCCCGGCATCGCGAACGGTCGTGAAGCCCTGCATCAGGTACATTTCGGCCATCCGGGTCCCGTGGATGGCGAAATCCTCCCAGGTCGAGTTGGTTTCCATCTCGGCAATCGATGGCCCCATGAGCATCAGGTGCGCGTGATTCTCTATAAAGCCCGGTGTCAGAGTGCGCCCACCGCCGTCGATAACCGTCGCGCTCGGCGCATCAATGGCATCGGTTGAGACGGACTTGATCAGATTGCCCTCGACCAGAACACTGGCATTTTCAATGCGTTGCTCATTCACACCGTCGAAGACATGCACGTTGGTAAACAGCGTTTGGGGTTCTTCTTGATCCTGAGCCTGCGCGGTCGCCGAAAAAGAAAGAACTGCCGCGACAATTGCCGTCGAGCAAAGAGACATTCGTAAGCCGGACATAAGTACTCCCTTCATATTCATGTTTTGCCAACTATAGTCTGGAATTCATTGGCTCGGTTGCCCCTTTTGAATTAGGATGTACGAATGTGACTGCAAAAATGGCCACTTCTTAAAGCTAATCCAACAAGGGTTATGAGCTTGCCTTTCAACTCCACCTCCCGAGAGCATAGCGAGGGCTTTGTTCGCCTCTCTTTAGCCGCTCCCTTTCTGCAATATCTCACCGAACGTAAGATCAATCCGCAACCAGCATTGGATCAGGTCGGCTTGAAAGCTGAACTGATGACTAACCCATCCGTGTTCGTTCACTCCGAGTTGGTTTACGGCTTGGTAAATGCTTTCTCAGAAGTATCAGGGGATCGATACCTAGGACTGAATGTAGGGGAAGCGTTTGACCTACAAGGATGGCCGCCCTTCGCTCAAGCCTTGCAATCTACAAAAACGCTGTTCGAGTTTTTTACCCGCTTTGTTGAGCTCGTGCCGCAGGAGTCCAATTCTGTGCGGCACAGCCTTGTCATTGAAGCAGACAAAGCGACTTATCGTATCGAGAGGCAACAGGAACCAACCGTCCCACCCATTCAGGTGACCGGTTTTGGTGCCGCAATCTATGTACGCCTATTGCAGACCGTCGTCGGAGAGTCCTGGGACTCTTCCCGTGTGCGATGGGAAAGCAGATACATCAATGGGCTGCCTATCGACTACAAAGGGATCGAGGTTGGCCTTGGGACTGATCCCGGAATGCAAATTAGTTTTCCTGTGGAATGGTTGTTTTTGCACCACGTCTCTGAGGGTTCTGCCAAGCCCATAGCATCACTTCGACAAGATGAAGAAGTAACCGTGGTGGCAGCTTTGCGATCTGTCTTACGCGACAAACTGGATGAAACCGATTTGGGACCAGAGATGGTGGCTGGAATGCTGGGAATACAACCGGAACGGTTTCTGAAAGCGCTTCAAAAACAAGGCACAACGCTACCGCGCGAAATCAAACGGCTGCGTATCGATGTCGCCAAGGAGCACCTCAAACAAAACCAGATGACAATTGCAGAGATCGGACTGATGCTCGGCTATTCTGACAAGTCCCATTTCACTCGCTTTTTCCGAGGTCAGACCGGAATGACACCGACCAAGTTCCGAAGCAAGTAAATGTGGTCGAGCCAAATGAACGCTTCGAAGATTAGGTCCTCGTGGGATCAGTTCGGAGAAGTTGTAGTGCGACGTTGAACAGGTTAGTCGACGACATGAATGGTTGGTTGCCACCGCCGATACAACCTCTGCAACTGGCCGTTTCGTTGTGTATTTCGGAGTTAGCAAAGCTTGGTTGCGAAGGTCCGCTTCGGGCTGGTTGCGGTCAACCATGCTTATCGTAAAGACTGGTAGTACATGGTTCCGCAGAGCAGTGTTGGGGAAATGCTTATCCAGGATGCTTTGGTTCCTAGCAGGAGAGGCGCTTAGAAGAAGCGCGCACTACTACAACGACAGTCGCCATAGACTTCTTATGTTAAACTTTGGGTAATGGCGGCAGGTAAGCTGCCCATAGTTTTGCGCTGTGGGTATCGCTTCCTGATCGTGCGATCCGCGAAAAGTTGCATGATGCGGCTAATCGTCAACGTAGTTTAATTGAGCATATCCTTCGATGAGTTGGCGAGACTGCGAAAGCAAACTTTCACCCCGGAAGACGAAGAGCTTCAAGAAAAGGCGCTGATCTCTGCGATGGCTCTGCACCTTTATGAAGAAGAACCAAACCCATCAACGTCCGGTCCAACGAGACTGACGTCAAACACCGGCATAGGCTCCTCACCGCTCACCAGATGTTCCCAGTCCCGCCCTGCGGCCACCAAAGTGTCATACAGGCCGAATACGCTGGAGGCACTGGTTTCTGGGGTGGCAACGATCTGAACCGAAATTGGCATCGGTAAAATTCCAAAGTGGTGAATTTGCCCCCTTTCTAGCTGTTCCGCCACTCACGCCCAACGAAAAATGTCGCGCAGTCTTCAAGGGCACGTAGCCCGCTGGAGGCTTTAATGAAGATGAACGCAATCTGGATTCTAGTTTCCCACGCCAAAAAGCAGACCTTTCCGAAGAGGTCCGCATCTGAAGAACTTAACCAAACAGATGACCAAGGTAGAGGAACCTGCAACTGCAAAGTGACAGAAGAGATTTGGAAATCAGTGATCTATCTTGGACCAGGCTGTTCACTTGTAAGAGACCGCTAGTTTGATCAATTTCGCTGTCCGCTTCGGGCTGTCAGAGAGCTACCACTTTTCTCCGAAGGGTCGAATGTCGAGCTCGAATGTCCAGGCCGACTTGTCTTGTTGGGCCAACATCAGAGCGGTCTCCGCAATCCGCTCTGGCTTGATAAAGAAGTCGTCGGGTTCATCTGGAGCAAAGTTCGTCCGTGTGTCCTCGGTGTCGATCACACCGTCGATAACGAGATACGCCACATGTACGCCCTTTGGACCGAGTTGCTTGGCCAGTGCATTTGCCAGCGTGCGTTGGGCAGATTTCGAAGGAGCAAATACTGTCGTCCAAACGTTTCCACGAAGCGCAGCGGTTGCGCCCGAAACGATGATCACCCCGGAACCACGTTTGGCCATTTGAGGCCCTAGAAGCTTTGCGGCAGTAAAAAGACCAAGAGCCCCGACGCGCCAACTCTGCTCGAACTCGATCTCCGAAACGTCTTCAAGCGTTCCAAACTGTGCGAGGTCTGCGTTGTAAATAACGACATCAATTTCGCCTAGATCGCTCTGGACTGCGGTAAGCGCTTTTTTCAAGTTATCCGGGTCTCCGGCATCGCATCTGTAGGATCGAACTGACGTATCAGTTGAACCCTCGTCACCGAATGTGGCGCCCGAACGGCTCAGCAGTGCGAGAGAGTAACGGGCATGTTTGAAAATCTTAGCGTATGCGGTGCCCAATCCAGGGCCAAAGCCGATGATGACGCAAACCTTGCCATCCATGATTAATACTCCTTACAGCTTTCGTCTCTCAGCAATCGTAGCACAAAGCTTTTTGGTTCGTTTGGTAAGGGACGGCACTGCTCGCAAAGCTAGAATTGCAAAGGCTTGCTTTGAATGTCGGGTTCGGACTGCGACCCGCGAACCATGCAAACCGCAGAGATCGGCAATATTGAGCCCAACCAGCTCGTTTGTCAGTGCGCAGCGAATGACGGCTTCTTTGAATGGTGCGTTCTGTTAAGGTCGCAAAAACGCCGGATGGAGAAACCCAATGAGCCCTGAAATTTCGAGTTTATTTTTGGCCCTAGGAATTTTCTCGGTTGGTTTCGTCAGCATCGGGCCAAACATCCTTGCTATTATCGGAACTTCAATGGAACGTGGGCGAGACGCCGGGGTAAAGCTGGCCCTTGGCGTGGGTTCTGGTTCCGCTGTTTGGGCGACTTTCACTGTCGCTGGCCTTATAGCTCTCATCACCGCTTATGCTGGCATCGTTACACTTCTCAAAATCTTTGGAGCGGCATACCTTTTGTGGCTCGCCTATAAGGCGTTTCGCTCCGCTGCAACGCCCGCTCATTTGCACAAACCTAAGGCAGCGCGCGGTAAGAACCTTTATCTGCAAGGCATAGCAATCCAACTCACGAACCCGAAAGCGGCGCTGCAATGGATTGCCATCGTCGGGATCGGTCTAGGCAATGAGACCCCATTATGGGTGGGTTTAGCGCTTATCCTGATCGCCACAACACTGTCGCTGGCGGTCCACGTTCTTTACGCGGTCACGTTTTCCACTACCCCGGTGGTAGCTGCTTACCAGCGCGCGCGACGTTGGATAGAAGGAGGGCTTGGCGTCTTCTTCAGCTTCGCCGCGTATAAGATTGCGACGTATCGTCAGTGACTAAATGCTGACATTGAGCGAACGGCAACAAAGCCCCGCTTTATCGGGATTTGCAAAGTTCAGTTGAGAATGTCCGGTTAGGGCTGCGAGCAGCCAATACGCACACCACAAAGAACGGCCACTTTGAGCCCTTTTCGACCGTTTCCGCGCTGCCGACGGGCGTCAGCTTTAGGCGGAGGGTAACCGACAAACGGATCAAAGCACTGGCCACTGTCAGCGGGCTTCTGGACGGTCATCCTCGGATGCCTTGCTGAAGTAAATCCGGAGTTCGCCAAACTTCTCCTTGATCTGGAGTACCTCTGGATACTCGACCTCAATCTCGTCACTGCGTACTTTGATGTGCTCAAAGAGCTCGGTCACGATCCCCGACCAGCCCAGTGGGGTCTCACCCAATTCGAGCTCAACGCTTTTCTGAATGTTGTCGTAGTCGAACACATTGATGGTGGCTTCAGCTTCAGACATTACGCGCCCTCCTGGAATTCCGCCGGTAGGGAGTCAGCTCCGATTGGGTTCCGGTAGAACTTTGAGGGGACAACGGTCTTCGTTTGAAGTGTCAACTGCAAGTTGTAGTATCTATTACTACAGAAAAGTCGCGTTTCTTTGTGCTGGATTTGCAACTGCTTCTCGTCGCCCATGACCACCGGAACTATCGGCTCCGCGGTGGATTATTTTCCTAGAGCGCGTGCTTTTTCTGCCTTTGCTGTTCCAACCGTTCTATCTCGGCTTTCAACAGCGCAATCCTCTGAGATGTCTGATGTTCCGTAATCAGATCGAGAAACATCTTGGTCTTGCCGCCATGCTTCATGCCATAGCGCTCGTAGACCATGGCGTTAAACTCATCCAGTTTCGATTTAGGGATCCGGAACTGGATGTGCTCAAACTGTTCGGTCTCTGTTTTTGTCATTGAATCCATCCTTGTCGCCTGAGCATAGCAGACCAACGCCTCTGACGCCGCCATGACTGTGGTACGGTCCTAGCGCACAAGTACCTGCCGGCATTTTGACATTCATCGGTCATATACTGATAGCGACGGGCGGGTCTGGCATTCCTACCGACCTAACAAATTCCTGTCGTTGGCTGTAATTCGGACTAACCATTCCAAAATCCTCTGCTGGTCCCTTGAACTTCTGGACTGGTCATTCCACATATATGCCATGAGCAAAGAAACTCTTCAATTTGCAGACATTAAGTCGCCCGCAGGCCCGGGTAGGCCTCGTGCCTTTGACGAAGCTGAGGCTTTGGAAAAAGCCTTGTGCGTATTTTGGCACAAGGGCTACGAGACCGCGTCCTTGGACGATCTGACCAAGGCCATGGGTTTGAGCCGTTCCAGCTTTTATGGAGCATTCGGCAACAAGCAGGCTTTGTTTCACAAAGCCCTCCGCCACTATTCAAGACGTGCATTGAAAACTCTGCGTACAGTTGCAGACACTGGTGGGGAAGATCCCGTTGGATCGATTTTGGAAGCTTTGGCGAACCCGCAAGGCGGCCGTGACGGCTGTATGCTGATAAACTGCCTTACTGAGCTTGCGCCGCATGATGATGAAGTGGCGGCTCTCGGGCGGCACCATTTGGAGAGTATTGACGAAATTATTGCGAGAGCACTTGAGCCCTCAGATCCAGCCCAGGCACTCGACAAAGCGCGCGCCTATTCTTGCCTTGCAATCGGCACGTTGGCATTGCGCAAGGCGGGCGTTCCCGCTGAGCAGATATCGCAAACCCTGAAACAAGCCCGGTTGGTGATTTCGCCATAAGGCCTCCCGCCACCATAAAGAAATGAAACCTGAAATAAACTCAAACAACGGACAGTGGCCCTAATATTGGACTAATTGGTCCAATAATATCTGAACGAAGTTTACTAAAGAAGGAAGCAGCAATGGCTGATGAAAAACTGTTCTCCGGCATCAAAGCTGGCGCAATAGAACTGAAAAACCGCGTTGTCATGGCGCCACTGACCCGCAACCGTGCAAGAGCCGAAGATGACAGCGTCCATGAATTGCAGGCCAAGTACTACGCGCAGCGGGCGGGTGCTGGTCTGATCATCACGGAGGCTTCGCAAATCTCGCCCCAAGGCAAAGGTTATGCATGGACGCCCGGCATTTATTCCCAAGCACAGATCGACGGCTGGAAAAAAGTATCTGAGGCTGTCCATGCAGAGGGTGGCAAGATCGTGATCCAGCTTTGGCATGTAGGCCGGATTTCGCACAACAGCTTGCAGCTGGACGGCAGCGCCCCTGTTGCGCCATCCGCAATTAGCGCCAAGGCAATGACTTTTGATGGCGAACAGTTTGTCGAAACATCGGAACCGCGGGCTCTGGATGTCGAAGAAATCGCAAGTATTGTCGCCGACTACCGGCGGGCTGCGGAAAACGCCAAGAAAGCCGGGTTCGACGGTGTCGAGGTCCATGCAGCCAATGGATATCTGATCGATCAGTTCCTGCGGGACGAGTCCAACAAGCGTGAAGACGAATACGGCGGTCCTGTCGAGAACAGAGCGCGATTCCTGAAGGAAGTCATGGACGTGGTTGTCGACGTGTGGGGCGCCGACCGCGTTGGTGTCCGCCTCAGCCCGTTCTCGGAAGCCAACAACATCTCCGACAGCGACCCGCAGGCGACGTTCTCCCATGCGATCAAATTGTTGAATAGCTATGGGTTGGCCTATCTCCATCTCGTAGAAGGACAGACCGGCGGCCCGCGCGATATACCTGAAGGTGGCGATCTAAAGGCGCTCTATGAATTGTTTGACGGTGCGAAAATGGGCAACAACGCTTATGACCGCGAAATGGCGATTGAATCGGTTGAGACCGGTGCCGTCGATCTGGTGGCTTTTGGCCGACCGTTCATTTCAAACCCGGATCTTGTCAGTCGGTTGGAGAAAGACGCCTCGCTGAATGAGCTGGATGCAACTACCCTCTACGGCGGTAACGAAAAAGGATACACCGACTACCCAGCACTAGAAGAGGAAGCGGTTGCCGCAGAGTGATGCATCACTCTTAACTCCTTGGTGACAGGCAATACCAAATAGAGTGAGCGCGCCGGTTTGGACGCGCTCACTTCGCGGGTACGGCAATATCCTTTCTTGAAGCGGGGTTCTGTCACAAGTCTACGAATGGACTGCTTCCCTCCGATTGCTGTGATTAAGAGAGGCTTTTGAGTTTTTCATCAGCGTCTCTTTGAGTTGGCGAAATCCAGGTTTCAGCAGATACCACGTCCGAGAAGACGAGCTACGTACGTCGGCCTGATGGATTTTGGCCTTATTTGCTGCGCAGAGCTGGTCCTTCGTATTTGCTGCTAGTCAGGTAACGTCAGGTTGGGAGTACGATATGGAATTACCAACACTGACGTACGAAATGATAGCTGTATTGAGTCTATTGTCTTTTACGGTCTTACTTTTTGTTACCGAGATTATACGGATCGATGTCGCAGCAATTCTTGTAATGGTGCTGCTTGGCGCACTGAGCTATCTACCGGGGCTAGGTAATCTTGCCGATGTCTCCAGGCTCTTTGAAGGTTTTTCCTCGAACGCTGTGATGTCAATCATCGCAGTTATGGTAATTGGCGCTGGGCTTGATAAGACCGGACTTATGTCAAAGGTTGCGGCCTTGATCCTCAAGAATGGTGGCACGACAGAGGCCCGGATCATCCCAATCATATCAACAACGGTTGGTGTCATTAGCTCTTTCATGCAGAACGTTGGAGCTGCTGCGCTCTTTCTACCCGTTGTTAGCCGTATCTCAGCACGTACGGAAATCCCGATGAGTAGGTTGCTGATGCCCATGGGGTTTTGCGCGATTCTGGGTGGTACGATTACATTGGTCGGGTCGTCGCCCCTCATCCTGTTGAATGACCTGATTGTTTCAGCAAACTCATCCCTTCCGGCTGACCAACAAATGGAGACATTTGGGTTGTTTTCAGTCACGCCTATCGGTGTGATGCTGGTGCTGACAGGGGTGCTTTACTTTGTGCTCTTTGGTCGTTGGGTCCTCCCAGCGCAGCGGGAGCGTGGAGAAGACGCAAGCTCAGCTCGATCCATGCAGACCTATGTCGAAAACACCTATGGTCTTAGAGCTGATATGTTCGAGATTCGCGTTCCAGAAGGCTCGATCTTGATTGGACAAACGCTCGCGGATGTCATGGTCGCCCACAACATGTACATTCTTGGTACATCCTATCGCGGCCACAAGGTTATCGCGCCGATGGCGGATACCAAGATCGAAGCCCCTGCGCGGCTCGCAGTGCTTGGCCTGCGTCGGGTGGTTGAGCATCAGTTTGCTGAGCCTTACGGATTAGAGATCCTACCCCAACTAGATGTCTTTGCGGATGATTTCGCCGCGACCCAATCGGGGGTGGCCGAGGTTGTTATTCCTCCCGGTTCTTCAGTGATCGGCCAGACTCCGATTGATTTGCGTCTCCGTCAGACACATGGTTTGTCTCTTTTGGCCATTCAGCGCGGAGAAGAAACACTGAGCCACGTTGAATCCGAGGATCATTCAGCCACGCATATCGGGCAAGTCCCTTTGCAGGCCGGTGATACGTGTGTGGTTCACGTGCAGTGGGACCGTCTGACACGACTTAAGTCGGACAGGGATTTTGTCGTCGTAACTTCGGATTTTCCCCAGGAAGAGTTACGGCCACACAAGGTCGGATGGGCGCTCTCCTTCTTCCTAATAGCGTTGAGCTTAATTCTATTCTCTGATCTGCGCTTGTCATTGTGCCTGTTGATCGGCGCTATTGGGATGGTGTTGAGCCGTGTGCTCTCGATTGACGAAGCCTACGAGTCGATAAGTTGGAGTACTGTTTTTCTACTCGCTTCACTGATCCCGCTAGGTCAGGCGGTTCAGAACACCGGCACTGCGGATTGGATTGCAGCGCATGTGTTGGCCCTTCTGAAGGGGTGGCCGATCTGGTCTTTGCAAGCAGGGATCGCCGTTTTGGCAACGGCGTTCACGCTGGTCATGTCCAATGTAGGCGCAACTGTCCTGCTGGTGCCACTAGCAGTTTCTATTGCCGTATCCACGGGTGGCAATCCGGCTGTGTTTGCTCTCACGGTAGCAATATCAACGTCCAACTCATTTTTGATCCCAACACACCAAGTGAACGCGTTGATCATGGGCCCGGCAGGCTACCGGGTGGTCGATTTCGTTCGCTCAGGTGGAATCATGACTCTACTTTTCTTGGTTGTCTCAATGACCGGGTTTGCGATTTTCTTCTGAGCCGCCTCTCGGCGATCCGTACAGATGAACTCATAATATAAGGTTTTTGAGACCAAATTTATTGGCGCGGATTCAAAACGTCCGCAAAAAGCGCCTCCTCCGCGCGGGACCGAAGCAATGTGTCCAACTCAACCAAACCTGAAGTCGGTATACGCTGGAACTGGACCGTTTTGGTTTTATCGATCACTGTTGTTGGACCAAGACCGTCGGCATTTTTGGAGAGTTCACGATGAAGTTCCTTCGTACACCGGACCATCGGTTTGACGGGCTGCCAGATTTCAACTTTGGCCCGAACTATCTTGATGTGGATGATTCCGAGGGCGGTCTTCTCCGACTGCACTATTTGGACGAGGGACCGGCACAGGCACCACCGGTATTGTTGATGCACGGAGAGCCAACTTGGTGCTTCCTGTATCGGCACATGATTCCGTTATTCAAAGATGCGGGCCATCGAGTTCTGGCTCCTGATTTGATTGGGTTTGGACGGTCGGACAAGCCAACTGAGCGATCCGACTACACCTACCAACGGCATGTAGACTGGATGTCCGAGTGGTTGCGGAAAGTTGACTTGACGGGCATCACATTGGTTTGTCAGGACTGGGGTGGACTCATTGGTTTGCGGTTGGTTGCAAGTATGCCCGAGCGTTTCTCTAGTGTTGTTGTGGCGAATACGGCCTTGCCCACGGGTGACGTGCCCTTGGGTGAGGCATTTCTTTCATGGCGGGAATACTCACAATCCGTACCTGAATTTAGTTCGGGACGCATCGTATTCGGCGGCACGACATCTAAAATTTCAGAAGAAGAGGTCGCAGCATACAACGCACCGTTCCCAGATGCGCGCTATCTGGCAGGCGCTCGAGAGTTTCCAGTGTTGGTGCCCGACTCGCCCGACAATCCAGCTTCAGAAGCCAACCGAGCCGCATGGAAAACCTTCAAAACCCTCAACACTCCGTTTCTGACTGTTTTTGGAGAAGATGACAGGGTCATGGCGGGCGTAGACAAACTGTTCCAAAAGTCGATCCCTGGGGCAGTTGGTCAAAATCATACAGTTGTGCCAAAAGCCGGGCATTTCATTCAAGAAGATGCCGGCACAGAACTAGCACATGCGACTTTGAAATTCATTGAGCAGACATAGCAGCTATCAGATTAGTGTCTTCCCCTGCGGCCTCAACTCACACCAAATTTGCTACGCAAATGCTCAGCTAAGGCTGTTATGCGACGTGGTTGGGCCCGGCTCGGTGGAAACATCATTTGCAAAGGTTTCGGCGGTGGGAGGAAGTCGCGCAAGACAGAAACAAGTCTGCCAGATTGAACATCGTCGCCGACATCCAGTTCGGACTTCAAGACGACCCCATGGCCTGCAATCGCCCAATCGCGGATGAGTGAACCATCATTGACAATTCGATTTCCCTTTACCGATACGCGCTGGGCATTTGGTCCTGATCCAAACTCCCAAACGTTGTCGACCATGTCGCCAAACCTCATCACCAAGCAGTTGTGGTTTAATAGATCTTCTGGTTTTTTAGGCGTTCCGAATGAGGCCAGGTAACTTGGGGACGCACAAACGAAACGTTGGTAGCTTCCCAGATTTCTCAACCTGAGTGAGCTGTCCGTAATGTTGCCGAAGCGAACGGCGAGGTCGAAACCTTGGCCTACAAGGTCGACATAACCGTCCGAGAGGGACAGTTCGATTGAGACGGCAGGGTTCTTTTCGGTGAATTCGGCAATAACCTCGGAAACAAAGCTCCGTCCCAAGTCAATGGGCGCGCTTATGCGAATTGGACCAGACAGAGTTTCGGCGCCGTGCCGAACAAGTGTGTCCAGGTCCGCAACTTCACTGAGAACGTTTCTTGCTCCATCAGCGAGTGTCCGACCTTCTTCGGTCAAGCTGATAGAACGGGTGGTACGGTTGAACAAAACCACACCGTAATGTGCCTCCAGAGCCGCGAGCCGTTCGGACACTGTCGTACTCGACAACCCTGTCTCACGCGCTGCGGCCACAAGACTGCCTTTCTCGGCTATGGTCAGAAACAAGCGAAGATTGTCTAAAAGCATTAAACGGAATTTCCGGATTATATGTTCGATCTTGCCCTGTTTATCCCGAAAGAACTGCGGCGTAAATCTTGCGCATCGCTCAAGAACACAAGGGACCTATTCCAATGGCCAAGCTGACAATCGTCGCCAACATCAAAGCCAACCCCGACAAGATCGACCTCGTAAAGGGTGAGCTGATCAAGCTCATCGACATAACCCGTGCCGAAGAGGGTTGCATTAACTACGACCTGCACCAGGACAACGACAACCCCGCTCATTTCGTGTTCTACGAAAATTGGGAAAGCCGGGAGCTTTGGCAAACCCACATGGGTGCTCAGCACCTTGCGGCTTACTTGGAAGCAACAGAGGGCGCCGTTGCAGAATTCACGCTGAATGAAATGACAGTCATCGGTTGATACAGAACCGGACAAAGGAGCACGTTATGAAAGCCGTTGGATACAATGAGACAGGGCCTATTGATCGGGCGGACGCCTTAATCGACTTTGAGGCCGACAAACCGACGCCAAAGGGGCAAGACTTGTTGGTCAAGGTGCAAGCCGTGTCAGTAAATCCAGTCGATACGAAAATTCGGCAAAAACGCGCTCCTGAAGGTCCGGCTCCCGATATTCTAGGGTGGGACGCAGTAGGGATCGTCGAAGCTGTTGGCGAGGCGGTTAAGGCCTTCAATGTTGGAGACACTGTTTGGTATGCCGGAGCGATCAATCGGCCCGGAACCAATGCCGAGTTTCATCTGGTAGATGAACGTATCGCCGGATCAGCGCCAAAATCCATACCAGCGACAGCGGCTGCGGCGATGCCGCTTACGACGCTAACTGCTTATGAGATGCTGTTCGACCGCTTACGAGTTCAGGATGCCGTTTCCGGCGGGACCAATACGTTGCTGATCATGGGTGGCGCAGGCGGTGTCGGGTCAATCACAATTCAATTGGCTCGAGCTCTCACTGATTTGACAGTGATTGCCACTGCTTCTCGACCCGAGACACAAGACTGGGTTCGAGAGTTGGGCGCGCACCATGTCATCAACCATGCTAAACCTCTGGGACCGCAACTCGAGGCTCTCGGTATGGAAAGCGTGGATTTCATCTATTCAACGAACCATTCCCAGCTTTATGCGTCTCAAGCCGGAGAGGTGATGACACCTCAAGGTCGCTTTGGGTTGATCGATGATCCTGAGACCTTTGACATCGCGCCATTCAAACCCAAATCGATCTCATTGCATTGGGAGTTCATGTACACTCGGTCGCTTTTTGGGACTGGAGATATGAACCGTCAAAGCGAAATCCTGAATCAGGTCGCCGGGATGATAGACGATGGAAAGATCAGATCTACGGCAACCGAAACGCTTGGTTCAATCAATGCTGCAAACTTAATGAAAGCACATGCTATCCTCGAAAGCGGCAAGGCCAAAGGTAAGCTTGTGCTTGAGGGTTTTTAGATGAGAATTGAGCGGCTGGATCATGTGAATATCGTAACAACTAAGTTGTCTGAAATGGCTACTTGGTATGAAGAGGTCCTGGGTTTGAAACCTGGGGCCCGCCCTGATTTTCCGTTTCCCGGAGCGTGGTTGTATGCGGGTGATCACGCCGTGGTTCACCTTGTGGGTCACGAAGGCACGCCAAACGTTGGCTCCGAAGTGAAGCTCAAGCTCGAGCATTTTGCGCTCTCAGCCACAGGGTTGAGCGCATTCGAAGAAAAACTGACCTCATGTCAGATCCAGTACCGAAAAACCGACGTCCCGGGTGCTCGAATGGTCCAAATTCACGTGGCGGATCCTGATGGAAATCATATTCATATAGACTTCGAAGAAACCGAGTAAGTGGTTAGCCTTCGAAATAGTTGGAACGCAAAATCAAGCTCTTGCCGAATAGTAGACGAGATCCTTGCCGGGGTTGCTTCCAAGAATGACGTGGCCAACATTTTTGGGAGGTGCAAACGTCGCTTTGGAGATCAGCATGCCGGACCTCGAAACAAACAAGAAAAACGTCATCGCTTTCTACGAAATGATGTTCAACGAGTGTCGACCTGCCAAGGCCATAGCGACCTTTGTTGGTGAAACCTATACCCAGCACAACCCGCACGTTGGCGACGGCAAGCAAGCTTTTGTCGAGTACTTCGAGCGCATGGCCGCCGAGTACCCGGGAAAGCGCGTGGACATCAAACGTGCCTTTGCTGAAGACGATCACGTTATTCTGCATTGCCATCAAATCTGGCCCGATGGTCTCGAGTACGCAGGGATCGATATTTTTCGCCTGAATGTCGATGGGAAGGTTGTCGAGCACTGGGACGTTCTTCAGGAGGTTCCGGCAAACAGCGAGAATGAAAACGGCATGTTTTGACTTAACCGTTTTGACAGCGTTGCATGGAACTTCGAAAGGCCCTATCGGCTAAACCACCATAGTCAAAGGGCATAAGTCTGATCCAAGAAATCCGCCGAAGCGTATCTATCAAGAACCAATAAGGAAGGAGATAAATATGCTCCCGAAGAGTATTCTTGCGGCGACCCTTGGACTATTTGCAGCCACTTCGCTTCAGGCTGGTGTACAAATTCGCTTTATAGAAGGCGCACCCAAAGACCGTTTTGTTCTGACAAACGTCGGAGCTTGCGAAGTAGAAGCTTCGACCGTCAAAATTGACTTGTCGCAATCTGCCGGGCGTCTGATTTTCGACGTTACCGAAAAGGGCGCGGGTGTAGAGGTCTTCCAACCTCTCGAATTCGTTGAGGGTGCGAATGCTCTGCGGCAAGTTCCAACGGTCGTGGACGGGCAAGATACAATTGAGCTTGAGATCGCCTCCCTCGCAGCCGGGGACAAACTCGCCTTGCTTCGGTCTTCGGAGCGTAAGGAAGTCGAGATGGTTGCCACGTAAATGCGGGGTCTGCATAGAAACCCTTCGCTACTTCGAACGCGAAGGTATCGTACCAAGACCCATACCAGCTCTGAACACTTGTCGCCTTTATTCAGCAAGCGATGTGGGAATGCTTCGATTTTTTGAAGAAATTCCGCAACCTGGTGTTTCCTCTATCCGACGCTAAGCCGCTTTTGGAGCGGTCAGAAGGAAGTGTTGAAGACCGCTGATCAGTGAAAAATCTGGTCGAGACACACATTGCCAGCGTTAGAAGCAAGATTGATGAGCTCAGTCGCCTGGGGCACGCCTTGAATGAGCTTATGACCAATTGTGACAGCGGAAACGTTCAATACCCGATGCTGTAAAGACTGAGAACGAAGGATGATATCTGACTCTGGCCACTGGGCGGATGCTGAGGATCTTAGATTTATCCAGATCACGTCAGACCAAGGTCTGTGGTGCGGTAAGAGATTGTAGTTCATAGTCGAATTCAAGATGAGAGAGAAAGCAACTGATCTGACGATTGGCAATTTGTCGTTGTCGCGAGTCTTTTTTGCGGCCTGCATATTAGTGATGGGTACTGCTACCGCAATCGTCGGGGTGTGGGTGTCTAATCGAATCCAGAACGCAGTCGTGCAAAACTCCGCCAACTCCGCGGCTCTATATATGGAAAGCGTAGTATCCCCGCTCAGCCAGGAATTGGCACATGGCGACCGTCTTTCTGAGCAGGCGAGCCTGGCGTTGGACGAGATTTTTATGGCCCAGCCAATGCGTGACCGCATCGTCTCCTACAAATTCTGGAAGCAAGGCGGTGTGATTGCGCATGCCTCGGATACAGACATCATTGGAAACCGTTTCAATCCAACGGATGACTTAAAGCGAGCGTGGAACGGTGATATCTCCGGATCCTTCGAAGAGCTTGATCACGCCGAGAGCGCCGCCGAGGCGGCATTGGGGATACCACTACTTGAAGTTTACAGCCCCATCCGCGAACTTTGGTCCGGCGAAATCATCGCAGTTGCGGAGTTCTACGAAAGAGCTGATCAGCTTGAGTTGGACTTAGCCAAGGCTAGGCGAACAAGTTGGTTGGTCGTCGGTTCCGCATTTCTGGCAAGTACTATTGTACTGTATTCCATCGTCGCTATTGGCGACAAAACTATTCGACGACAGGGGTCTCTTCTTGAACAACGCCTGACCGAAAGTGAGAGGATGGCTGAGCAGAATGCCCTGCTGCGGTCGCGTGTAGTCGAGGCGTCAGAAAGATATGCCACGCAAACAGATCGGTTCCTCAAAAAACTCGGTGCCGAGCTACATGATGGTCCTGCGCAATACTTGTCGCTCGCCGCCCTTAGACTGGAGGCGGCGTTTTCCAAAGAATCCGAAAGGCCTAAAGAGGCAGAGGAAATTCAGCAGTCTTTGCAAAAATCTCTTGCTGAGATTCGTGCAATATCGCGAGGGCTGTCCGCGCCAGATATCGACAGCCTGTCATTCGTCGATGTTGTAAAGAGAGCCGTAGAGGATCATGCCGAACACAGCCCGTTGCGACCAGATATTTCATTCCAAGGTAGCCAGGCCCCAGAGTTGTCATTGTCGGACAAGCTGTGCGTTTTTCGGTTCCTTCAGGAAACGCTTTCCAATGCCGCAAGATATGCTCCAGCTTCCAAGTGCACGGTTATCTCTGAGGCGAAGAACGACCGCATAGTTGTAAAGGTCAAAGACGACGGACCTGGATTTGACAGGTCAGAAGAAACCGCGTTGCGAGACGATGGTGGCCAGGGGCTTATGGGCTTGCGAGATCGGGTCGAGAGTATTGGTGGCAAGTTCGAAGTCGTATCGAGACCGGGCGAAGGCACCACCATTGCTATGACACTCTTTCCCAGAAAGTTAGGCACATCATGACTACATCCGTCGTAATAGCTGATGATCACCCGATATTTAGGGATGGTTTGCAACGCACGTTAGATGAAGCTGATGGTTTCGAAGTTTTGGCCGCTGGGTCCAACGCTGAAGAGGCAGTATCGCTGGTCGGCACGCATCAGCCGGACATAGCTATTCTTGACCTTTCTATGCCCGGCGGTGGAATAAATGCGGCACGTAAAATTGCGGCAATGGCAAATCCACCCGTCATTGCAATCTTGACGGTCTCAGAGAACAGCAGCGATGTCGCGGACGCCTTGGAGGCGGGCGCGATTGGGTACATTGTGAAAGGAGTAACCGCGAGCGAATTGACCGCTTCCCTACGCAGCATCGCCGCAGGTGAAGGGTTCGTTTCTCCGGGTTTGGCCTCGCGAGTATTGCTGCAAATCAATGCTGACAGCGGCATGTCTATAAACAGCAGCATTCTCGATGACCTTACGCATCGTGAGGAAGAAATACTCAGACGTGTGGCCAAAGGACTAAGTAATCGTGAAATCGCTGACGAGTTAGACCTTCAGGAAAAGACCGTGAAGCACTACATGACGGCAATCCTGTCCAAGCTTCATGCGCGAAATCGGGTAGAGGCCGCGCTTATTGCACATGATGTTTGGAACAAGGGAGATTAACAGCGGTCTCTTTAACGACGATGGCGGCCTCTCTCAAATCAGAAGCCGCCAACGGATTATCGACTGGTGTTGCTGTTCAGTTGGTAACCGACTGTAACCTACGGCGATCAGAGGCCGTTGCGTTTCTCTCGACAACAGTCCGGTTGTACGGGTCTTTCAACTCGTAGCGCCCGAACTCGATCTCCTCTTTCCACCCATTGGCATAGTTCACTTCGATATTGTTGCCCTGGCGTTCGATTTTCGTGGGTCGACTTCCAGCAGCGCCGCCTTGCCCTGAAGAGCGCACGTTGTCGATTGAGATACCATTCGCCAACGACCGAAGCCTTGAGACGTCAGCACCGGTCGCGGGGCGCTCTTCAACAGTTCGGTTCTGCGCATTCTTTCTCTCATACCGCCCGTTTTCGATCTCCTCCTTGGTTCCGTCGGCGTAACGTACTTCAATGCCGCTGGCGTTTGTCTCGACCTTTGTTATCCCAGCCGAACCCGACGGTTTGCCCCCCGCTTGAGACCGATCCTTCTTTCCGCTGCCTCTATTGGAGCGTTTGGAGTCATCGTCGTCATCGTCGTCATCGTCGTCATCATTGTCGCGACCACTTTTGCCTGATCCTGAATTGTCGTCACGATCATCATCTCGGTCGTCGTCGCGATCATCGTCTCTATCGTCATCACGATCATCGTCCCGGTCACCACCACGGCCGCTATTACCCGACCCCGAGTTGTCGTCGCGGTCATCATCTCTGTCGTCGTCACGATCATCATCCCGATCATCGTCGCGACCATCCCCGTCTTTCCCCTTGCCGCTTTTGGCAAAGGCATAGGACGGTTCAAAATGTAGGCGACCATCGGCATCAAACGCTGGCACATAAGGCGTAGCCGCAATCAACGAAGCCAACGCCGCTGTACTAAGAGGTTGACCCAGCTTTCTTTGAATTTTCATTTTCGCCTCCAATTCTGATCATCACGCTTCGTGACATTGAAGACAGGATACTTCTGGTTCGGCTTTCCCACATCGGGCTTAGGTCTGACGAATTTCAAGCCGAACGTCTTAGTCAGATCAGTCATACTAATAGAGTTTTGCTAAGCCATTTCACCAGTTTAGTGGGAATTAACCCCGTCACCCTTCAGCTCGTCATCAGGTTCGAGGTGAATGACAAAGACGGAACCCGGATACAAACGATCCAATTCTTCCTCGATGTCATTGCATATATCATGCGCCGCGCTGACTGGCATTGTGCCGTCCACAACAAGGTGAAACTCCACGAAGATGACATTTGCGGACCTGCGCCCTTTGAGGTCGTGGTATTCTAAGGCTGCGCCGAGGTTTGCTTCGATTGCTTTAGAAACGGTCTGCAAGTCATGCTCCGACAGTGTCACATCCATCAGACCATCGACTGAAGCCCGAATAACTTTCCATCCCTCCCACAAGATGTTCAGCGCAACAAGAATTGCCAGGATCGGGTCGAGGATCAACCAGCCGGTGACAAGCGCCAGTGTCAGACCTGCGATGACACCAACGGAGGTCATGACATCTGTGAAAATGTGCCGGGAGCTCGCCTCCAATGCAGGCGAACCCTCGCGCCTGCCAACTTTGAGCAATAGGTAAGCCCATGCGCCATTCACACCCGTTGCAATGACATTCACGACGATTCCAAGAAGCGGCGCATCCTCAAGATGCGGGTTTGGAAGTGCCAGTACAGCTTCTCTGATGATCAAGAATGCTGCCAGCACAATGAGTGCGCCCTCGACGACGGCAGAAAGGTACTCAGCTTTATGGTGACCGAAGGGGTGGTTTTTATCAGGGGGCTTGTTTGCAACCCGAACTGCGAGATACGCCAGCAGCGCCGCAACGACATTCACAGTTGATTCCATTGCGTCTGACAACAAAGCCACCGAGCCGGTTAGCCACCAGGCCAACAGTTTTAGTGCCAATACCGCCATGGATATCGGAATGGACCAAAGAGCGATTTTTTGTGTCATTCCGTCACGACCCTCAGTCACTCGTTGCAAATGATCCTGGGAACAGGTGAGCGACCGTACTTAACACGTAAGACCGGAGTAGGGTAGTAATGATTAGGGCCAGAGGGTCGGTCTTGCACAACCGGCTGTAGTGAATCGCACCAGCACCATAGTGTCATACATGCGGACCCGATTGTTACATACGACTAGCATCAGTGATTACACAGCACGAAGGGAGAAACACATGCGGAAGTTCACCAAAAGAACACCTGTTCATGGGGTTGCTGCACTCGTAATCTGCTGTTTCGCAACGGCGGCACAGGCGCAATCGGCAAGCGAGGAGATGTCGTTTTTCATCACTAGTGTGGGCAAGGGGGACGGTGCCAATCTAGGCGGCCTCGAAGGCGCCGATGCCCATTGTAATGCACTCGCTTCCGCGGCCGGTTCTTCCAAAACATTTGCGGCCTATCTGAGCACTTCAATGTCCATTGATCGCAGCACCGATCCGATGACGATCACCAATGGCATTTCTGCACGCGACCGGATCGGATCGGGCCCCTGGCACAATGCCAATGGAGAGCTCATCGCCAACAATGTTGAAGAACTGCACCGCGACAGCGTGAACATTAGTCTACAGACAGCGCTCGACGAAAACGGTAACCCCGTCAATGGGCGTGGTAGCCAGCCGAACAAACATGACATTCTGACCGGCTCCGATTCCGCAGGTTACTTCTCTACGGCAGGCGGTGACACAACATGCAGTAACTGGACTTCGAACAGCGAGGATGGATCTGCGATTGTCGGGCATCATGACCGTATCGGTCTCAACGATGCCCGAAACATGGTGTCCTGGAACTCATCGCACGGCTCGCGCGGTTGCGGAGAGGAACATCTGCCACGTTCAGGCGGGGCAGGTCTGTTTTATTGCTTCGCAACGGACTAATCGGGCAGCATTGGTACGCGTGACGCCCGCATTGAACCTGACATTACCAAGTCAGTCTGGGGGATCGCGTTTTGGAAGCGGTTTTTGGGCGGAAATAGTCTAAATGCCGCTTCGTTGCGAGTTTACCAAATTGCAATGCTTGGGTGAGAAGGTTCAGTTTGGGCTGCTTCAAGTCACTTATGTGCAAGTCAGCGAAAGGCGCATCCGAGGAGGATACTGGACATTGCAATGTTTGGCCGGTTCCCGAAAGTCGACATTGCCGTGGGCGACACTGAACCCAAAGGTGTTCATGTTGCATTGTGAATTAGCGGCAGCGACAAATCAGGGTGCAGTCGTCAACGTTGTGAGGAGCGCATCGAATTGACCCTGCGACGTGCTGATGTCAAGCGGCGAACGTAGCCATACTGCGATCTTGGAAACTGTTATTTTTATTGGCCGTTTTGATTGCATAGTCAGTCGATGGTCACTGTCCCGAATTGGTTTTCGCGATACTGCAAAGCAGATCGACATGTTTGTCCAACCACTCTTCGTCCAGCGCCTCGTGACGTATGAGCTTGCGGAAATAAGGTGCCGCGACTGCTAGTTCTATGAGTTGGTCGACCGGAACGTCGGCGGTGATCTCATCGCGGTCTATTGCGGCTGCAAATACTGCTTCAACACTCGCGAACCTGTCTTTCATGAATTCTGTTATCACTAACCTTGCTTCTTCGTCGGTGGACGCAGCAGCGACCACCTGAGGCGCGATTTGGCCCCACGGTGTGTCATTCAAGGCTCCCATCAGTACACCGAGTAACCAGAGCAGGTCAGATCGTAGCGGGCCATCGGTTTTGGGCGGTATGTTTGGCGGTGTTGCGATGCGCCGGAATGCTGCATCACGCAGACTTCGCGCATCTGGCCAGTGCCTGTAAAGTGTACTGCGCGAAATGCCCGTTGCCTTTGAAACTGCGCCATGAGTTACGTGCAGCACGCCTTCATCCATCAGTATCTTTTGCGCAGCATCAAGCGCAGTCTGTCGTGTGGCGATCAGCCTGGGATCTTCTTTCAATCACTCCTCCTATAGAGCATTTTGTTGCATAGTAGAACATTTTGTCCTAAAAGTATGGTCGACCAAAACCTAAATCCCAAAACTCAATTCCACAAACACGTCTTGTCAAAATAGGAGCGTATCAATGTTCAAAGTGGCAGCAACCCCGCTGGCAGTACTCTTATCGATGGGTGCGACAACCGCATTGTCCGAGAGCGGCACTTACGAGCTGGATCCTGGACACAGCCAGGTATTGTTCAGCTACGACCACATCGGGTTCTCAGAAACATTTGGAATGTTCTCAGGTTTTAGCGGCGAGATAGAGTTCAACGAAGATGATCCGTCTGCGTCGTCTGTCACAGTGTCTATGCCTGTAAAATCCATGATCACGGGCTGGGACGCCCGTCTGCAACACTTCATGTCCGATGACTTTTTTAGCGCGAGTGACAGTGACGTGGTCACATTCGCGTCGACCAGCATTGAAGTCACCGGGGACAATACCGCGAATATTTCTGGCGACCTGACCATGAATGGCATCACCAAACCTGTCGTTTTGGAAACAACGCTTAACAAGTCAGCTCCATACCCGTTTGGCCCAAAAGAGGGCACGCCGACCCTGGGCCTGGGAGCCACGGCGACCATCGTGCGGTCTGAATTCGGACTTGGGGCATTTGCGCCAGCGGTGAGCGACGAGATAGAGCTCTTGATCAATATCGAAGCGTTAAAGGCTGAATGATGTGTGCAAGGGCACCGATACTGCGCTGAACGCTCATTCCTTGATTTTGGCGGATGGTCAACATGATGAATGAAATCCTGAGAGCATTGGCGGTTGCTGCAACGGCGGTGGCATTGACGTGCCCGTTGGCATCCGCACAAGAGCGCCCCTTGCCGGAGCGCACCTCACCCCGTCCTGAAACGACAAGCGGCGTACCGCATACTCAGATTGGTGTCAAAATTGATGCCGAATTGGCCCAGCTATTGCTGGAGCGAGTTGCTCAATTCCCAGGGGTTACACTTGGCCCCACACGCATATCACTACCTGGCGCAATTGGTTTTCAGCTTGATCCCGACATGTTTTTGTCTCAACCGAGCTCTATCGTCGGTGGGTTTGAATTTGCGCATATGCATCCTGATGGCAGCTTGCACGCGTCGCTGCATCCGGCAATGGCGCGACGGGCAATTGAGGCTGGTTGGGCCGTTGCACACCCTTGGGCCAAGCAACGTCCTGGGTGGAGCGGCTTTGTCATGATCTATACTCCGACCACACCAGAAGAGCTGGATGTCGTCATCGATCTGGTAGAAAGTTCGTACACTTTCATCACTGGCAAAATCCTGGGCTAAATGCCAACCTGCTGACCTTGCTGTTGCTAACTAAAGCGAAAAACAGTCATCAATCAGTCTTACCGGAATTTCAGGTGATCTATTTTCCACTGTTCCGGACGGGCATGATCCAGAGATGTGGCGCACCCACAATGGGTGCAACTAGGATCGAATGTGCCGCCCCATCCTCGTAACTTGTCAAAACCACATACCCCCAGTAGGTATTTGGTATGTTTCGCTTGGTCCTGTCGATACTTCTTGTTGTTGCATTCTCTGGCGCATCCGCAGCGTCCGTGAAGCATGGCTTGACCCATGGATCGGATCATTCTGGTCATCATGCTCAAATGGCGGGCGACGATCCGTTGGCGGATGCCGAGAAAGCTGCTGCGGATTGTTGCGATACCACGAGCGGCATGGGTTCAGCATCCTGTTTTAGTGATCTTGTCGCCACGGCGGGGATTTCGCCGATTGCGCCATTGGCGATCTCAGAGGGTGGTGTGACTCACGCTGATTCCGATTTTTCGGGCCTCGCAATGGGCGTTCCCACCGGTCCTCCGAAAGCCTGAATGGCAACGGGCGCTCGCCCGCATTCCGTTCAAATTTCACATCAAAGGACCGACAGACATGATCACACGTCGTCACTTCACCACACTGTCTGCAACTGCCCTCATCGCGACCGCTCTTCCCGTCCGTGCAGGCACCCCAATGCACGTACTCAGCGCACCAGGTTGCGGATGTTGTCACGCCTGGGCCGACTTGGCTCGCGCACGTGGCTACGCCGTCGCCGTTGAGGAACTGACCGACCCCGAGGCACAGAAGTCAGCGCGGGGTATCCCGCTGAACCTCGCATCCTGTCACACCGTAGAAGCCGAGGGTTATGTCTTTGAAGGCCACGTGCCGTTTGAAGCACTGGAAACCGTGTTGAAGGATCGGCCTGACATCACAGGGCTAGCTGTTCCTGGCATGCCAATGGGCTCTCCTGGTATGGGCGACGATCCATCGGCCCGCTACGACGTCGTTGCATTTGGGGGAGAGGCTGGGACCGGAACGGTGTACTACCGCGCGGGCACAGCTCAGCCGTTCGACACCTGATGGTAGGGCGCACAACACTCTTGGTTACCGGTGGGCTTGGGCCCGCCGGTTTCACCGTAGCGTTCGTTCTGGCCCAAGCCTCTGAAGCCGTCGGTCTTTTGAAGCCGGATGACGCCGAACTGGTCGCCACTGGCAAAGATATCTACGCGGACCAATGTGCTGCCTGCCACGGAGCGCGCCTGGGAGGACAGCCAAACTGGCGGATACGCGGCGAGGATGGCTTGCTACCTGCGCCGCCGCATGACGCCACAGGTCATACGTGGCACCACGATGATGAAACGCTTTTCACCCTGACCAAATTTGGCCTGGCTGGGCTGATGGAGAATGCGCCCGCAACTGGTATGCTGGCCTATGAAGGTGTGCTCAGCGATGACGAGATCATAGCGGTGCTATCATTTATTAAATCAACCTGGCCCGATGACCTTCGTGAGTATCACGACAAACTGAATGCCCAATCCGAATAGAGGAAAACTCAGATGATCAAACAAACTCTTTTCGGTTTGGCCGTAACAATGGTTCCTGTGCTTGCGGCTGCGCATTCAAAGTCCGAAGAAACGACGCCGGCTGACGGCGCGACAGTCACGGACGTGCCTGAGCTTTCCATGCGGTTCGATGATCTGATGCGTATCATCTCGGTCACGCTGACCTCACCCGATGGCGACGTCGAAATTCAACGCGAAACGGGTATGGACCCCGCTATGGAGTTCCGGGCTGTGCCGTTGGAAGAGCTTGCACCCGGAAGCTACCGCTTCGACTGGCGCGGTATGGCCTCCGACGGTCACCCGATGCAAGGCAGCTTCTCTTTCACGGTCGCTGAGTGACCGGACTGGCCCCCATTGACGGTGTTGTCGTCTTGGCCATTTTGGCGAAAGCACTTGGCTACGGCGCGGCGCTGCTGGCGATGGGAGGTGTCCTGTTCACGCTCCTCTTTGCCAAACGCGCTGAAGAGTCTGTTCTACGCCTTGCCAGGCAGCTTGCGGTCGGTGCAGCGATTGTAGGTCTTGCCGTGCTTGCTCTACGTTTCGGCATTAGAGCGGCGCGGATATCCGGAATGGGCTTTGAAGGCGCGACGGACCCAATGATGCTTGGCTTTGTCTGGGACAGTCCACTTGGCACCGCCGCGGTTTGGCGAGCGGTGGGTGAACTCGCGATATTGGCAATTCTGCTCCCGCGCGTCGGGCAGTGGATCGCTTTGGTGGGCAGCCTTGCCATAGCGATTTCCTTTGCCCAAGTGGGACACGCGCTCGGAGAGCCCAGGGCACTTCTCGCAGTCTTACTGGTTCTGCATCTGCTGGCTGCCGCGTTTTGGGTAGGCGCTCTCCTGCCTTTGCGCAAAGCGGCGCTCACTCCAACTGGGGCCGATCTACTTCACCACTTTGGCAATGTTGCTGCTTACGGAGTTGCCGTCCTGATTGTAGTAGGCGCGGCACTCGCATGGCTGCTTGCGGGCTCAATGGCTGCCTTGTTCGGAACGGCCTATGGATTGGTACTTTTGGTCAAGGTCGTAATCGTTTCCGCACTTCTCGGCCTAGCGGCGCTGAACAAGCTGAGACTTGTTCCGGCTCTCAGGGCTGAGAAGCGTGGCGCGACAATTGTTCTTCGACGGTCGATTTCGAAGGAGATGTTGGCCGTTGTCCTGATCCTGCTTGCAACGGCGACGCTAACCAGTGTGACGACACCTCCCATCAATTTCTGACGATTTTTGGTCCGAAGCAGGAGCTGCAAATCCTTGTTACGAATGTCCGTATAGGGCTGCGAGCGCAGTCGGAGAATTGAATTTGAGGTGTCCTTGAAGTGAATTAGACTGAGAACTAACTGTTCAGAATGCTCATAAAGAGGACATCATGGCAGCTCCTTTAGTCCAAAACTGGGAACTGACCGCCGCCATCCAGGACATAGCAGATTGGCTGGTTCAACAGGGCTTAGAGAATGCACCGGTGGAGATCTGGCTCGAAGCATTCTGCAAGCGTCTTGTTTCGGCAGGGATTCCGCTTCAGAGAGCGAACATCACTGTGCGCGCTCATCATCCCGAGATTGGGACGGTCGCTTTCCGCTGGCACAGGGACGGGGGAAATGAGCGAGAGGAGTTTGTCCGAAGATCGGATGCGCCTGAACAATACATCTTGAGCCCGATTTACTATCTTTTGGCAAACAACGTTGAAGAGATCAGACAAGATCTGACAGTAGAAGAACCAGAGCTTAGCTTTCCAATCTTTGATGAACTTCGCGAGCGCGGTGCCACAGATTACTTCGCTGTAAAACGGTTCTTCCTTATACAAGATAACGCTACGCCTGTTGACCCAATGCAGGCCGAGGAAGGCGCCATTATTTCATTGGCAACCGACGCGAGCGGGGGCTTCACAAGCCAGCAACTTGACGGTTTGCGTCAACTGATATCTCCACTTTGCCTGACGCTGAAATGTGGGGCAAACCGGCTGATGGCTGAGGACATAACCGCCGCCTACTTGGGCAAAGATGCCAGTAGGCGCGTTCTTTCCGGCGACATCACCCGGGGTTCATCCGAAACGATTTCGGCGGTGATTTGGTACTTTGATCTACAAGGATTTACCAAATTGTCAGAGGCGCTTCCGGGGCATTCAATCATTGAATTGCTGAACGATTACTTCGCGGAAGCTGTTGATGTAGTCGAACGCCATGGCGGGAATGTTCTTAAATTCATGGGGGATGGTATGCTTGCCATCTTCGATATCAATCAAGTTCCGGACGCGCGCAGCGTCGCAATTCACGCGGCAGCGGAGTTGCGAGATACCTTTGACGAACTCAACCAACAACGACAAGCGGATGATTTGCCAACGACCGGTTTCACTCTTGCGCTGCACGCGGGCGATGTTCTTTATGGCAACATTGGCGGTAGGTCTCGCTTGGATTTCACAGTGGTCGGCCCAGCAGTCAATACAACGTCCCGTATTCTTGGCATGTGCAACGCGCTCGATCAGAACATTGTCGTTTCCGACAAGGTGGCTGGCGACTTAGTAAACTCCATTCCAAGCCTTGTTTCCCTGGGGCAATACAGATTGCGCGGTGTTGCTGAAAGACAGGAGCTGTTTACGATAGACTAAACGCGAATTGAAAGGCACCGCCTAACCCGTAGGGCCGGCGGACGGTCTTCAATCATTAACTTGTCCTGAGTGGTGGACTGTTACGAAGATCAGTCAGCCTTCGCCATAAACGCCTCGAAAGCCTCCTTATAGTCTGGATGCCATCGGCTTAGTGGGGGGCGATTTTCGATGACGTCTCCCACGCTCCAGGCAATGCGTTTCTCATCGACATCACGTGAGACATCATTGTCGGGGCAGAGGATGTAAAAGTCCCCGCGGTTCACGCTGTCGACACAGAAGTCGACCGTCTGCTCTGCGGTCCAAGCGGAGGCAGGTTTTTCAGGCAGGGAGATCATACCAGTATAAACAAAGCCAGGCACAAGGAGATGCGCTGTGATCTGATGGCCGGGGCCGTTTCTCAGCTCATGTGATAGCGCCTCGGTGAATGCTTTCAGAGCCGCCTTTGAGACGTTGTAAGCAGGGTTGCCCGGCGGTGTGGTTATGCCTTGCTTTGACCCTGTATTGATTATTGCACCTGGTCTGTTTCGCGCGATCATATTTGGCGCGAATACCTGAGTGCCATGGATCGGACCCCAAAGGTTCACGCCCAGCATCTTCTCCCAAGCCGTGGCGTCCCCAATGGTCGATGATTTGCCGCCGACACCAGCGTTGTTCATCAAGATGTCTGCCCCGCCGTAGCGGTCTGCTACCATCCGTTCCAACGCCTCTAACTGAGCGCGATCACTGACATCTGTCTCAGACGTCATCACATCGGCCGCACCGGCGGCGGATACCATGTTTGCCGCGGCAGCCAGTTTCTCGGTGTCTTGATCAACAATAACAATGCGCATGCCCATCTTAGCGAACTTCTCTGCGGCGGCGAGGCCAATGCCAGAAGCACCCCCGGTGATCACGGCCACAGAGTCTGAGGTAAATGCGGGGTGTGTCATCGGCTAGGCTCCTCCTATTCCCGTGTTGGATCGACAGGCCCGGAAAACCCCAGACCTGCCGTTGTTTTTAGGACGCGTTGGCAACATTAGTATTAAGCTTCATCATACCTTCCATACCGTAGGCGGTGAAGAGCACCTCGGTTGCCTTTTCCGCTTGCACGTTCATCGGAATGACAGGGTCTGCCATACCGCTCTTGTCTACTTCATTGCGGAATTTGCGTTGTCCGGGCGTGGCATGGATCACCTCAAGCACCGCGTCCGACACGATCTGCGGAACCTGTAGCGGGTTGTTGGATAGGGATTCCCCCATGCTTTGCAGCATGGCCTCGGGCGCTCCTGCAAATTCGCCATAGCTTGCATCCCGGTCGCGCGAGGACGGCTGAATGAGGTTGGTGAAGAAGTTCGTGGGGAAGCCGCCGGGCTCGATGACAGCGACATCGACACCAAACTGGCTCAACTCCCAGCGGTAGTTTTCGCTGAGCGCCTCCACGGCCCATTTCGCCGCGTTGTAAGGGCCAAGGAATGGCACTGTCACGCGGCCAAGAAGGCTAGTAACGTTCAAGATCAGCCCGGATTGCCGGGCCCGCATTTTGGGTAAGACGGCGCGGATCATCCTCTGCACTCCAAAGACATTGACGTCAAAGACGCGCTGAAAATCGTCTCCAGAGAAGTTCTCTTGCAGACCGTGTGCACCCGCACCGGCGTTGTTGACCAACACATCGATCTGCCCGAGCGTGGCTTCTGCCGCGGCCACGCCCGCTTCGACGGAAGCATCGTCTGTCACGTCGATATCGACAACCTCAACGCCGAGATTGCGCAAGGCCTGCGCGGCCTCCTTGTTGCGTCCTTCGGGATCGCGCACAGTCCCGACAACGCGATGTCCGGCCTTGACCAAATCCGCCACCATCAGATTTCCAAATCCGCTGCTGGCACCTGTAACGAGTGTGTTCATGTTTTTTCTCCTGAATGTGGCCCTGCAATGGACCCTGTGATGGCTCGAAGTTAGAGATTGCCAATTGAAAGCAACAGAGGTATCAAATTGAACTCATGGTTGCAGATATTAGAACAATTGGCATGCCTGCCCTGGTCAGCTTTCACACCGTCGCGCGGCTCGGTGGGATCAGCGTTGCAGCCGATCATCTCAACATGGCGAAATCGGGTGTGTCCCGGCACATATCGCGGTTGGAAGACCATTTTGGCGTGAAGTTGGTCGAGCGGAGTGGAAGGTCCGTCAAGCTCACCCCGACAGGCGTCCGACTGAACCAGCGTATCCAGTCCATTTTGGCTGACATTGACTTGCTGGGTGACATCGCCCGTGAAGAAAGCGGTGACGTCTCGGGTCAGGTGAACTTCGCCGCAACAGCGGAATTCGGCTCGGTGATTGCCTCAGTAATCCTTCCGGCCGTCCAAGAGCGCTTCCCAGATCTCACGTTGGTCATGCGCCCGGCTTATGATTTCGAGGATATGCAGGATCCCAATACGGATTTGGCATTCCGGACCGGAACTTTCGAAGACGACAGACTGGTCGCGAAGCAGCTTGGCAGCTTTCGTTGCTGGCTCGTCGCGTCACCCGAGCTTGCAGCGCAGACAGCGATCGACACACCAGACGACCTGAAGGACCAACCCTGTCTCACCTTCAGAGGTGATGTTGCCAACACTACCTGGACTTTCTTTTCCTCAGACGATGTCTCAACCATCAAGGTAGGCGGACCCTTTGCCACACGGAGTTTTTCTGTCTTACTTGATCTTGCAATGGCGGGGCGAGGATATGCGTTTCTGCCGGAATTCATGCTTGATGAGGTCTTGCAAGAAGGAAGGCTTGTCCGCTGCTTACCCAAGTACATCTCGCGGCCATATTCGGTTTATCTGACGTTCCGTCCGGGCTCGCGGCGCATCGCACGAGTGGACGCAGTGGCCTCCCTTGCCGAGGAACTTGTCCCGAAACTCCTTTCTGACAGTTCGACTTAGGATCTTCACCACAAACGTGCACAGACGCCGGGCGGTTTTCTTTGCAAGAGCCTCTGCCGCCGGGCGCGGATTGCATGATGTTCTGAGAGCTTTTCTGTTTGCTTGGGTCGACGCAGGTTTCCGCTAGTCGCGCTCACTGTCCAAAGTTTCGCGAATGAGCGCCAGATTAGGCAAAGACTCATGAAACGGTTTGGGCCCGAGTTCGGACAACATCGGACCAAGAGCTGTCGACATCCGATCCATACAAGTTTTCAGAAACTCTGCGCCATGCGGCGTCGACCGGGCAATTTTCGAACGCTTGTCCTTTGGGTTGGTCTCAAGAGTGATCAAGGTATGATTTTCAAGGCTGGCGAGCATATGCGTCATCGAAGTCTTGGGCACCTGAAACGCGTTTGAGAGTTGCAGTGGGGTTTCACCTTCGGGGCGCCGTACCAGATGGCCCAAAATTCCAAATTGAGTCGCCGTCATTCGACCAGGTAAGAACGTTTCCAGCTTGGTCGAGATCAACTGATTGATGATCCCGACCTCGGTGAAGAACCGGTAGACTTCGTTGGTCTCATCTTTAGGCTTCATTCAGAATTCGTGTCTCCAGCGGCCAGCGGGGTGTAGCAATTGGCTCGGGTCCATACCCCAAACGCAGCAACATTTGCACCGTGTGGCCCGGTGACGCAAGAAGCTCATGCGCGAGAGCGTATTCATCGGCCATCTCGGGATATTCCTGAAGGGCTTGACTGACGGGATGCACGCCTAGCCCCATTTCGGTTGTCTTCAGGTAAAAACGCATCAATTGACGCCCGGTATCGATTTGATCGCTTCGCGTATTTGTAGCTGTCGTGAGAACTGCATATTGCGGCGTCGCGTCTAGCATGGCGAAGTAGTCTTGCATGTGCGCCTGAGTGCCTGGGTGATCAACGTTCATCAGGGTCTCGTTGTCCAATAGGCCAGTAAGTCGCAGCGTTTCCAGCATGGGGTCACGCAGTTCAATCCCGTCTGGGTTTGCGTTGATTTCTGCTTTGCCGATCCGCATCAGGTCGACGGATTCTCTAAGGGTCTGTGGAGTTCGCATTTCGATTTCAAAAGCGCGTTTTGTGAGGTCTCGAATACGGGCCACTAGGTCCTCATCGGAAATCAGAGTGGCATAGTTTTCAAGGACCGATATTTCCGCCTCGGACAGCCGCTGTTCAGTGTACGGTTCTTTGTTGGAATGCCGTTTGAGGATTTGATTTGAAAGTGGATCGGATGCCCCCCCATGTACAAACACTGCTTCTGCAATAGGCCCGTCATCCCCATATGGCAGCAACTTGACCTCGGTATCAAACCCGAGAGCACCTGCTGCCAGTACCATCGTCTCAACAAATGCACCGAGGCCAATATAGAGTTGGCGGTGGTATGGATCGGTTTCCGGAAGCTCGCGATCTGTATCACGGTGGATGCGCACGTTGTCTTGCCCAACCAACTCGACCAGCCAAGGTTGCAAGTTGTGCGGATTGGGGGCGAGAATTGCGTAGGACAAAGCGGCTTTGCGGGGGTCGTCATATGGTTTTGGCGTCCACGGAGCCAGCGCGTCATGCGGCGTGCGTGTAGCGAGGAACGCAACCGCGCCCGTCGCCGCCAGTATTGTGCCTCCGCCTAGAATCTTGAGAAAACGTCTTCGATTTGGCATCTTGACTCTCCAGTAGTACGATATCGGACTAAATTAATACGAAGCCGTACTATTTCAACCCCAATCGATGCAGTGATTGTTTGAGCGACTAGAAAAAAGAAAATCAGAGCAGCCGGAGGCACCTGCGGGTTTCCGTTATCAACAAGTATTCGGAGCGCCTATAGTACCGGAAATAAGCAGTTAATTTAGATGATTAATGGCCGGATACGAGAAGATCAGAGGCTGTTGAGCCGATGCTTTTCGAGTATCTCGCAAAGCATAGCCTTGGCTTGCAGCCTGTGTTCTCGATGACGTTCACGGGCGACATCAGGACGACCTTCACTAATCGCTTGGAAAACAACCCGATGATCTTCATTGGATTTGACGGGCAGGGGTCTGATGAACAAGGTCGTTGCGCGCGCGCGGCGCACCTGGTCGCTCATCATGGCGACAATCGCTTCGACCCGTTTGTTGCCGCCCAACCGAACGAGCTCTTGATGAAATAACTCATCGGCCTCGGCCCAGGCTTCAAGATCTTCGGCTTCGATGGCTCGGTCCATCTTCGCAATTGATCCAGCAAGTACCGAAAGTTCATCTTCTGAATAACCCGCTTCGGCAGCGCGTTGTGCAGCGAGGCTCTCGAGCTCCGTCAGGATGTCGTAGATTTCACGCATATCGTCTGATGAAACAGGGAGTATCCGCACGCCCTTTCGAGGCCGCATTTCCAGCAACCCCTTACTTTCCAACATCAGCGCCGCTTCCCGTATCGGGGTGCGGGACATACCAAGGGTTTCCGCGAGTTCCGATTCCAGATGGTCAGTTCCGGCCGCAAGTTCGCCGGACAGGATCATCTGTCGCAAATCCCTAACGGCGCGTTGCGTATTGGAAAGAGTTTTTGCGTCTTGACCCTTCACGGCGTCTCCAGGTTGATCTTTCGTCCCTCCGCAGCCGAGAGATAGATGCTCTCTTCGATGCGGATCACGTCCAAATAGTCTCGAGCCGTGTTTTCCAGCGGCGTGCCCATTACAAGGCCTGAAACGACGTGACTTTGCAAGGCGTGTACGCAGTCTCCTCCAAACCCATCATGATCGCTTGGAGGTAGAATCTGCTGTCGCTCCTGTTTTCCAAAACCGCGGAGTTCTACTGAGCCGTCGCCGTAAAGAACCAGTGATCCTTCTGTTCCTTCGATGAGAGCTTCGCCCATGGTCTGACGCGGGTTTTTGGCGCTGTGGTCAAGGCACCTGTTCCCATCGAACAGAGCTTTCAAACCGTTGGGGTGGTCAAACAGTATGAAACCCGCATCCTCGCCCGCGATAACGGGGTTAACTTGGCGCAGGTCCGCATAAACTGCGCTGGGCGCACCGAACAAAAATCGGAATGTGTCTACCCAGTGAACCGCTGTTTCATGCACTAGAAAACGTGGCATGTCCTGAAAGTACGGCTGCCGGTCAAGGTAGGCGTGCGGTCCCTGTCCGTCGCCGGGCCGAAGCCGGAAAGTTGCTTGTAGAGGTGTTCCAATTCGACCCCCGGTCATCGCTACCTTGATCGCACGATACCAGGGCTGGAAGCGAAAATTCTCATGCACGACAATGGTTGCGCCTACTGCTTCAGCCTCGGAGACGATCTTCTTAGCTTCATCCAATGACATGCAGAAAGGTTTTTGGCAGATCAGCCATTTTATTCCAGAGCGCAGTGCCGTTCGAATGACGTCGGCCTGTGCCACAGGTGGAAGGATGATGTCCACTAGATCTGGTTTTTCCGCCTCCAGCATTTTTGACAGATCATCGTAAGCGGCCAGTCCTGTTTCTTTCGCCTTGTTGATATCACGGTTGCAGGATGCAATCGGAACCGCTCCGGGCATTCGGGACCAGCTTTCGTAATGGAACCTGCTAAAGTACCCCGCACCCGCACAAGCGACTCTGATGGTTTGCTGAGTATTCATGCCCGCAATGCTTCCAATACCGATGAGGCTGCGTCCTGCGTTCCGGCGGTGCCACCTAGGTCACGTGTCAGGTTCTGTCCGTCCGCAGTCACCTTTTCCACGGCTTCACGCAATCGTTGGCCGTCGTTGGACAGGCCTGGGTGATCATGGGTCAAACCCAACCATTCAAGCATCATTGCTGCGGACAGGATCATCGCAAAAGGGTTAGCAATACCCTGTGCTGCAATGTCTGGAGCGGAACCATGGCAGGGTTGGAATACAGCGTGATTCAACCCAATATCCGCTGACGGAGCCAGTCCAAGACCGCCCATGAGACCTGCACCAAGGTCGGAGAGGATGTCTCCGAACATGTTCTCGGTCACCAAGACATCGAACTCCCAAGGTTTTTGGACCATCCACAGTGCGGTGGCATCAACATAAGCATGGTCTGCCTGCAAATCGGGATGGAGGGCGGCTTCTGCATCAAACATCGATCTGAAGAATGCAAAGGCGCGGAATACATTGGCTTTGTCGACACATGTAACCCGTCCCCGACCACGCCTAGAATCCTTTCGGTTCTGGGCGAGTTCAAACGCGAAACGGAACAGTTTTTCGGACACCTCACGAGTGATTAGCAGGGTCTCACGCGCATCGTGTTCGGTGACTTCTCCAGCACCTTGGGTGAAGAACAGCCCTTCTGTGCTTTCGCGTATCAAGACAAAGTCGATCTCCTTTCCGGGAGGCAGCGCCAAGGGGGTCAATTGTCCACTGCTTACCTTTACTGGCCGCACCCCAGCGAAAAGTCCCAGCTGCTTTCGCAGATCAATCTGCGGTGAAATCTCAGTTCCGTCCGAGTAGCGAACATCCGGCAAACCCATTGCAGACAGCAGAATTGCGTCGGCGTTGCGAGCCGTTTCTAGTGATCCCGCTGGAAACGATTCTCCAGTTTCTGCGTAGTGGGAGGCGCCTGCCGGCGCGTCCGAAAACGCCAACTCGTAGCTGGGATTTTTGCCTGAGAGCTGGCGTAGAATTTCAAGCGTAGGGGCCATGATTTCAGGGCCGATTCCGTCGCCGTGGAACACTGCCACATCATAATTCTTTTTCATCTTAGCCCGCTTCCTTCCCGTTTCGCATTCATAGCGCGATAGCAGCTTTCACTACAGTCCGTTGACAATGCATTCTTTAATGTATACGCAAATAAATGCAATAATAAACGCAAAGCTGTTTGGGAGGACTTGGAAATGAAACTAAAGCTAGGGCGATTGGCGGCTGCAGCCGTGATTGCGACCGGGATTGCAGGGGCAGCTGCTGCGCAGGATTACCCTTATCGGGATATCACCACAGCTGTGGTCTGGGGGGCCGGAGGCGGCACGGACACGATCAACCGGATGATCATGGCCGAGATGGAAAAGCACCTTCCGGTCTCGATCAATGTGATCAATCAAACAGGTGGTGTCGCAGGTTCCAACGGCATGGTCTACGTCATGAACCAACCAGACGATGGTTATACACTAGTTGGTCTGTCTGAATCGAACGTCACCGCCGCTGTGCAGGGTGGTTGGGATAAGAAATTTGATTTTTGGTATCCGTTCATTGTTGGCGGATCGCCTGATTTGATCTCAGTTCCGGCGGACAGCCCTTACAATACACTGCAAGATCTGGTTGACGCCGCAAAAGCTGCGCCTGGCACTATTCCCGCTGCGGCTTCCGGCGCGGGTTCGATCCATCACCTAAACCTTCTCGCAATCGAAAAGGGGTCCGGTGCAGAGTTCAAGTTTGTTCCATATAAAGGCTCAGCGCCCGGGCAGGAGGCAGCGATAGCGGGTGAAGTTGCTTTGGTTGTGACGTCACTGGCCGAACAGGCTCCGTTGATCGAAGGCGGTCAACTTAAACCGCTCGCGATGCTGACGCCCGAAGATGCGCAGATTGCAGGGGCAACAGTGCCTTCTGCCTTTGGCATCTATGACGGTCTCGATCAGTATCTGCCGCTTAAACAGGCCATCGGGTTTGCAGTTCACAGTTCAGCCGGGGACGACGTAAAGGCCGCGCTTGGTGATGCCTTCGAGCAAGCGATTGCCTCCGATACCGTCGCTGAATGGGCTGCGGCAAACAATTACGATGTCGGTGGTCAGCACGGTAAAGACGCTCAAGAGCTGTTTGCGAACCTCGAGGCTACTTTTGCTTACACCTTGCAAGATTTGGGAGCTGCCACAGTTGATCCGGCCTCACTGGGTATCAAAAAGCCTTAAGTCGACCAATTTGAAAGGGCGCGTTTGATCACGCCCTTTCCCACAAGAGGTAGGTAATGGACAATCCCGACGAAACTCTGGTCATGCGAGCGCGTGATTTTTGGGCCTCGATTGTGCTTATCGCAGTATCAGTCTTTTTCCTTTGGAAGACGTTGGATATTCCACTTTGGGGCGAAAACCGCGCAGGTGTTAGTGGATCGGATTGGTACAACTCGGCCGCTATTGTACCTCTGTTCATATTCGGTGGACTGCTTGTTTTGTCCATTGTCTTGCTGGTGATTTCGATCCGCTCAGGTGGGGCCCAAAACGCGCTCACGGCTCTGGGGATCGGATGGGACAAATCGGAAGCCTATCGAGCAATAACAATAGGCCTAATCCTTCTTGCATATGTCGTCGGGCTCGTTCCCAGAGTGGATTTCATACTGTGCTCTGGATTGCTGATTACGGCTTTGACTTACGGCTATTACGGCGGTCACGCGCGCCGTGCGTTGGTGGCCTGCATCGCCGTTGTTGCTGCTGGACTGTATGCCTTGGTCCGCTTTCCGGCGCAGGCAGATTGGAACGCTCAAAGCGATGATTGGTTTACACTGGCGATCTGGGTTGCCTTGACGTTTTGGGTGCTGACCAAAGCGACCTCAGAACGCGTTTTGCGGGTCGTGCCATTCATCGCGATATTGGCTCCGTTGGTTCTTGTTTGCGCGATGGCCTTTGTTTTCCGGCAGAACGTGCCCGCGCGCGGTGGGTTGGTCTTCAAGCAAATCGAATACCACTACTACGTGACGCTTCGTCCGTTATGGAAAGACTGACTGAATGGACTTTATCGTTTCGCAACTGGCTGGATTTGGAACCGCGTTCGTTGGTCTGGCAGTGGACCCGCTGACCTACCTATATTTGGTCGCATCCGTATTTCTGGGCATCACATTCGGCGCTTTGCCCGGCCTTACGGCAACCCTGGCAGTGACGATCCTGACGGGTTTCTTTGGCAACAAAATCCCGTTGGACTATTCGCTCATCGCATTGCTCGGGGCCTATGTTGGCGCGATCTATGGTGGCTCTTACCCGTCAATACTGCTGAACATTCCCGGCACAGCAGCCAGCGCGGCGACGGCCATGGATGGCTATCCCTTGGCCAAAGCCGGTCGAGGGGGCGAAGCGCTAGGATTGACCACAACAGCCAGCTTCATAGGCACAGTTATCGGGACGATCACGCTTTTGATTTTTGTCTGGGCACTGCTCTTGGTTTCGAAGAACATCGCGAGTCCGGAAAAAGCGCTGTTGGCTTTGTTTGGCATCCTTCTCTCTGGCACACTTATGAGCGAGGATCTGGTGATCAAGGGATGGATCGCCGGTCTGATCGGGCTTGCGATGTCCATGGTGGGGCTCGACCCTCTGTTGTCTGAGCCGCGTTATACCTTCGGCTGGTCTTACCTGTTGAGCGGGTTTCAGGTTGTGCCCGTTTTGATGGGGGCCTTTGCGATACCTCAAATTATCGATGGTCTAAGGCATGTGGAGGCCGGGAAAGTGCTGGCACTTAAGGGGCGCATCCTTCCAAACCTTCGCTCTATTCGACGCTACCTGCCGACCATTGGCCGGTCGGGAGTAATCGGAACTGGAGTGGGCGCGCTTCCCGGCGTCGGCGAAGATGTGGCGGGATGGGTCAGCTACGGTGTTGGCAAAACCGTTTCAACGGAAGGTGACAAATTTGGAAAAGGCTCTCTGGAGGGCCTGTTGAGTTCTGAGACCGCAAACAACGCCTGTATCGGTGGCGCGCTGATCCCGCTATTGGTGCTAGGTATCCCCGGTTCACCACCTGCCGCCGCATTGATGGGCGCTTTCAAGATCAACAATGTGATCCCGGGGCCGACGATAGACCCCGAGATCATTCTGCGCGTGGTTGCAATTCTGGTGTTGGCCTCCCTGACGATGTTCTTGATGGGTCTGTTCACCGCGCGCGTTTTCATAAAGATACTTGCCATCCCGCAGACCTTTTTCTTGCCGGTCGTGATGGTCCTGACAACAATCGGATCATTCAGCGTTGGTGGAGGTATCAATGACCTCTACCTGATGCTTGGCGTCGGCGCGGTTGCCTATTTCATGAACCTCATGAAGTATCCAATCGCCCCACTGGTTATCGGGGTAATTCTAGGCAACCTGTTTGACGAAACCTTCCGCCGGTCGCTGTTCTTGTCGGACGGGGATCTTTCGGTCTTCTTTTCAAGACCCGGTGCGGCCATTCTGCTGATGCTCAACATTGGTCTGATCCTCAGCCAATTGCCCATAGCCAAGCGCGCTTTCGCACGCCTCAAAGGATTATCTGTCTGATGTTTGTGGTTACTGTAACCTTCACACTGAAACCCGATACGAGAGACACTTTTTTACCGCTGATGGTCGAAAACGCTTCAACCTCTTTGCGTGAAGAAATCGGATGCCGCCAGTTTGACGTTTGTCTCGGCGACGAACCCGAGACAGTTTTTCTCTATGAGGTTTATGATGACAGCGCGGCGTTCTCTGCCCACCTAGAAAGCGCGCATTTTCAGTCCTTCGATACGGCAGTGGCTGATATGATCGCCACCAAGGTAGTTCACCATTATTCCGAGGTCGTCCGATGAACGATTGGGAGATCCATGCCGTGAAATACGCGGATCGCAACGCCCGGACGCGAGCTGACAGCTTCATCATTGATGACAATCATGACGCGCCCCATGCGATGGATTATTTCGTTTGGGTCTTGAAGCGTGGCAGCGAAGTCATTTTGGTCGATACCGGATACGACTCCGATGAGGCTTCTGCCCGTGGTCGTCCGATCGCGATGGATTCGCGCGATGCCCTACGCCCCTTGGGCGTCACGCCGGATGCGGTGACTGAGGTCATCGTGACCCACCTTCATTATGACCACGCGGGAGGGCTGCATATGTTCCCTAACGCGAAGTTGCATATGCAATCAGCGGAAATGGCCTTCGCTACAGGTCCCTGCATGTGCCACGATCACCTGCGCGCACCTTTCACGGCTGACCATGTCTGCGAGGTAGTAAAGCGCCTCTATTCAGGCCAGGTCGTCTTCTACGACGGCGAAGCCCAGATTGCAGATGGGGTCACGGTGCACTGTATCGGTGGGCATTCGCGCGGGTTGCAATGCGTTCGCGTAAGAACGGCAGCCGGGTGGGTGGTTCTGGCCTCGGACGCCTCCCACTACTATGAGAACTTCATGGCGCGAAAGGCCTTTCCCATCGTTGTCGACTTGCAGGACATGATGGATGGTTTCGAGACACTCGAGAGGTTGGCCTCGCATCCTCGACTGATAGTGCCTGGCCATGATCCATTGGTGCGAGAGTTTTTCCCAGTTGGCGCTGCGCCTCATATCCATCGTCTTGACCTTGGGCCCATGAGGGACATTGAAGTATGAAAATCGGTGTCATAGCGGACGATTTTACCGGTGCGAGCGATATTGCGAACATCTTGGCGAAGGGCGTTGAACCGGAAGGTGGGTTACGAACGGCTCAGTTCCCGGGTATCCCGAATACCCCGGCCGACGAGGAGATCGAAGCGGGTGTGATCTCACTCAAGAGCCGCACCGCACCGACTGAGGAAGCTGTTGCGGACAGTCTGCGGGCCCTGCGGTGGCTTAAAGACCAAGGATGCCAGCAGTTCATCTTCAAGTATTGTTCGACCTTCGATTCCACGACTAAGGGAAACATCGGCCCCGTTGCTGAAGCGTTGGCCAATGAACTGAGTGCGCAAAAGGTGGTTTTCTGTCCGGCCTTTCCCACCACGGGGCGTACGGTTTATCAGGGCCATCTTTTTGTGCTCGGCAAGCCGCTACCCGAGTCTGGGATGGAAAATCACCCTCTTACTCCGATGACGGATGCGAACATCAGGCGGTGGTTGCAGCATCAGACCGAAGAAGAAGTTGGGTTGGTGCCAGTTGACACCGTGAAGCAAGGACCGGAGGCGATTTCTGATGCGTTGCAGAACGCAAACGAACGCTTTGTGATTGGTGATGCGATTTCGGACGAGGATTTGCTGGCTTGGGGTGAGGCTCTAATGGATGCCAAGCTCGTTACTGGCGGGTCGGGGATAGCATTGGGTCTACCCAGAAACTTCGTCAGAAGAGCTTCGTCCAAAAGAGGTGGCAGTGTGTTCACAGGTATCGCTGGGCCCGCCGCCATCCTTGCAGGATCATGTTCAGGTGCGACACGCGGGCAGATCGATGTTCATGCGGAATCCAATCCGACGTTCGCCATCGATGTTCCGGGTGTCATGTCCGGGGATGTGACGACGCAAACGCTTCTGGATTTCTTTGAAAAGCATTCAGGTCAGGCACCGCTCGCGTATTCATCGGGAAGCCCGGATGATGTGCGCGCGATCCAAAACAAATTCGGTCAGGAGGCTGTGGCGGAAAAGCTGGACAATCTCTTTGCAGATACAGCACGAGAACTTGTCGATGCTGGGTACAAGCGCCTTGCGGTGGCAGGAGGGGAGACTTCGGGAGCTGTTGCCAAGGTCATCTCTGAGGCACTGGGGTCTCCGGCCATGTCAATTGGGCCAGAGATCGACCCGGGCGTGCCAGTCCTGAGCGTTGGAAAAACTGAACCTATTGCGTTGGCCCTAAAATCTGGAAACTTTGGCGCTCCGGACTTTTTTGCGAAAGCCCTCAGAATGATGGAGGCCGGCAAATGAGATCTGAAGAATTGGCTTTACGGCAGCAGATGTCGGAACTGTGTGCTTCGCTGTTTGCGCGTGGCTTTTCCGTCGGCACAGCGGGCAATGTCTCCGCGCGCCTTGATGACGGAATCCTCATGACGCCAACCAATTCCACCTTGGGTGATATCGACCCAGAGCGCATTGCCAAGATTGATTTGGATGGAAACCACGTTTCAGGAGACAAGCCGACCAAGGAAGTTTTTCTGCATCAAGCCTTCTATGAGACGAGGCCACAAGCTGGTGCAGTGGTGCATCTACATTCGACCTGGGCCACCGCACTGTCGTGTCTGGAAGACACCGATCCCAATGACTGTATTCCACCGCTTACACCATACGTGGTCATGCGCGTCGGCACGGTCAAACTTGTTCCATACGTTAAGCCGGGTGATCCGAAGTCCGGTGATTTGATCCGCGAACTGAGCGGCCAGTATAGTGCGGTTCTATTGGCTAATCACGGCCCCGTCGTGTCTGGAAAGGATCTGTTCTCAGCGGTCTGTGCAGCAGAAGAGCTGGAAGAAACGGCCAAGCTGCTAGTGGCTTTGCGCGGCCTGCCAACGCGCCTACTGGATGCTGAAAATGTCGCAGAACTCAAAGAGACTTTCGGAAGTATGTAATCGGTCACCCTGGGGTAGTGTGCAAACTTTTGGGAAAGTCGTGCAAAATTATGTGCAAGCGTCGCGCAAAGTTATGGGCGAGCACACTTGAACTTTATGAATGAAATCAATTATTTGGACGCAGCGTTATGCGCAGGTTTACAATTTTGTGTAGTGCGCCCGAATATCATGCATCAATTGCATTTTCGAACATTAGCTCGAAGTGGGACCAAAGTCTGCTGAGCGGACAAACCGGCCGTTCGCGTTCTTAACCGCGGAGTCCGTATCTCAGCCCAAAGCAGACATCTATGATCAAGCTTTGCAACTCAAACGTTGCGAACCTATCAGTGCAGTAACTTACGAGCAAGATGACGTCAGCGACAAATCATTAGCCCAAAGTCGACCTTCATAATTGATTTCTGCAAATCCCGAATTGTACAACAATAAAGTCCGTAGCGAAGGCCATGCCAAATTTTAGTTCGGGTTGGCGATAGACGCTGTTTAGACGAATTACTGGATATGATTAAAGTCTGGAGCAGGCGTTTGTTTCAATTTTGGCAAGCGGCCCTGATGGCTTCGAACTTAGTATTAGTGCGAGAAGCTGTCGAAGCACTTAATTCAGAATATCGGCGATTGCCCCTATCAGGTTCAGCACTTCATGCGTTTCACGGTTTACTTCGTAAACATAATCTCCGGCACGCACGTAGTATCCATTGCGCCGTAGTCCCCATCGGCCGGGATCATCGATGCGGACATACCCATCATAGATGTAGTCCCCTCGACGGTATTTCTTTGCCTGCCCAGGCGGTACACAGGGGATCGCCTTTTTTGCCAAGCCCGGCGGACAATGTCCGGATTTGGATTTCACATGGATCGGCGCGGTCGCGTTGGCTCCGCTAACTTGCCCCATACTGTGACTCCACAAGCTTTGATTTGCGTCTGCAGATAACGTGCCTTGCACGGTCAGTGCCACCGCCAGAACTCCAACAATGTTTTTCATTCGCATCGCCTTTTTTGGTTCTTAGCCCAGATATGATCTTGAACGGGTCTTGGCGAGTTTATCAGCGAAGAGTCGCTTTCCGATGCAGCTGTTTGTTCACGAATTGAAACCATGTGCTGCGACTGTCATCGCATTACCCAACTGCAGCAACAAGAATGGGTGTTCTTCGTCCACCCAGCCACCCGCTTATTCTTTTGTCTTTATTTCGCGAACAACATTAACCGAACGTGAACAATGTATTCTCAGAGTGTTCAACCAGACTGATGCATAGTGAACTTGTTGGATCGAACGAGTGGTGTTTTGTTCGATCGCTGACAAGGGGAAACGCATGATTAAGTCTGCCTTTGTGACTGAAGAGTCCAGCACAACAGCTGTGATGCAAACCTCCGGCAAAATCGCCGAAGAACGTTTGCCAACCACGACCAAATCGAGCAGTGGTCGCTTCCCTCCTATCGAAAATGCATTAACACAGATCGTCAAAAACAAGCGGCTTTCCGAGGCACATAACAACGTCTGAAGGCAGTTCAGCAGACCCCCAAACAATTCCCGATATCTGTCCTAAATATTGGAATTGAAAACTGAATCCCGCTCCGTCTTGGGGCGGGATTTCTTTTTTTCGTCTTTGGAAAAAATGGGCGTTGCAATTGATATACAAAAGTATCGGGCCAGCCGCTTCCCATCCTGTGAAGCATTTGGCTGACCCGAGTTTCAGTACTTCCGTGAGTGGTCAATACTGAAGGTTGATTGACGCGGCGAGGCTGTTGTTTTTCTTTACAGACCCAACAACGCCTTAACTTCTTGTTCAACGGCGCCGGTCACGGGTTTGTTGGCGGCGGCTTCCAGGGCTTCCCGCTCGGTCAACTCCTGTTCCTCGACCTGGTCTGCCAGTTCTTGCACCTGTTCAGTCGCTTCTTCGTATTCGACGGCAGTCTGACGTTCATCGTTCAGGTCCTGCGCTGCTTCGATCGACGCGTCCAAATCAGCGCGGGCTTCATCCAATTGCTCCTCAATCTCAGGGTTCGTTCCGCCTGCGTCTTCCAGTGCTTGTTCGAGATCCTCGACGCGTTCCTGGTTTTCCTGGACTTCACTCAACGCGACTTCCAGGTCTTCTTCAATCTCAGGAACGGTCCGCTCCGGTGGCTCCAAGCCAGCAAGCTCTTCCAATTGTTCCGCAAGCTCTTCGCGCAAGGGTTCCCCGGCCAACACGGTATCTCGATAATTGGCAATTCGGCCTACGCGGGAATTGGGCGCCGCATTTTCTAATGCAGTTGCGCTGGCGTTGGCCGCATTGAGCGCCCCTAACTCAGACGGGTGGGCACCAAGAAGTTCTGCCATCTTGTTCCCCTTTGCCCGGACCGCTGGGCGAATGGACTCTTCGACAATTACTGTTTTCGAAGGCTTCTTGTACGTCCTAGGCTTTTGTTTGCCACCGCTGGTGGTCGAGCGCTTTCCAGATGCGGCAACCGTTCTCGACTTGCCTTTGCCGCTAAAGATATCCTTCAAGGAAAAACGACCTCCCTTGCCCAAAGCAGAGCGCGATGATTTTGTCTTGGATTTCGCGGCAGAGGATTTCCCGGCACTTCGACCACCACGGCTTTTGTCAGCACCTTTCTTTCCACCTTTGTTTCCGGCGGAACTGTGGTCACCACGATCTCCGCTGGCGGAGTTCCCTTTGCCACCGCTATTGCCCTTTCCGCCGCCGTTGCCTCCACCGTTTCCGTTATCGCCGCCTTTGCCGTTGCCTCCACCGTTACCCTTTCCACCGCCATTGCCTTTGCCCTCCTTTGCAAAGGCAACATCCGGCACCGCAACGGTGGCTACGATCGCTGTAGATCCCAACAACGCAATTGCCAGGGTCGATGCTTTTAGCAGTCTCAAACTGGTGATTTTCATATCAACCTCCTCGGTCGGCAGTAGCGGACATCGGTCTTTGAACCGACCCGCTGTGTTCTATCGTCTCTATTCGCGCTCGAATCTTCAAAGTTCGCTGCCATTTAACTTGAGGGTGCTTGAACGCAGAGCTAACTGTTTGTTCATCATCGGTTCATGTCGAAAGACGTAGTCTCTGGGCGCGAAATACGAGGACTTTTATGCGCGCGAAGGTGATCTTGGTAGTTGCAAGCTTGCTTGTTGCTTTGCCCGGTGGCGAAGCGGCCGCGCAGACGCGTGAACTCAAGCAAGGTGAGCTGCGCAAGGCGACCCTGACTGGCGGCACAATCCGTTTGAAGCGGGTCATCAAAGGTGTCGAGAAAGCCTATGGCGGGACGCCAGTCGATGCGCGCGCGTTTCAGGCTGATCAAATTTACTATCGTATTCTTGTCAAAAGGCCCGATGGAAAAATTGTCAGTGTCATTGTGAATGCCCAGACCGGTACAGTCGTTTCCAATCGATCCAGCGTTGGGCGTCAAATATCAAAAGCAGCCCGTTCGAACCCCGCCAACGCCAATAACAGCCGCAACACCAACAGCAATCGTGGAGCTTCTGCGAGCCTTGGAAACAACGGCAACAGCGGTGGCAATGGCAATGCTGGTGGAAACGGTGGCGGCAACGGCGGCGGCAATGGCAACGGCGGCGGCAATGGAGGTGGAAATGGTGGTGGAAACAGCGGTGGTAACGGCGGCGGAAACAGCGGTGGTAACGGCGGCGGAAACAGCGGTGGTAACGGTGGCGGCAATTCTGGCGGGAACGGCAAAGGCAACGGCAAAAAATAAGGCTTAAAACAAAGCCGTTGTGCCTGTAGTTTTTGAATATGAGAGTACTTCTGGCCGAAGATGAACCGCAGCTTTGTGAGCAGATTAAGAAGCTTCTGAGTGCAGAAGGCCGCGTGGTAGATGTGGCCAATAATGGTACTGACGCCCTGCACCTGGGTGCGACCGAACCTTACGACATGATCATCCTCGACATCGGGTTGCCAGAACGCGACGGTATCTCTGTCCTTCGTGAATGGCGCGGTGCGGGCGTTAAGACGCCAGTGTTGATACTAACGGCGCGCGATGGGTGGAGCGAACGCGTGGACGGCCTTGATGCCGGCGCCGATGACTATATGACCAAACCGTTTCATATGCCGGAATTGGCCGCACGTGTGCGCGCAATCCTGCGCAGACAAAGCGGTCAGCTGAACCCCGTTATTGAAATGGGAGACGTTACGCTTGATACGCGAAACGGGAGGGTCAGCGTGGGCGGAATCCCGGTCGACCTGACCGCGCAAGAGATTGCTGTTCTGACATACCTTGCTCACAACATGGGACGCATGGTGTCGCGCACCGAGTTGTCCGAGCACATCTACGAATACGACGGTGACCGGGACTCGAACACCATCGCTGTTTTCATAACCCGGCTGCGTAAGAAACTAGGTCCTGAACTAATAACAACGGTCAGAGGTCGCGGCTATATGATCGATACCGCCTGATGTTATCGCTGCGCCAACGTGCTTTGCTTGGCGGCCTTGCAACAGGCGCGCTTTCCGTCGGGGTTGGAACGCTGGTCGTATTTTCGTACATCAACACCCGTGTCCTGGAACAATTCGACCAGACGCTACGCGACCGGCACACCCAACTCGTTGTCGGATTGAGCGCAACGACTCACGACCCTGAAGCACTGCGCGAACTGATGTTCGACCCGGCCTATGGAACGCCGTTTTCAGGCAGATACTGGCAGGTGACCGATGCAAACGGGGTTACATTCACATCGGCCTCGCTCTTTGACGAAACTATTTCTGAACCTGCGCGTGTGAGCGATGAGACAGTCGTTTGGAACACCACAGGTCCGGACAACGAGGCCGTTCGCAGCGCTTATCAGAAAATCACCTTCGAAGACGGAACCGAATGGGGCGTGACGGTCGCCGAAAGCAGGCTTGAACTGATCAGTGAACGTCGCGCCGCGCAGAACAACTTGCTTCCGGTGTTTGGGTTGGTCGGTCTGATTGGAGTTGCGGGTTCGCTGCTGTTGATGTCAGCAATTGTCGGTCCCCTCAGGAAATTACGTGCAGATGTGGCGCATCGTTGGGACAGGGGAGATGATCTTAGGCCGAAAGACTATCCGGAAGAGGTTTCCCCTCTTGTTGAAGACCTCAATCAACTTCTGCACAGAAACCGCGAGATTGTCTCCGGCTCGCGGCGGCAAGCGGCAGACCTGGCGCATGCACTGAAAACGCCGACCGCAATCCTGAGAAATGAGCTGACAAGCTTGTCTGAAACCGGAGCCGATACCACTCAGGCAGAAGAGGCTTTGGGTCGGATCGATGCCCAGCTTGGCCGTTCCCTCGCGCGAATGCGTGCAACCAATACTGGAGAACTGACACATTCCAAAACCGATCTTTCGAACTCAGTCGAGAGATTGTCCAGACTGTTTTCGGTCATGGCAGATCGCGAAGGGAGATCACTTACATCAGATCACGAGGCCGGCCTCTGGGTTCGAATGGACACTCAGGACATAGAAGAAGTGATTGGTAACCTTCTCGACAACGCTCTCAAATGGTGCCAATCGACAGTTCAGATCGCTGCAAAGCGTCTTGAAGACGGCATTCAGATCTGCATCGAAGATGACGGGCCTGGAATTCCTGAGAATGCACGTGAAGGAGTGCTTCGTTCGGGAGGTCGTTTAGACACTTCTGTCAGCGGAACCGGTTTGGGTTTGGCAATAGCCGTTGATCTGCTGAATGCATATGGCTGCAAACTGACACTCGGTACATCCCAAAAACTCGGCGGCTTGGCTTGCTGGATTCTGATCTCAGAATAGACACAATTGCGTAAAGGCTCACAACGGCCCTCGAATTCATTCAATCAAATGGCAGCTTTTTTTGTTCAGACTATAAGTTCGGACAGTCTTCTGCTCTGCCCGTGCTGGGAATAGCATCAGCATGGACGCCGACCGCGATATGGCAGCTCGATGTAGATTAGACCAGCAACGAGACGAACAGCTGCGTGATGCATGTACCGCAAACCAATCCAGCCCAGCCTGCGTTTCTGCCGTTAAAGATGCATACGTGAAACTTGGTTTGGTAAATCCATCTACTACCAATCCGTTTGCTGCACTAGAAGGGCCAAATCTTTATCAAAGACTTCAAATGCAGTTCAAAAGTACGGCTAGGAAGGGCTTGCCGAAGCGCCCAATGGCAAACAAAAGCTGGAAGTATGGGCAGAGTTCACCGGCACTGCGGAACTGATTGCAGAATACCCTGAAGCATATGAAGCGGCGCTTGCAAAGTTTGTAACAGATCGTGCCATTGACGCGACCCTAGCAGTCGTCGGTGAGTTCATTGATGCCGGAATTGGTCGAGGGAAGGCAAACTCTGGTATCAACAACAGGCAGGACACCGTTCAGCTAATACCGGGCAGGCCAATCGAATTTGATGGTCAGTTCTACACGGCAGATGGTTTCAAGTTTTCGAAATCGTACTTTGAGTACCTCTACAATAACGGTCGTCCTGCGCCATTCTTGCAGGCTCGTGAACTCTTGAACAGCAATCCAAAGGTAATGCCGGATCCACAAGGAGCGAAAGGATACTTCCGCTATGAGGGGGCAGGGCTAGAAATGATCTACAACCCGACCACTGGTCAAGTCGGCCATATTCAGCCGCTGAGGTAGTTAAAATGAACATTAAAGATGTGAATGCAACAATGGATGCAGGTTTGGAGGAGCTCGCACGGGCGAAAGAGAAGGTGAACCATTGTCTTGTAGCCTATGAGAGCGAGTGCCAACGGCTAATTGATGAGATTGGTGCTGGTTCCCGCTCAGATGCGGAGCAACGCTTCGATACGCTCTTCGATGTCGCAGGCAGATTATCGAAAGCGTGGTTTCTTCTCGATATCGAAATAGGGGCTACTTTAAAGGCAGTTGTGCGTGCATTCGAACGCCTTCATGAATCTCATTCCCGCGACTATTGGTACAAACGGTTTCAAGCTGGTGAGCGCTGGCCCAATTAACATCGTTGCCGTCCGTTGTTGGGAAAGGCGGCAGATGGTGGTACTGCCTTCCAACCTAAAGATTGGAACGATTATGTTTCTTAACTGCCAACTAGAAGGGAGCCATATTAGTAACCAACGACGTGCTTCTTGAAGCAATTAAGCGAGCCTTAACGGAGTTGGAAGAACAAGGAGAAATCGTGCTTTGTTCAGAAACGCCTGACGCTCCCGCTAAACATATTCTTCACACAATGAGTGATTTGGTATCCAGAGAAGAATTGAACATATCCGAACTTTCAGGCCTGAGGTCTCTGATCTTTCAGGCTCTCAATGATGAACGTTTCTTCGATTGGGAGATGCCGATACTAACCGGGCTTAGTTCTGAGGATTTCAAGAGAATCGCAGAAAAACTCCCGAAAGGGTGAACGAAACAAGAAACTGTAGAGGTAAACTAGGGTGGGCGTTTCGATCAATTTCATTCAGCAAAAGGTATGGGATCTGGCCTCAAAAATTGACGCACCTAAGTCGTGCACTACGGTTTTTTCTACGTCGCCGCAGGACGGCCGGCCCCATATAGAAATCCAGGGAAGTCAATTTCGGCTTGTCTACGAAGAGCGAGGGATTGTGTTTGCTGAGATAACTACTCAGAGCCTCGATCAACTTCTGTATTGGATATTTTGCTCGATCACATCGCAATTGGCACAAGAATATGAACTGCGACATCGTGACGGCTGCCAAGACACCCGTAGGATTCTGTTCTGCAAGCAGTTGGAGTTGATGAAAAAGCTCTCGTCAGCTTGGTATAGCCTTCTAAAGGATGAAATCGAAAACATCCTCGCTGAACATCCTTTCAATGACGAGAGAACTTAATTCCTCCTTCGAAGAAATACACCCAAACAGCCCGTGTCGGGGGCTAGTCGGATGGTGTCGACGATACGTTCTCTCTCTCTAGTTCGGTGTAGGGGCCAAGTTCATCCCTACGCGTCATTGCCTTCTCTAGTACTTCCGCAAAGTACTTATGCACCTGTGTGCGCAGCTCGCCGTGGTTCATGCCCGATGCTTCTATGTGCTTTGTTATTGTGTTGCCGAACACTGCAAGACGCCGTGCCAGAGTACCAGCCTCTTTAGGGCATCGAGTACGTAAAGACACCCGAAGGGTCCTACGTGTGGTGCTTGGTCTAGTGTGGGGTTTTGGTCTTGTGTTTTCGGAAACCGATTCGTCGTTTAGCAGCTCTGAAGCTGGATCACCTGTCTCTCGGGTCAGTTCGATAAAGTTAAAAAGCTTAGACATTTTGTTTTCATGGATACAAATGTGGCGCCAAACAGGCCATGCACCTCTCCAATCGACGCGAATTGCCACATTGCGGTCACAGACCAAAGGTGCATAACTTTTTAGTGAAATTCGATATGATCTTCCCCCTTAACGTGTGCTGTGAGCTTTGTTAGCGAGAAGCTAATAAAATAAACAAAAGGTTACGGAATGGGTATTTTGAGAACCGCTTTTGGCGGAGCAGTTTTTGCATCTATCGCGTGTGCCGCATATGCCGACGTTCCTGCGGGCATTGCTGCCCTTGAAGCTGGTAATGTTTCGGGCGCAGTCGAGGAGTTTCAGGCCGGTTTTGACGATGGTGATGCAGATGGTGCGTTCTTCATCGGGCGCCTGTTTGAGATGGGTCTGGGAACTGAGCGCGACCTGCGCCGCGCTGTCGAGCTCTATAGCGCGGCAGCTGATCAGGGCAGTGCGTTAGCGCAGAACCGGCTCGGTTTGATGTACCTGAACGGTGAACTTGTCTTGCAGGATTATCAACGCGCTGCGGAGTTGATTTGTGCGGCAGCTGAGTCTGGAGATGCCAACAGCGCATTCAATTGCGGCTTACTATTCGCGGATGGACAGGGCGTAGATCAGGATGCGGCAAGCGCAGTGGCATTCTGGCAGCAAGCCGCAGAGCAGAACCACGTAGCAGCCATCAACTATCTGGGTCAGGCCTACCGCGATGGCGCAGGTGTAACGCAGAATTATGAGACCGCTTTTGAGGTTTTCTCGCGCACCGGGGGAGCTGGCAATCCTCTGGGGCTCTTTGAGTTGGCCAAAGCCTATCAGTCAGGCAACGGCGTGGATCAAGATCTTATCAAAGCGCATGGCTATGCCAATTTGGCGTCCGCGCGGGGCATGGAAGAAGCTCGCACCCTGCGAGACACTCTGAACACACAACTGAACCGTGATGATCTGGAGGCAGCACAGAGCTTTGCCCGCGAATGGGAAGCAACTCCACTGCATCAGGCTTCGCAGTAGTCCCCGTTTTCAGGTCCTCGAGTTTTTGTTGGTTCAGATTGGTTCATCTGTTATGAAAAATCTGCTTTTTCTCACGGTTGCTGTTCTGTGTCTCCTGAGCGGGTGTTCAGGTGCATCGCCTGAGCGCCTGAAAGAAATCTATAGCGTCTCTCCGTCGAGCAATGGCGGCTTTACGGCCTCCATAGAAGTGCGCGCAAACCATGCCGATCAGCAGGATAAGTTCAGCCAGAACGCATTCAACGAGATTTGCGCGGGACAAGCGACCATCATGTCCCAAACCGTCTCGGCCCCGTTCGACAAACAGACCACATACACACAAAAGACGTGGAACCCGGCCATTGGCCAATTGGTCCAAACAGCAAGTTTTCCGGTGAACACACCTCATGTTCGTATGACCTACAGGTTTGAGTGCACATGAGGAGCAGTTTTCTATACCCGCTGGCCATGAGCATAGGTATCGCTCTCTTCCAGTCAGCGGCTTTGGCGCAAGAGGCTGAGCCCCCGTCTGCGGACGAGGTGTTTTCGGACTGGCGGGTATTGTGCCAACCGGTGGAACAGGATGTCGCCTGCCAGATGATACAGAGCGTTGCCGCCGAAGAAAATGGCCCGCCAGTATTTCTGCTGAGCGTGTCTGACGATGAAGACACGGACCAAAGCTATGCAGTCATAACGGTTCCTGTTGGCGTCTATCTGGCTCCGGGCATCGAATTGCACGTGGACAAACGCCGTCCCTTCAAAGTCTTGTACGAGGTCTGCGATCAGCTTGGCTGCCACGCGGGGTTTCGGATGAACGGCGATGTCCTGGCGGCATTCCGGAGGGGACTGGAAGTCAAAGCCCGGGTCTGGACGGCGCGCGACAAGGCCATTGATTTCCCGGTGTCGCTGCGCGGGTTCACTGCTGCATACAATCGATTCAGAACGCCGGGGGACAACTGATGGGTTTGCGGTCTCTCTCCCTAACCACAGCACTTGGTCTCTGCGCGATCCTGCCGACGGCAGCAGCCGTTTCAGCGCAAGGCGTATCGCCTGGTGACTTGCAGCGCATTGGCAACGAAATTCTTCAGCAGCAAACTCAGCAGACGGAAGAACAGGAACAACGCCGCCGGGAGTTCGAAGAACGTGAGGATGTGGTACAGGACCAAGCCGCTGGAGAGGAGCTCTATGTTCCTCCCCTGGGTGGCCCCTGCTTTGAGATCCGCAGTATTGATCTCGAAGGTTTTGAGGCATTCAAACGTGAGCCCGAAGGCTATCGCGATCTGATTGGCACCTGTGCGACAGCAGCCGACATCGCGCAGACATTGAACCTGATCAACACATTCTATCAGGAGCTGGGGTTCATCACGACCCGTGCATACGTGCCGGAACAGGACATCGCAGACGGATCTCTGGCGATCACCATCGTGCCGGGCCGGATCGAAGGCTATGTCTATGGAACCGGCCAGCCAGCGGATGCGCGTCTGGGTACGGCCTTCCCTACTGCACGTGGTGACCTTCTGAACCTGCGCGATCTGGAACAGGGGTTAGAGAATATCAACGCACCCCGGTCGGCCAGCGGCCAGTTCCAGCTCGTGCCCGGAGAAACACCTGGCGGGTCCTTCATTCAGGTTGACGTTCAAGACCGACGCCCATGGTACTTGGATTTCCAATTCGACAATTCCGGTTTTGAGTCCACCGGCCGGATCAAAGGCACCAGCACATTTGGACTCGATAACGGGTTAAACCTCAATGACCAGCTGCGGATCGGAATCACCACCACTCCATTTGAGGAGCGCGGGGAGCGCTATTCGGATTCTGTTTCTGTCAACTGGGGCTTGCCGGTAGGCAACTGGCTGATCAATGCGGATTTTGGAGCGAGCGACTATCGCTTCATCACCCAAGGCATCAACCAGTCCTTTGTCACAGAAGGACGCAGCCAATACCTGATCCTACTGACTGAGCGACTGTTGATGCGGAACCAGACATCGAAGGTCTATGCCTACGGTGATCTGAAGCTGAACAGAACCAAAACCTCGATCAACGATATCGAGATCACCGGTCAGCGCCAGCGCCTCACAGTTGCCTCGCTTGGCCTTCGGGGCGAAAGCACCATCGGGCAGGGTCGGCTGTTCTGGAACATAGGCGTGAAAGCCGGGCTTGATGCGCTAGGGGCAGACATTCCTGAACTCAGCGTCATCGATCAGGAATTCCGTCTTTTGAAGATCCGCGCTGATTTCTCTGCTCCGCTTGCAAAAAGCAGGCTTACCTATCGGGGTACACTGGCCGGGCAATACTCGGAAGATATCTTACCTGGCATTGAGCAGTTCGGCATCGGTGGGTGGAGTACAGTTCGGGGCTTTCACGACAACAGCCTCTATGGCGACACCGGGATTTATTTGCGTAACACTGTTGAATGGAGTGCCTACAAGGCGACCAGATTTGAGGTCCGCATGAACGCGGGTCTGGATTTTGGGTATGTCAAACCCTCAGCTCTGCGCCGCTGGTCTCAGGATCATCTGGCAGGTGTCAGCCTTGGGGCGGATATCATCATGAACAATCAAGTCACCTTACAGATGCAGGTGGCGCACGCTTTGAGCCGACCTGACGAGTCCCCACCCAACACCAATCCAGCCTTCGAATCCGACAAGACCGTTGGGTATCTCAGTCTGAGGTTGCAGTTCTGATGAAGCGTTTTGTTGAGCAAAGTAATTTGGGAAGCCGTAACCATGCGTAGTCGTGTTTTTGAGAAAGTTGTTTCTTCGGTCCTGACGCTTGCGTTGACGATACAACCTGCTTTGCTTCATGCGCAGAACATCCAGCCTGTCGGCCCGAACACAGGTCCGCGCCCACATGTCGACCAGTCGCTAAACGGCACAACGGTCATTAACATCTCGACTCCAAATGGCGCAGGCGTCAGTCACGATGTCTACACCGACTTTCAGGCGGATGACCTGATCCTGAACAACTCGGCCGCAATCACCAACACGCAACTGGGCGGCGTGATCGAAGGCAATGGCAACCTGAGACCGGGGCAAGAGGCCGATCTTTGGATTGGCGAGGTTGTCGGGGGTAATCAGACCCAACTGAACGGCATTCTCGAAGTGGCCGGTAAGCGCATGGATGTAGTGGTCACCAACGAGTTTGGCATCACCTGCAACGGCTGCGGTTTCATCAATACCGAGCGCGCGACCCTTACAACCGGCAAGCCGCAGTTTGGCAGCAATGGTGCCCTCACCGGATTCGACGTTCGACGTGGCACAGTGACCATCGGTGCTGAAGGGCTGAACCCGGAAAATCGGATAGGTCTGACCGACACCAGCCGCGTCGATGTGATTGCCCGTACCGCAGCGATCTACGGCAAGATGCGTGCGCACCAGCTCAATGTCGTCGCCGGCGCCAACCAGGCGGACTATAACTGGTCTTACGATCCAGAAACGGGCGCGGTGACCGGGATCACCGAGCAGGCCGGTGAAGGTGCGGCCCCGGCATTGGCTGTGGACGTCGCCGCTCTTGGTGGCATGTATGCCAACGCAATCCGTTTGATTGCCACCGAAAATGGCGTGGGCGTGCGTCTGAATGGGGATATGGCGTCCTCAACCAACATTGCGCTGCGGGCTGATGGGCAGCTTACGCTGGGCGCTCCTGCTGGTGGTCATACACCGCAGATCCGTGCGGGCGGGCGCGTCCAGGTCCACAACCAGGGTCCGATCCTTCTGGAAGGTGCGATCACCTCCGAGAGCGGTGATTTGATCGACATCAGAACCAGCAATGGCGATCTGACCTTCAACGGTCAGGCAGCGGGCGGTGCAATCCGTCTGGAAAGCGCGGGGATGCTGAACATTTCCGGCGCGATTGTGGCGCGCAACGCGTTTGCGGCTGCATCAACTGGCAGCTCTGTGGGGCTGGACGGCAACTCCGAAGTCTTCGCTCAGTCCATTGATGTGAATGCGCTGACACAGCTGACATTCGACGGCAAAGCCGCCGCCCTGGAAGCGGCTTCGCTGACGGCCGGAACTGAGCTTGTAACGGGTGCGGATTCTGAACTGGTTGCGGAGTCTGTGGCTCTCAACGGTGATGACGTCCGGATTGAAGGTCAGGCCCAAGCGCTTGAGACATTGTCTGTCGCAGCGACTGACGGGTCGGTTACTCAAACGGGTTCGTCACGCGGGCAATCTGTAACCATAGCGGGTGATGAGGTCCAAACAAGCGCCGGATCGCAGATCGCTGCCGTCGAATCCCTGTCCGTGACAGCTCAGGATCAGGCGATCATCGATGGTGATCTGGTCGCAGGGCAGCAGGCAAATTTGTCAGTGTCAGCGGGGGAACTCGACCTCCAAGGGCAGATCAATGCGCTCAACACCGATGTCGCTGTATCCGGACAAACCAGCCTTGGTGCCGATGCGCTGTTGGCGGGGCAATCCGTTTTGGAGTTTCAGTCGGGTTCATTTAACTGCGGGCTCAATTCATCTCATTTCAACCAGCTGCGCGCAGGCGATGGCCTTGCAGTCACGTTGGCCTCGGGTGGGTTGTCTGTAGGCGCATCAGAACAGGTGTTGTTTAATGGAGACCTTCTGCTTGATCTTGGTGGGGACATAGAAAACCGCGGCACGATCAAAGCCAGCGGTGACCTTCAACTGCGCAGCGGCTCGGATCTGAATAACCTCGGTGGTCTGCTGAAATCCGGCGAGACAATGCAGTTGGTGGCCCGCAATGGAACCGTCTTCAACCAATCCGGGCGCATCGAGGCAGATGGTGGTCTGGCCATCGAAGCAGATACCGTTGACAACCGTTTCGACAGTATTGTGACTCAGCCCTCACAGTCGGGTGTGGAGATATTTGCGGGGACTCCGGACAATAAGACAGCCAGCCGAAGAGTTTCAACCAATCCAGCTGATCTCGAACTAGAAAGCTGTTTCACCAGTAGCCGGTCGAATGGCGGTGCGGACAGAGCGAGCAGCTGCGCAACCATTTATAGCTTTGACGGCGTGTTCTCGAACCGGGGCGGTGTTACCTGGAGCACAGGCACGTCTGTTGCGGCTTCCGGGGCTAAGCCGGAAATTCTGTCGGGCGCAGGCATTGCAATTCAGGCAGATACTGTGCGCAACGACGCTGGTCTGATCTCTGCTGAAGGTGGCATCGACGTTGAAAGTTCGAGTTTTTCTAACAACGGGTATCAGGACACCAAGGTCAAGCACGCTGCGACATACACGAGAAACCTGACCATCGAGATCAACGAGGGCAGCGGTGGAAGTGACGCGGCCTTCACCACACGCACAGAAAGAGTGAGCTATTCGCCGGTCTCGCGTGAGACTTCCAACGGAGCTACTTCGGAGATTGGCCAAATACTTGCGGGTGGTTCTGTCAACATCAGCAGCACATCAGTCGTGGCGAATGGCGACATTAGATCCGGAACCTCGAACGTTATTGCGCCGCGTGATAGTTCCGCCGTGACAAGCGCGCCGCTACCTGAACTGGTTGTCCCTGGATCGTTTCTCTCACCGGTTCAACCAGAGCTTCAGGAACTAGCCAACCTGGATACCTTGATTGGAGAGGGTCGGACAAACTTCGGGACAACTCCGGTTTCCTACGAAGACTTCATCTCTTCCGACTATTTTCTGGATCGCCTGCAAATCCAGGATGAGCTGTTCCAGAACATCAATCGACCCGCTGAATGGAATGGATATCCGAGCGACGGCACCTCCTATGAAGGCGGGGACGCAGTTCAGGGTCCTGGGACAGGATTCAAAGGTTTTGGTGACCGGTTCGGCTTGTCAGATACAGGCTTGCTCGCTTCCCTGGACAAAGCCAACACCTCAGAAACTGGTGATCTGACAATCGTTGCGGGCCGGATTACCGGTTCGGGTGGGTCGCTGATTTCTGAGAACGGCTCATTGTCCCTGACATCCTTCGGGAACATTACATTCGAGGACACCGAACTTGGTGGTGATCTGGTTGACATCATCACGGGTGGAGATTTCTCAGGCAAGGCACTGGTGATCAGATCAAGCTCTGACACCTCAATATTTGCGGCTGGCAACGTTACAATCGAAGGTCTGGCGCAGACAGAAGAATATTACACCAACACAAGCGTCACCAAGATCACCGAGAATCTTGCCTCGCGCTTTGACGTGGGTGGTGACCTGTCGATCATCTCCTCTGCTGATATGACGTTAGCCGGTGTTCAGGCTCAGGTCACAGGGGACACGCGTTTGACGGCAGGTGGCAGTCTCTACCTGCTCGCCGAGCAGTCTGGTGTTCAATACAGCGAAGGCGATGCGAAGAACGGGACGGATCGCCTGACCCTGACCGCTCAGGTTGCCCAATTGTTCACTGGCGGCGACTTCATCGCCAACGCGGGCGGAGACGCGGTCCTGGTCGGTACACAGATCGATGCCGGCGGAAAGGCCCATCTGGCAGCATCTGGTGATGTGGTTCTTGCGGCTGCGCAAGACATCTACCAGTCAGAAACCCGCAAAACCAGCAGCGGCTTCCTGTCGAAGAAGAAGGAAACGCGATCCACACTTGCCGTCACCAATCGAGGTGTCGGGATCACCGCTGGTAGTGACTTAGATGTTATCGCTGAGACAGGTGACCTGACCACGGCTGGGACAGAACTTGCCAGCGTCACAGGTGATATCAACCTCACTGCGACTGAGGGCAATATCCTCGTTGGCACCAACACCGACGTGTTCGAAGAGACGCATGTCAAAGAAAAGAGCTACCTTGGTGGGTTGCTGAGCAAATCCAGCCAACTGCATACGGTCGATCACATCAACACCGGCACAGATGCGTTGGCGGCCCTGGATCTAAGCATCGTGTCCGGCACTGACACAACGCTTGTCGGCGCAACGCTGTCTGCTGGTCAGAACCTGAACATCACAACAGGTGGTGATTTCTCGGTTCAGCCCGCCATCGACAGTCACCGCTCCGAGTTCTTCGAGACCGACATGGGTCTGGTCACCATGACCACAATCACCGAGACCAGCTTTACGGAAACGGCCGTGTTGACTGAATTGCTGGCCGGACAAGGAATGAATTTCGACATCGGTGGCGATGCTGAGTTGGTGCTGTATCAAACTGCAGGTGTTGATGCGCCCAACCTACAAGATCTTTACCCGGAGGAACTTCTGGCCATCCACGGTCTAGAGCTGATCAGCCAGGAACTGGCGGATGAGTATTTCTATGAAGAGAAAACTCAGCTCTCGCCTGCGTTCAAAGCGCTCGTTGCGATTGCGGTTGCAGCATATGTTGCGCCGACACTCGTTGGAAATGTGCTGCCGGAACTTGCAGGTGCAGCAGCAGCCGAGGGTGCCACGGCGCTAACGACGGGTCTCTACAACGGAGCGACCGCCTTCACCTCAACGGCGCTCGTTGAAACGCTGGATGGCGTTGTTGCCGGAGATCTCGATCTGGGAGCGATCCTGGAGGCCGCCACGTTCTCTGGTGCCACGGCGGGAATTACATCTGGCATCAATCTGAACATCCCCGAAAGCAGTCCTCTGAATGATGCGCTGATCAATGGGTTCGGAAATGGTGACGTTGCCCAATTGACCATTGGTGGCATTCTAGAGGGTGCCTTGGATGGTGCGATCTCTTCTGGTCTGAGTTCGACTGTCTATGGAACAGACTTTGCAGACGGGTTCTCAGCAAGCCTTGTTCAAACCGTTACCAATCTGGCGCTGGCAGATGTTCAGTTCGAGATTGGTGGGTTGTTCACTGACGCGAACGGCAACGCTATCAACGGCGGTGAAGGCTCGGCAGGTCATATGCTCCTTCATGCGCTCGCGGGTTGTGCCGCCGCCGAAGCCACAGGTGCGGACTGTGCGGCAGGCGCGGCAGGTGGAATTGCGGCCAGTATCTATTCCGGAATCGCCGGGAGTAGTTCCCTCAGCATTGAAGAGCAAAATCGATTGGCTTCTGTCGTTGGAGCCGTTGCCGGATATCTAGTTTCAGGTGGAGAAGCGGATAACGTCAGTACAGGATCATTCGTTGGTCAATCTGCAATCCTCAACAACTACCTGAATCATACAGATCTGGCGAATATGCAAGCCGCTCTTGAAGCATGCCATGCTCAGGACAGTGGATGCTCAGAGGCAGATCAGCGCGATATTGCAGTTCATTTTGCCAATGTTAGTCTTCAGAATGACCGAGAGCTTGCAAACACGTGCTTTACCAACGAGTGCGTTGAGCGCTTCATGGCCGAAGCCGCCAGCTACGACGAAGTGATTACGGCACTGCGCGATGAAAGCCCAATAGCCGCTCAAGTGCTGAGTCGTTCGGGCGCACTGTTTGTCTCCGGTCCTGCGCAGCAGCAACTCGATCAAAACATCGACTTCCTGAACGGCTATGAGGACTATCAGGAAACCCGCTGCGGAGGCGTGTCCGATGGTGCTTGTGCCGAAGCCTACACTGAGGCTTACGCCGACTACCTAGGCGATGTCGAAACAGTTGAGGCGACGAAGCAGTTTTTAGCGGTGGTAACCGGTGTTGTTGCGCTCGGCCCCTCTGTCTGTGCGGCTACTCCTAGAACGTGCGTTGCGCTGGGTGTTTCTGACGTAATTGAATGCGCCTCTGGCAACATTACATCGTGCTCTCCTGGACCAAACCTTCCGGGCACCGGGATCAAGGTAGAAGGTAGCGTACCCAATAGTGGGCGATTTAGCGGAATTCAGGCACAGAACGCCGATGAAGCTCAATTTCTTCGAAATGCAGAGGCCACATTCGGAAGAAGCGAAACTTGGACAACGGTAACTCGACATCGCGGAGAGTTGGTGGTACAGCGTTCGGATATAGAGTTAAGCCCTCAAAACATCACTAGGATAAAAAATGGCCAAGCCCCTTTTGTTCAAAATGCAAACGGTGCTTGGGAGCCTTTGCAGCTTCACCATGTCGGACGTGAAACGGGGCAGATGATCGAAGTAACTCGTTCCCAGAACCAATACAATCCGACTTCAGGCGGCCCACTTCACATTCCCGGTCCGGGTTCCCCGGTAAGACAACCAAATTATTCCAAATCCTATTGGCAAGAACGATATCAAGATTTTGTTAAATCAGGGCAAATAACTGAGTGAGAGTGCACGACAATGGATGCCAAAACAGAGTTTGATCAGATGTGTGCGACTGGAGAAGTTGCCGGTCCATGCTCAGACAAAAAAATCCATGATGCGGAAGCTGAACTTATGGTTGTTTTTCCAGTTCAGTATCGCGATTTTTTGTCAGAATACGGTGCCGTAGTACTTGATGGTGTTGAAATCTATGGTCTGCCAAATGTTAATGATAGCGAGATGCCGCTCTGGCAAGACGTTGTTAAGGTTTCTCGGCAGCTTAAGGAGTGGCGGCAAGCCGGCAGTGAAATCCCTGCTTACGTTCCTATCGCGGATGATGGCACGGGAGTTTATTTCTATCTGGACACAAATGCGGGGCCTAAAACGAGGATCATTGCGATAGGTCCAGGCATCGAGCAGGTAGTATCATCTGACTTGTTTGAGTTTGCGCTAAGTATTTCTAATGGTGAACTAACTTTTTGATTTTCCCTACCCTGATGAAAAGGCGGGCTGCTAACCGAACTAAACCGTCAAGACCAGCGACGGCGGCAGGAATTAAGCATGATACCTTCAAGTTCACTACGCCAAACGGGGGGCAAGACATCGTGGTCAAGGGACACTAAGAATATGAATGACATCAAATCTAGCGCGGACTTCGCTGAACCGATCTGAGTGATGCGCTCAACCACAGATCGCTTCACATAACACCCATTCAGCGATGTTCCCGTGAAGTCGCAAAGTTAAAATGTCCCACATCAGCAAAGTAGAAGTGTCACACTTCTCTGTCGAGCAGGCAGGATTGGAGTGTGACGGTGGGATTGGTTGTCATGAGCGAACGCGAGCTTAATCGTATAAGCCGACATTACCGTTCAGCATGGGCGCTGCGGTTGCATTCGGCAGCTTTCGGTCGTGTTGCAGACCATGTCTTTTAGGGTGACGAAAACGCACACTGCGGGACAAACCCGTCATTCGGTACAACGCACCTATTGACCGTAGCACCACCTCAACCGGACATTCGTCTCAAACGTAAGCTCACTGTTGCACCCTAGGCCATTCGTTCGGGCCCCTGCGCCGCATGGCTCCATTGCCGGGGCGACTGGCCGTACATCCGTTTGAACTCCCGGCTGAACTGAGACGCGCTTTGATAGCCTACGTCCCATGCCGCTTCCGACACGGTCTTTCCTTCGGCAATCTTCATGGCGGCGTTGTTCAGCCGCATAGATTTCACGAACTGTATTGGAGACATTGTCGTGGCTTCTTTGAAACGCCGATGGAAGACCGCCCGGCTCATGCCGACGTGGTCGGCCATATCGTCGATGGTGACCTGTTCATTCAAGTGGTTTGAGACGTAGTCGATGGTGCGCGCGATTTCGTTGCCGACGCCAAAGGCTCGTCTTGCGGAGGCCCCGGCCTCGCCCATGAGCACCGCGTAACACAACTCGCGCATTCGCCCCTGCCCGAGCACCTCCAGATCAACCGGATTGTCGAGCAGATCGAGAAGCCGCAGCAGTGCCTGCGTGAAACCACTATCCCAGGACGCCAATGCCAAAGCCGATGGCGCGCCATCCCGCAATTGTTTGTTGCCGCCAGCGGCGGCCTCGATTTCCATGGTGAGCTCGCGCATCATCCGTGGCTCCAGCGTAATCACCACGCCGAGCAGAGGATCATCCTTGGACGCCAATGGCGTGCCCGCCTCCACCGGTAAAGTCATGGGGCACAGCAGGTATTTGTCGCTGCCATAGACGTGGTGCTCACCCTCCAGAACAGCTTCCTTGCTGCCACTGAGAATAGCCACCACCGTGGGCTCGTAGACAGCAGGCACGCAGGGCATGGCCTCGGTCACCCGGAAAAGCTGGACGCCTTTCAACGCGGTATCGACGAGGCCTGCCTTTGGCAGACGTCGCTCGATAAGGTCTTTGATCTGGTCTTTGCTCATGCGCTCTAGCTGGCATAGGGCTTTCATCTTTGCAATGGGGTTGAGACGATTGGGCAAGTGATCGAGAGAATATCGCCTGTTTATGGGCCCAGCCAAGTATTATTTGTGCCTTCAAGCAATAACACCTCAAACCGCCAGTTTGGGCTGGAAGGAGACACAAATGGTAGATACGACATTCGGACCCAAAGGCTGGACACCCGAGCGCCTCGGCGACCAGACAGGCAAGACCTACATCATTACTGGCGCCAACGCTGGCGCAGGCTTTCAAGCCGCGCGCATTCTTCTGAAGAAGTCCGGCGAGGCTTCCAGCGTTGAATAGCGTATTGTCCAATGCCAGGGCCAATCCTCTGGCTTCCATCGCAAGGCCTAGTAGATCGTCGCGGCTTTCTTGGGATTCGGTATTTCGCATCATTTTTCCTTTCCAAAGGGTTTTGAGAAACCAAGTGGTGGGAAAGATGGCGGGACAGAACATTCGAATTTCGAACTTCTTCCTTTAATTCAGTATATTAAGGCTTGGGATTTGGTGGAGCCTAGGGGAGTCGAACCCCTGACCTCTTGCATGCCATGCAAGCGCTCTCCCAACTGAGCTAAGGCCCCATGCAGGTACCGCCGCAGCGTTGGACGGACGTTTATGAGACGCCGCGTGCAAGTGCAAGTCCAAAAATCGGATTCAGTGAAAAAGTTCGGACTCGCTGGCAAGGCAGGGTGAGGCGGCCTCGGCCGCCTCGGAACCCTTTAGTTTTCGTCTTCCGACGACATGTCTTTGATATCGTCCAGCGAAACGTTGTCGCCTTCGTCATCATCGTCCAGCAGATCATCGTCCAGCTCGACATCGACGTTGTCATCATCATCAAGAACGATGTCTTCGTCCGATGTGGCCTCGCGTGCTTTGACCGATGCGGCGTCTTCGGCGTCAGCGGCAATCATCCGGCTTTTGCCGGTATCCAGTTCCACGATCTCGCCGGTATAGGGGCTTACGATCGGGTCTTTGTTCAGGTCATAAAACCGTTTGCCAGTTGTCGGGCAAACACGCTTTACGCCCCATTCTTCCTTGGGCATATCAAATCCCCTTGATATCAGGTGAATCTCATCAATGATTCAGGTCACCTGCCACATGCGGCAGGCACTGTCAAAGCCTTTGCGCAAAGGAGTACGGCCCATGGGGCGACATGCACTGCCTGGAACGCCCCCGGTGCCGTTGACATTGCGAAAATCGGCGCGGGCGCGACGTATCAGTTTGCGGATTTCTCAATTGGATGGACGGGTTACGTTAACATATCCGAATGGGGTGGCCGAGACCGAAGCCTTAGATTTCGCGCATCAGAAGGCTGGGTGGATACGCGGGCACCTGCAGGACCGGCCGAGTCTTGAAACGGTTGGCACAGGGCAGGTCATTCCGATTGAAGGAACCGAGCGGCGAATCGTTTCGGTATCGGGTCGGCGCGTGCTGCTGCGCGGTGATGAGATCGGTGTGCCCGCTGGCGCCGAAGCGCGGAGGTTGGCCCGGTTTCTAAAGGAACTTGCACGTGACCGGCTGACAGGCGCGTGCGACGATTACGCCGCTATGCTGGGCCGTCCATATAGCAGCCTTACCCTGCGCGACACACGCTCGCGTTGGGGCTCGTGCACATCTTCGGGTGGGCTAATGTTCTCATGGCGGCTGATCCTGGCCCCGCCGGAGATCCTGCACTATGTGGCGGCGCATGAAGTGGCACATCTGGCCGAGATGAATCACTCACCCGCCTTCTGGGCACAGGTCGAGCGTATCTTTGGCCCGTATAAGGAACCCCGCCGCTGGTTGCGGGAAAACGGGGCCGAGCTGCATCGTTATCGTTTTGACGCAGCTTGACGTGGTTGGAATTTGTGATCACATAAACTGATGTTGACCACACGCCCTGCCGAGTCCCAGACCGCCACCCATGATCGCGTTTACCGCGCGCTCAGGTCGCGCATCATGCATGGTGAAATCGCGCCGGGACAGGCACTGACCCTGCGCGGCATCGGCAAGGAATTCGGCGTATCGATGACCCCTGCACGTGAAGCAGTGCGAAGGCTTGCGGCAGAGGGGGCGCTGTTTCTGTCTACGTCGGGTCGTGTGTCGACACCGGAACTAACCCGCGATCGGATCGAAGAGCTGGCGGCGTTGCGCGCCTTGCTTGAGGTCGAGCTGGCCAGCCGCGCCCTGCCGCGCGCGCATATGGCGCTGATCGATCGATTGCAGAGTATCAATATGGCAGTGGCTGAGATGGTCACGAAGCGCGATGCAGTAGGTTACATCCGTGCGAACTTGGAGTTTCATCGTACACTGTACCTACGTGCGCAGGCCCCAGCGATGCTTGCCATGGCCGAGACTGTGTGGTTGCAATTGGGCCCCACGATGCGCGCGCTTTATGGCCGGTTAAGGCGTACCGAGCCGCCGCACTACCACCGCCTGATCATCGCGGCGCTCAAGGCCGGGGATGAGCCCGGGCTGCGCCTTGCGGTGCGGTCGGATGTGACCCAAGGTTTGCGCCTGCTGGTGACCTGAGCGGCTTGTTGCCCATCTCTCTGACCCAATGATTTCGGGCATTGCTTTGCTGGTCTGAACGCCCGTGCTGCGCTATCGTGATGGCAAATCACAACAAGAGCAGATTTCACAATGATCAATCGAAGAACATTTTTTATCGGGCTTGGGTCGACCCTGTTGGCGGCCTGCTCAACGGGCGGCGTGCCCAATAGTGCCCCCGCGTCGCGCATGCGTCCTGTTCCGAATGCGGGTTGGGATAACTGGGTGGCCAGTTTCAGAAACCGTGCGGCCTCTCAGGGCATCTCTGAATCCACCCTAAATCGCGCCTTTCAGGGGGCAGGGTATCTACCCGAAGTGATAGAGCGTGATCGTAATCAGGTGGAATTCAAGCGCTCGCTTGAAGACTATCTGGCGATTGCCGCTTCGGATGAACGGATCGACACTGGAAAACAGATGCTTGTGCGGCATGCAGGAACCTTGTCGCAGATTGAAGCCCAATATGGGGTAGACAAAGAGGTTGTTGTGGCCGTTTGGGGGCTGGAAAGCCGCTATGGTGCAAGACGAGGCGATGTGCCGGTGATTTCGGCGACGTCTACACTGGCCTATGACGGGCGGCGTGGTGCGTTCTTTGAAAAGCAACTGGTGGCGGCGCTAAAGATCATCCAAGAGGGCGATACGTCCCCCGCCAATATGACCGGCAGCTGGGCTGGGGCGATGGGGCATACGCAGTTCATTCCGACCTCTTATCTGGCATATGCCGTTGATTTCACCGGCGATGGACGCCGCGATATCTGGTCCGAGGACCCTGCGGATTCGCTGGCCTCGACTGCCGCCTACCTGTCGCGCGCCGGTTGGGTGCGCGGGCAGCTTTGGGGGGGTGAGGTTGGTTCGGTTTCGGGCACGCCGGTGGCAGTGCTGCAGCCGCAGACACCCGGTCCGCGTATTGCCGTATTCCGCAATTTTCAGGTTATCAAGCGCTACAACAATTCCGACAGCTACGCGATTGGTGTCGGTCACCTGTCAGACCGGATCGCGGGCGGCGCGCCGTTCCAGGCGTCATTCGGGCCGGACGCCACCGGATTAACACTTGAGGATCGCAAAGAGCTGCAGCGCCGTCTGACATCAGCGGGCTATGACACGCAGGGCGCGGATGGTGTGATCGGCAAGAATACCGAGGCCGCTATCAGCGCCTATCAGCGTGCCAACGGGCTGTCCGTTACAGGACAACCCTCGGTGGCGTTGTTGCGGCAGTTGGGTGGCTGATGGGTTAAGCCGCCAGCCCTTTTGTACCGATATCCAGGAACTTTTGGCGGCGGTCTTTGATCAGGGCCGCCGCATCTTTTCCGCCAAGCTCATCAAGCATCGCAGCAATCGCAGACCGCACGGCCTCGACTGCGGCAGCGCGATCGCGATGGGCGCCGCCCTTGGGCTCGGTAATGATACGGTCACACACGCCTAGCTTGTAAAGATCCTGCGCCGTCAAGCGCAGCGCCTCAGCAGCTTCACGCATTTTCTCGGCATCCTTCCACAGGATGGAGGCACAGCCTTCGGGCGAGATCACCGAGTAGACCGAATGTTCCAACATCGCGACACGGTTCGCGGTTGCAAAGGCGACCGCGCCGCCCGAGCCACCTTCGCCGATGATCACTGATACCAGCGGCACGCCAATCTTCAGGCACATCTCGGTCGAGCGTGCGATCGCCTCAGACTGGCCGCGTTCTTCGGCACCTTTGCCTGGATAGGCCCCGGCCGTATCGATCAGAGTGATCACCGGCAGGCCAAAGCGCCCTGCCATCTCCATCAATCGCACGGCCTTGCGGTACCCTTCGGGGCGGGCCATGCCGAAATTACGCTCGATCCGTGATTTGGTGTCGCTGCCTTTTTCGTGACCGATCACCATGACTGGCTGATCATTGAAACGGGCCAGACCGCCAATCACCGCCAGATCGTCGGCAAAGTTCCGGTCACCGGCCAAGGGCGTAAACTCGGTAAACAGCGCATCCACGTAATCGTTGCAGTGCGGGCGTTCGGGGTGCCGCGCAACCTGACATTTCCGCCATGGGGTCAGATCGGCATAAAGCTCGTCCAGTAGTTTGGCGGCCTTGGCATCCAGCGCGGCGGCCTCTTCGGTCACATCCATTTCTTCATTGGCGCGGGCCAGCGCGCGCAGCTCTTCAGCTTTGCCTTCGATCTCGGCCAGCGGTTTTTCGAAATCCAGATACTGGGTCATGACGCCTCTCAACGCGGAAGTTCCCTGCTATATGACTAATGCTTGTCCCGGATGCAACTCAGCAAGATTTGTGGTCGCGCAATATGCGAGCACGGATGGGCAAAGAAAAGGAAGGATGCTGATGGCTGCCAGCTATGAAGATCGCGTTTTGCGCGTGTTGGCCTACATTCATGACAACCCCGCCGGAGACCTATCTCTGGATGCTTTGGCGGATGTCGCTGCGATGTCGCGATTTCACTGGCACCGCGTGTTTCGCGCGATTACCGGCGAGACCTGCGCGCAAGCCACCCGGCGGATACGGTTGCACCGCGCTGCCTGCTGGTTGGTACAATCGGACAAACCGGTTGCGCGTATCGCGACGGACATCGGGTATCCGAACCTCAAATCCTTTGCGCGGGCCTTTTCCGAGGCCTATGGCAGCAGCCCCGCCGCGTTTCGCAAAACAGGGCAGATTCTGCCAGCTCATCCAAATTTCAAAACCGGAGGATATCCCATGCATCCCATTACAACCCGAACCGAACCATCCCGCCGTGTCGTGGCGCTGCCGCACAAGGGGGCCTATGCCGAGATTGGCCGCAGCTTTGAGGCCTTTGGCACCCTATGCGAATCCCGGAAACTGTGGCCGCAGGTCGGCCCGATGATCGGGCTTTATTTCGATAGCCCCGAGGATGTGCCCGAGGATGAGTTGCGCAGCTTTGCCGGAGCGCAATTTTGCGGCGAAGATACCCCGGACGGGATGGAAGACCTAAACATTCCGGGCGGAAAAACAGCGGTTTTGACCTACAAAGGCCCGTATTCCGGGATTCACAGCGCCTACCAGACTCTGTTCGGCAACTGGCTGCCCGATTCGGGCGAAGAGCCTGCAGACCAACCCTGCTACGAAATCTACCTCAACGATCCGCGTGAAACCGCGCCCGAAGATTTACTGACCGAAATCTGTTTGCCGTTGAAATGATCTAGTTGGGCCAAAGCACCGGATAAAGCGAGGCTACAAGCAGCGCCGCCATGGTCCAATTGAAAACAAGCAAACGGCGCGGGTTCGTCAGGACTCGCGCCATTTGCTGTCCAAGCACAGTCCACGTGCTGACCGAGGGCAGATTGATGGCCCCAAACACCAGCGCAACGAGTAAAATGGCATTGAGCGTCTGTTCAGGCGCATAGGCTGCAGTAGCGGTCAGCGCCATAGCCCATGCTTTTGGGTTGACCCATTGAAACGCCGCCGCCTGAAAGAACGTCATCGGGGTGCCTGCCGCATCCTCGCCTTCGACTGGCGCGGCATGGGCGATTTTCCAGGCCAGATACAGCAGATATAGCACCGACAGGATCTTCAGTACGGTATAGCTGATCGGGAATTGATCGAAGATTTGCACAAGGCCTGCCCCGACCAAAAGCACCATAAAGGTAAAGCCTAATCCGATCCCCAGCATATGCGGAATAGTGCGGCGAAACCCGAAATTCGCACCCGAGGCCATGAGCATCAGATTATTGGGCCCCGGCGTGATTGATGAGACAAATGCAAATGTGATCAGAGCCATCAGGATATCGTAAGTCATGGCCGCACTTTCTCGCGGATTGCGACAAATGAAATTGCGTATTTGTGCGCGGATAAGGTACTCTCGCAATAAATGACGAAGATTGACCCAATAAATCACCATATATTGCGCGAGCTTTCTCGGGACGGCCGCATCAGCAACCTCGATCTGGCCGAACGCGTGGGTCTTTCTCCCTCGGCCTGCCTCCGACGGGTGCAAGAGCTTGAGCGCGCGGGTGTCATATCGGGCTATCGTGCGGTGTTGAATCCAACTGCGCTGGGCGTGGGGTTTGTGGCTTATATCGGCGTGGGCTTGGGCGAGCACACAAAAGCGGCACAGGAAGGGTTCGAAAGGGCCTTGCAGCAAGCACCTGAAGTGGTCGAGTGCCACAACATTACTGGCACAATCGAATACCTGCTGCGGGTCGAATGTGCAGACCTACCTTCGTACAAAACCTTCCATACCGAAGTGCTGGGGACCCTGCCGCATGTAACCTCGATCACCTCTTATGTCGTGATGGGATCGCCCAAGGATATGCGGGCGTAACCTCTGAAATGTGATTTTTAACCATCTTGCGAGGTGAAAGTTCAGGGCCTAGTGTCATTAAAAAATGCTGTGGAAGCTCGGAGGCAATTCGAGCGCCGCATACACACAGGGAGAAATCTAATGAAGCTTGCCCAAACCGGCGCCCTAGCAATAGCCCTTGCGATGTTGGCGGGAGCGGCGCTTGCTGCCCCACTGAAGTTGCAGCCCGCCAGTCCACAACCTTCTCCGAAGGCTGGGTTGAATGTGAAATATTTCGGCACCGGCAATCAACACAAGAAGATACGCGATCTGAGTCAGGCAAAAAGCCTGTTGAAAAAAGCACAGCCCGGAAAACCACTGCAGGGATTGGATTACAGAGATACTTACAAGGGTGAGGATGTCATGACGTTCGATCAGGCATACAATGTTGCCGCCGAGGTCACGGGATATATGCGCTTTGACTCACCGGGTACCTACGAGCTTGAAACCTGGTCGAATGATGGAATTGAAGCTTGGGTTGGTGGCCAGCAGATCGGTCGTTCAGATGGCATTCAGGGCTGCGAGGCCAATCAACGAACTGAAGTAGAAGTGCCCAAAGCAGGCTGGTATCCACTGAAGATTGTCTATTTCCAAAAGCTGGGAACATCCTGCTTGATGATGAAATCGGGCAAGCAGGGTGGCGACTTTACTTGGACACCGAACAACGTATTCGGTCGCTGACAAGACCAGAAAGGGCGCTCAGTTGAGCGCCCTTTGTCATTTAGCTGCCCGCTGCGATCAATTCCGCCTGTGCCACGATAACTTCGGCCTGCTTGATTGACGCAATGTCGACCAAACGCCCTTTGTAGACAGTCGCGCCTTCGCCATTGGCTTTGGCCTGTTCCATGGCAGCCAGAATCTCGCGCGCTTCGGACACTGCTTCATCCGACGGGGTGAAGACCTGATTGGCCAATGCGATTTGTTTGGGGTGGATGGCCCATTTGCCGACCATGCCGAGTGTGGCCGAGCGTTTGGCTTGCGCGATATAGCCTTCGTCATCCGAGAAATCGCCAAACGGACCGTCCACAGGCAGCACGCCATAGGTGCGGCAGGCGGCGACAATAGCGGCCTGTGCCCAGTGCCATGGGTCGGACCAGTGTTTCTCGCCCTCGCGCAGCATGTAGTAGTTTTCCTGCGTGCCGCCGATGCCGGTTGTCTGCATGCCCATCGACGCCGCAAAATCCGCGGCACCAAGGCTCATAGCTTGCAGGCGCGGGGAAGAGGCCGCGATTTCTTCAACATGCGCCAAGCCAGCGGCGGATTCGATGATCACTTCGAAAGAAATGGGTTTGGTTCGGCCCTTGGCGCGCTCGATCGCAGTGACCAGGGCGTCGACGGCATAGACATCCGCCGCGCAGCCTACCTTGGGGATCATGATCTGATCCAGACGATCGCCTGCTTGCTCCAGAACATCAACCACGTCGCGATACCAATAGGGCGTGTCTAACCCGTTGATCCGGACAGACATGTATTTGTTGCCCCAATCGACCGTATTCAGCGCTTCGATCACATTGGCGCGGGCCGTATCTTTGTCAGACGGGGCCACCGAGTCTTCCAGATCCAGATTTATGACATCTGCAGCCGACGCAGCCATCTTGGGAAACAGCTTGGTGTTCGAGCCCGGGCCAAACAATTGACAGCGATTGGGACGCGCCGGAGCGGCGGGTTGGATGCGGAAACTCATCGGGGCCTCGTTCGAGTAATGAAGTTGCGTGCTTTCGTGAAAATTGGATATTAAATTGCGCTGCGTTGCGCAAGTGTGATTGTGCAGGCGCGGCAATGCGGGCGCAGCAAGGACTGGAACTGCCGCTAACTGGCAGTGCTTAAAGTTTGATCGGTTTGAAAACTTCGAATAATTTTGCAAGCCTGCGTGAAAATACGCAAATTCGTCCCACTGCACGGCGGGTTGCAAGAAGAATTCGAGAAACCCTCGTCAAAACGGTTATCTAGCTTATGCCAGAATCAAAGGAGTGCACCGCAATGATCGAGACACCGTACCTGCTGTTTTTGGGCGATGCGCCCGACCTGTTGGCGGCCAAAGTGGCAATTGGCATCCGGGACTGGCGTCCCGAGAATGCTGTGGGCCAAATCAGGCTAGAAGGGTGCAAGACCGATTTGGGTTTGACGGAAATGACGCTGGCCGAAGGTAAGGCCGCCGGTGCCAAGACGCTTGTGATCGGCGTTGCCAACCGTGGTGGCGTCATCAGCGAAGCTTGGAAAGAGGTCCTGATTGAAGCGCTGGAAATGGGCTATGATCTGGCATCAGGGCTGCACAATCTGCTGCGCGATGAAGGTGATCTGGTCGCGGCGGCGCAGACCCACGGGTGCACCTTGCATGATGTCAGGGTGCCGACCGTAGGGTATCCGATTGCAAACGGTAAGAAACGCACAGGCAAACGGTGCCTGGCTGTCGGGACCGACTGCTCGGCTGGTAAAATGTATACCGCAATGTCGATGGACGCCGAGATGCGCAATCGCGGCATGAAATCGACGTTCCGTGCAACAGGCCAGACCGGCATTCTGGTCACCGGTCAGGGCGTGCCGTTGGATGCCGTCATTGCGGACTTCATGGCTGGATCCGTGGAATATCTGACACCGGACAATGATCCGGATCATTGGGATCACATCGAAGGGCAGGGCTCTTTGTTCCACGTATCCTATTCGGGTGTGACCATGGCGCTGATCCATGGCGGGCAGCCCGACGCGCTGATCCTGTGTCACGAACCGACCCGCACCCATATGCGTGGCTTGCCCGAGTATTCGCTTCCAACGCTAGAGCAACTGCGCGATACAGCGCTGCCGTTGGCGCGAGTGGCGAACCCGGAATGTCAGGTGGCGGGCGTGTCGATCAATACCCAACATCTAGGTGAAGACGAAGCGAAGGAATACATAGCCAAGGTCGAGGCTGAAATGGGCATCCCGGCAACCGATCCCTATCGGTTTGGCGCTGGAAAACTGGTGGATGCACTGGCAGCACTGTGATCTAAGCACGTTGCTGATGGCTAAGCGCGATCGGCAACAAAACCGCTTTATATGAAAGGTGAAACGCGTGCAGATTGAAGTTTCCCGCGATGTGTTTCGGCTGGCGCAGGTATTCACCATCTCGCGTGGCTCGCGGACTGAGGCCAAGGTTCTGACGGTCCGACTCTCGGACGGCGTGCATCACGGCTGGGGCGAATGCGTGCCCTATGCTCGTTACAATGAGACGTTGGAGTCAGTCGAGGCCGAGATTGCCGGGCTGCCTGAGACCTTCACGCAACAGTCGCTGATGGACCTGCTGCCCGCAGGTGCCGCGCGGAACGCGGTTGATTGTGCGTTGTGGGACCTTGAAGCCAAACGCGCAGGCAAGCGCGCATGGGAATTGGCCGGGCTTTCGGCTCCGGGGCCGGAGATCACCGCCTACACGCTGTCTTTGGCCACGCCTGAAGCCATGCAGGCGCAGGCCGCCGAGAACGCCTTTCGCCCATTGCTGAAGATCAAACTGGGTACGCCGGATGATATGCCCCGGCTCGAAGCGGTGCGGGCGGGCGCGCCGAATTCAAAGATCATCATTGATGCCAATGAAGGCTGGTCCGCCGAGGTTTATGCCGATCTCGCGCCGCATCTGGTGCGTCTGAGCGTGGCGCTGGTGGAACAACCTCTGCCTGCGGGCGATGACGACGCGCTGATCGGTATGGAGCGGCCCGTGCCCGTCTGTGCCGACGAATCCTGCCATGACCGGGCCAGCCTGCCCAATCTCAAGGGCAAATATGATGTGATCAACATCAAGGTCGACAAAACCGGTGGCCTGACCGAGGCACTGGCCTTGCGCGAGGCCGCGCTGGCCGAAGGCTATCAGATTATGGTCGGCTGCATGGTCGGAAGCTCACTGGCGATGGCACCCGCGACTCTGGTGGCGCAAGGGGCGATGGTCACAGACCTTGACGGGCCTTTGCTTCTGGCAGAAGACCGCGACACACCACTTATTTTTGACGATGCCGGAGTACACCCGCCCAAAGCGGCGCTCTGGGGCTGAGGAGAAGAACATGACCCGCACCGTTTATGTGAATGGCGAATACCTGCCCGAGACCGAGGCCAAAGTGTCCATCTTTGACCGGGGCTTCTTGTTTGCAGATGCCGTTTACGAAGTCACCAGTGTGCTGGACGGCAAGTTGATCGATTTTGAAGGTCACGCCGTACGTTTGAAACGGTCGCTGGATGAGCTTGAGATGGCCGAGCCCTGCACCAAGGACGAGTTGTTGGACATCCACCGCAAACTGGTCGAGCTGAATGGCATCGAAGAAGGCCTAGTATATCTGCAGGTCAGCCGTGGGTCAGATGGAGATCGGGATTTCGTCTTCCCGCCTGCCGATACAAAGCCCAGTCTTGTGCTCTTTACCCAGAACAAACCTGGCCTCGCTGACAGTCCGGCGGCGCAGAAGGGTGCCAAGATCATTTCGATCGAAGATATCCGTTGGGGCCGCCGCGATATCAAAACCGTTCAGCTGTTGTACCCCTCGATGGGTAAAATGATGGCGAAGAAAGCAGGCTGCGATGACGCGTGGCTGGTTGAAGATGGCTATGTGACCGAAGGCACCAGCAACAACGCATATTTCGTCAAAGACGGCAAGATCGTCACCCGGCCTTTGTCCAATGACATTCTGCACGGCATCACCCGCAAAGCGGTTCTGCGCATGGCGGCCGAGGCACAGATGGAAATCGAAGAGCGTTTGTTTGCCATCGACGAAGCAAAAGAGGCCGATGAGGCCTTTACCACGTCGGCCAGCGCGTTCGTGATGCCCGTGGTTGAGATCGATGGTGTGGCATTGGGCGACGGGACTCCAGGTCCGATTGCCAAGCGCTTGCGCGAAATTTATCTGGATGAAAGCCGCAAAGCAGCGATTTAAATCAAAGGCCCGCCAATCCGGCGGGCCTTTTTCGTATCCGGCGTGTCACCCCTTTTTAGTGACATTCTCTTCAAACGCGACCTTGAATGCGGCCTGCTTTTCGGTGCTGGCATCGGTTTGATAATTGGCCTTCCACTCATCCATGGTCATACCATAGAATATCTCGCGCGCCTCTTCCTTGCCCATCTCGAGGCCTTTGGCGTTGGCGGCTTCCTGATACCAGCGCGACAGGCAATTGCGGCAGAAACCGGCCAGATTCATCATGTCGATGTTCTGAACATCGGTGCGATCCTGCATCAGATGTTGTTGCAACCGGCGGAAGGCGGCTGCCTGAAGTTCGATTTCGGTTTGCTTGTCCATACTCTGGCTCCGAATAATTTCTTGCGTCTTGGAACTGACCTAACAATCCACGGGATCTGTTACAATGAGCACTAAGGTTCTGCCCACGTGCTATGCCAGTTTCAGAGCCAGCCAAGGTATCAGACAAAGTATGAGCGTCAGAATCTTGTAGTTTGCAAGATATCGGAAATAGGCACGTTTAATGTCGGCCCGTTCCATCTGAAACAGCCTGCCATGTAGATCTGCGATCCAGTCCTGCAAGGCCAAGATCATCAAGGTACTAAATAGCAAAACAGCGATGTTCAAAACCGTCATCCAACCGAAGACAGTCGCCAGGAATTCCTGATTCATGGTCGTCTCCTTTCCTTGGATATATGGGTGTTTGTTTATCGGCTCGCAATATCACTGGGTTTGGGCTGGCCTTATGTTACAGCCCGCTGTCGCTTAGGGAATCCTGCAAGATGATGGCCAGCCGTTCTGCCCATGCACGCTGTCCTTCATGATCGGCGATCAGGTCATTGCGTAGTTCAATCAACGCGTTGGGGCGACCAAAGGCTGTACAATGCTTGTCGATCGCATCGCCGGGCAAGACACCGGTATAGGGTTCGTTGACGCCTACGCACAGATCACCCTCGGCCTTCAGACGGTTGATCAGCGGGCGCGAGAATCGCTCGTCCGGGGTGTTCAGGACACCGATATGCCAGGGCCGAGGGTCGCGGCCTCGTAATTGACGCGTAAATGAATGCATCGAGATGATGACAGCATGGGGCAGAGCCGCAAGCTGCGCCAAAGCGTTGTGATAGGGGCGGTAGCACATGTTCAAACGCCGCTCACGTTCAGCCGCATCGGCGTTGCGATTGCCCGGGATGATCGAGCCATCATAGAGTTTCATCAGCAGGGTCGGATCATCCTCGCCCCGGTTAGGGTCAATCACCAGGCGCGAGAAATTGGCCGCAATAACAGGCGCGTTCAGAACCTCACCCAGATGTTTGGATACCTCGTAGGCCCCAACATCATAGGCGATGTGACGCTCCATATCTTCGCGGGGCAAACCAAGGTCTCCGCTGTTGATATCGGGCGGGACCATGTTGGTGGCATGGTCGCAAGTTATCAGCCAGCGCGATGGGCGATCTGCGCCGTGAACAAAAAACGGAGAGTATGTCATGAGCCTGTCATCTTGTTTGTCGCAGGTGTAGGACAGTTGCGTTGGAAAGGGAATTGCGCAATAAGCAGCCCAAGCAATGTTTGCGGTAACATTCGTGCGTTTAAGGAGAGCCTGATCAATGCGACGCCTGAGAAATGTAAAGATCGTGGCGACGCTGGGGCCGTCGTCCAACGACTATGATACGATCCGTGCGCTGCACGAGGCCGGGGCAGATGTGTTTCGCCTGAATATGAGCCATGGCAGCCACGACGAAATTCGTGAGCGGCATCGCATCATTCGGCAGGTCGAAAAGGATCTGGACAGCCCGATCGCCATTCTGGCTGATCTTCAAGGGCCAAAGCTGCGCGTCGGCGTATTTGCGAATGACGCCGAAGAACTGGAAGAGGGCGCAGCCTTCCGTCTGGATCTTGATCCCGCAGCCGGGGATATCAGCCGGGTCTGTCTGCCGCATCCCGAGATTTTTGCCGCACTTGAGCCGGGTGCGCGTTTGCTGGTCAATGACGGCAAGATCCGTCTGGTCGTTAAGGATTGCGGTCAGGATTTTGCACACTGCACTGTTGAGGTCGGCGGGACGATCTCGAACCGCAAAGGCGTAAACGTTCCAGATGTGGTCCTGCCTTTGGCGGCGCTGTCGGCCAAAGACCGCGACGATTTGGAATTCGTCTGCCAACTGGGTGTGGACTGGCTGGCGCTGAGCTTCGTGCAGCGGGCCAAGGACGTGTTCGAGGCGCGGGCCCTGGCGGATGGGCGTGCGTCGATCCTTTCCAAGATTGAAAAGCCCGCCGCTGTCGAGGCGTTTGACGATATCCTTGATGCCTCGGACGGGATCATGGTCGCACGTGGCGATCTGGGCGTTGAGCTTCCGGTGTCTGCGGTTCCCCCGATCCAGAAGCGACTGGTGCGTAAATGCCGTTCGGCGGCAAAACCGGTCATTGTCGCAACGCAGATGCTGGAAAGCATGATCGAAAGCCCGATGCCCACACGGGCCGAGGTGTCGGATGTGGCCACCGCCATTTATGAAGGCACCGATGCGATCATGCTCAGTGCGGAATCTGCTGCCGGTTCCTATCCGATCGAAGCGGTTCAGACGATGAACAAGGTTGCCATCGAGGTCGAGGCCGACCCAACCTATCATCAGATCATTGCTGCATCGCGCACGGCCAAGGGTACAACCGTTGCGGATGGCATCGTCGCCGCCGCGCGCGAGATTGCAGAGAAGACCGAGGTCAAAGCGATCTGCTGCTTCACTCAAAGTGGCACAACTGCATTGCTTACTGCGCGCGAACGTCCCGGCGTACCGATCATCGCGATGACACCTGCAACGGGCACGGCTCGTAGGCTATGCCTGACCTGGGGTTGCCATTGCGTACTAACGCCCGAGCAAGAACGTTTCAAAGGGGCAGTTGTAAGTGCAGCGCGTGCGGCTCGATCCGGTGGATTTGCATCCGAGACGGATCAGATCGTGGTCACCGCCGGGGTGCCTTTCAATGTCCCGGGAACCACCAACATCTTGCGGATCGCGCCCTGCGACGAACGGCTGATCTATAACACTGATCCGGGCTAAGCCCGGGTCATTCCGTTAAATTTCAGTTTGACACTCGAGGATTTGCCTAAAATTTGGGCAAATAAAGCCATTTATTTTCAATGAGATATGCTTTTGTCGGTTGTATCCGACAATAAACTCTCTGTTTTTCCGTGTTTTTTCGGGATACTTGCCTTTAGGGCAGTCTACTCAAACAAGTTCCAGGTTCCGGCTGCCCTGCCGGGGGCGAGGGTCCCGGCCAAACCAACAAAAACGGAGGAACGGCATGACAACGAAAATTGTCATTGGGCTGGACGGGACAGAAACCGGAGAACGCGCGATCGCCTTTGCCAAAGACCTGGCCGGGCGCATCGGTGCATGCGAACTGCTGGTGGTATATGTCATCGAATGGTCTCCTTTTACATTCCAGACACCTGAAGAGAACGCTCTGCGACACAAACGGCGCGAGGAAGAGGTCGCACTGGCCACATCTCGGATTATTGAGCCCGCTATAGCAGCGCTGAAAGCAGCGGGGTTCGAGGCGCAAGGCATTGTCCGTCACGGGGATGTCGCGGAAACGCTGAACAAAATCACGGTCGAGAACGGAGGCTCGCAGATCGTTGTGGGCCGGGCATCGGCCGATGGCTTCAAAAAGCGCTTGTTTGGCAGTTCGACCCAGAACTTGGTCATGGATGCCGAAGTTCCGGTCACAGTCGTGAACTGAGGGGAGAGACGATTATGAATTTGCAGAAAAAACTTGGTCTCGCTGCTTTTGCCGCTCTGTTCGCCGCACCAGCCGCCGCGCAGGAAGCGGTTGGGTTGGATGAAAAGATAAATCAGGCCTTTGCCGATTTCACCGGACCTTTTGTCAGCTTTATCTTCGCCCCGTTTCCGGGCACCGGCTTTCCGTGGATCGTCGGCTGGCTGGTGGTCGCTGCGACTGTATTCACGCTGTACTTTGCCTTTGTGCAGCTGCGCTTTTTCAGCCATGCGATCAGTCTTGTCAAAGGCGATTACTCGGATCCCAATGACGCGGGCGAAGTCAGCCACTTTCAGGCGCTGGCGACGGCCCTGTCCGGTACGGTTGGCCTTGGTAACATCGCCGGTGTTGCGGTTGCCGTTGGAATTGGTGGCCCCGGCGCGACCTTTTGGATGATCGTAGCGGGCCTTCTCGGCATGGCGTCGAAATTCACCGAATGTACGCTGGGCGTAAAATACCGCAACGAATATGACGACGGCACTGTATCGGGTGGTCCGATGTACTACATGTCCAAAGGGTTCAACGAGCTGGGCCTGCCCGGCGGTAAGATATTGGCCGTACTGTTCTCGATCTTCTGTATCCTTGGTGCGCTGGGCGGGGGCAATATGTTCCAGGCCAACCAGGCGCACCAGCAAATTGCGGGCATTACCGGCGATTATCCCGGTTGGATCACCGGCCTAGTCTTTGCAGGGATCGTATTTGCAGTGATCGTAGGCGGCTTGAAGTCCATCGCGCGCGTGACCGAAAAGGTCGTTCCGTTCATGGGTGTGATGTATGTGGCTGCTGCGCTGGTCATCATACTCATGCACGCGGATCAGATCGGCTGGGCCTTCGGCCAAATCTTTGCAGGTGCCTTTACTGGCCTTGGTGTGGCTGGCGGCATGGTTGGCGCGCTGATCCAGGGCTTCCGACGGGCGGCGTTCTCGAACGAAGCAGGCGTGGGTTCGGCGGCGATTGCACACTCGGCGGTGCGGACAAAAGAACCGATCACCGAAGGGTTCGTTTCCCTGCTGGAACCGTTCATCGATACAGTCGTGATCTGTACCATGACCGCGCTGGTGATCATCATCACCCAGCAGCTGATTGTTGATCCGGAAACCGGCAACTACATGCTGAACGAAGCGGGTAATGCGATTGCAACCGTTGATGGCAACTCGGGCGTTAGCCTGACCTCTGCCGCCTTCGGCAGCGCGTTCAGCTGGTTCCCCTATGTGCTGGCGATTGCGGTGGTCCTGTTTGCCTTCTCGACCATGATCAGTTGGTCCTACTATGGCCTCAAGGCCTGGACCTATCTGTTCGGCGAGGGCCAGACCAAAGAGCTGGTGTTCAAGGTCATCTTCTGCATTTTCGTTGTGATCGGTGCCGCGGCCAATCTTGGCCCGGTCATCGACTTCTCGGATGCGGCGATCTTTGCGATGGCGGTTGTGAACGTCTTTGCGCTCTACTTCCTGATGAAAGTGGTGCGGCAGGAGCTTGCTTCTTATGCAGAGCGGCTGAAGAGCGGTGAGATCCGCAAATTCGGCCACTAATCCATTCCATCGGGGCGGCGCGTGTCGCCCCGTTGCCCGACCCGCTGCGAAAGACGCAGAATCTGGTCCAACCCCCCTTGCCAGTATGATCAAACTTGCGTAAACGGCGCTTCTGATCGCGTGACCGGCCGAGATGGCATGCCGAGTCGCGTCTGAAACCGAACCCGAGAATAGGAGACGGAAATGCCTAAGATGAAGACAAAGTCGAGCGCCAAAAAGCGCTTTAAGGTGACTGCGACCGGTAAGGTCCTTGCTGGCCAGGCCGGCAAACGGCACGGCATGATCAAGCGGACCAAGAAATTCATCCGCGACGCCCGTGGCAACACCACCCTGTCCGCCCCCGACGCCAAGATCGTCAAGGGCTACATGCCCTACGACCGCTAAGAGGAGATTAAGAGATGTCCCGCGTTAAAGGTGGAACCGTAACTCACGCCCGTCACAAGAAGGTCATCAAGGCCGCCAAAGGTTACTATGGCCGCCGCAAGAGCACCTTCAAGGTTGCCCGTCAAGCCGTCGACAAGGCCAACCAGTACGCAACCCGCGACCGCAAGAACCGCAAGCGCAACTTCCGCGCGCTGTGGATCCAGCGCATCAACGCTGCTGTCCGTTCGCATGACGAAGCACTGACATATTCCCGCTTCATCAACGGCCTGAACTTAGCCGGTATTGAAGTGGACCGCAAAGTTCTGGCCGACCTGGCCGTGCACGAACCGGAAGCGTTCGGCGCGATCGTCGCCAAAGCTCAGGCTGCTCTGGCCGCCTAATTCTCTATTCAGAGAGACAGTGATTGAAAGGCTGTTCCGAAAGGAGCAGCCTTTTTCGATTCCGATGTTCTAACGCTGCGCACAGCAGCCATGGATGACTGGGCGTACCGGTCTGAACTGCAGCAAATTTGATCTTACAACGGCGGTTCGGTGCGTATCACTAAAGAGTATCTTTCGAGTTTGGAAAACATCACATTTTCCAATCACCGCACATAGATACTTGTGTCGAATGGCGGAGACGAAGGGATTCGAACCCTCGAGACGGTTTCCCGCCTACTCCCTTAGCAGGGGAGCGCCTTCGACCACTCGGCCACGTCTCCGCTGGCGGGTATATCCTTGCCTGTCATCCAGATACAAGGCGATTTTCTGATTAAGGAAAAATTTTCTGAGAACCGACGAATGCTTGCATGAGTTTGAGCATTCAGAAGGTTCGAAACGAAGTGTTCGGCCCTGCCAGATCTAGTCCAAATTTCCAAAACCTTGCCAAATCCACTCGATTCAGCGCATATTTGTCTAGTTTATTGGCTTTAATAACTAAAACAGAATTAGCTTTCTGAGGCGACAGATATCGGGCGTGGGGTGTCTCAACATCCCAGAGGTTACCTTTTGGGGGAAGGGGACTTGGGTTTGGCCTGGTTAAAATTGTTTATTGTTTTCTTTGTATTGGCCGCGCTGCCAACATCGGCGACAGCTTCAATCGGAAAGGTATTGAGCGCCAAACCGGGTGCAGAGGTTATTCGGGACGGTCAAAAGATACGTTTGCGTGACGGGATGGCGGTTGCCTCTGGCGATACCATATCGACCGATAAATCCGGTGTGGTTCAGTTGGTGTTTGTCGATGAAACCAAGATCGCGATTGGTCCAAATGCGCGCATGGTTCTGGATGTCTCGATGTTGCGCGGAAACCGTAAGGCGAAAAACTTTACTGTTCAGGCGCTGGGCGGAAGCTTTCGCTTTATTTCCGGCAAAAGCCGTAAGCGTGCTTATACGATCAAAACGCCCAATGCGACGATGGCGGTGCGTGGGACAACTTTTGACATGTGGATCACATCCGGCAACCAAAGCGCGATGCTTGTGATTGAAGGCACTGTCCAGATGTGCGGTCTTCGCGGATCGTGTCGGTCAGCAAGCCGTCAATGCAGCCTGTTTGCGACCAGCTCGAACGGGCAGGTGGGACGCCCAGTGGATCAGGAACAGTATGACAAAGCCCTTAAGGGCGGTTTCCCATTCATACGGTCGCAGGTCGGTCTGCTGCCTCCGTTTCGCGTAAGTGCCGAAGGATGTTCTGGCGCGCAGGCGCAGCTGCCTAAGATCAAATCTGAACGCCCCGAGCGCACTGAACCCCCGAGCGCCAGAGAGACAAGGCAAGCTGAAGCGCCAAGTCGCGAACGCGGGCGATCTGAATCTCCGGACCGGGCCTCGGCCAGCGCTGAAAGCAGTTCCCGAAATTCGGCACGTGCCGGTGTGAGTGCGTCGGGAGATGTAAGTGCATCCGTAAGCGCGTCCAGTGGCAACAGTGGCGGGTCCGGTGTCAGAGCAACCGCGACTGCTGGCAACGCATCAGCAACGGCTGGTTGGTAACCGCATTTTGCGCGCATTTTCATTCCCCCTACGCTTCGGAGGTGAACGTGGTGGGTAAGTTAAAAGACAAAATTGGTCATCGGTGGATCTTCCGGCTGGTCGGGCTGGGGTTGATCATGTTGGGCTGCTTTGTTCGGGTTGCAGATCCATATCCCGTGCAGATGTCCCGATTGATCTACTTTGATATCCTTCAACGGATTTCGCCTCGGGCTTATGATCCAGATTTGCCCGTTCGGGTTGTGGATATTGATGAGAGGTCTTTGGAGGCATGGGGCCAATGGCCCTGGCCTCGTACCTTATTGGGCCAGATGGTTGAGAATTTGGGTGAATACGGCGCTGCGGCGATCGCCTTTGATATGCTTTTTGCTGAATCGGACCGATATTCGCCGTCGCGGCTTTTGCAGGACCCGACGCTGTCGGGTCTGTTGCAGATCGATCAAACCGCTGCCGGCTTGGATAACGATGTAAGGTTCGGAGACACAATCGCACACTGGCCAGTCGTTTTGGGCGTGGCGGCCCGGCAAACCGATAGTGGGGCGGCCATTATGCCAAAGGCGGGGCTGATTGAAATTGGCGAGAACCCGGCGGCAGGCCTTGTCAGCGTCGCGCATTGGACCTCGCTAGCTCCGCCGTTGGGCGAGGATACTGCGGGGATCGGGGGGGTCAATGTATCGCCCCTGGGTGGGCTTGGTGTCGTGAGGCGTGTCCCTGTGCTGTGGTCTGGTCCAAACGGCGTTTTACCCGCATTGGGGGTTGAGGCCTTGCGAGTCGCTTTGGGCGAGCCTGTTTATTTTGCCGAAGGTTCGCAGGATGAAACGGGCATCATGCTTGAGGTTGGGATCGGGGACTTTCTGTTGCCAACAACCGAAAATGGCGAGATCTGGGTGCGTTACAGGCGGGACAATCCCGGCCTTTACCTGTCGGCCGACGATGTTATGCGCAGCGGTGATGATCCGGCGCTGCGGGCAGAGATTGAAGGGCGGATCATCCTGGTGGGGACCTCTGCGGCGGGTCTTTTTGATATGCGCGAAACGGCGTTGGGTGAGTCCGTTCCAGGTGTATCGATCCATGCCCAAATCATTGAACAGATCATTCTGGGCGATGTGCTCAGCAGATCGGATGTTACTGCTGCGCTGGAATTGCTGGCCTTTGTGATTCTTGGCATCGTGGTCACTGTGGTCATGTCCAATTATGGGGCGGTTGCCTCTTTTGTTGCGGGTGGAGTGGCAGCAACGGTTGTGATTGCGATCAGCTGGCTTGCCTTTCAGAACCAATCGGTTCTGTTCGACGCAACATTCCCTCTGGCCGGAGGAATGGCAAATTTTGGTCTTTTGGCCGGGTATCTCTTTGTTTCGACCGAGCGTGAGAAGCGGGTGATCCGCCAGACATTCTCGCACTATGTTGCGCCTGAGATCCTCGATGAGATGGAGGCCAATGGGCATCAGCTGCAATTGGGTGGAGAATCCCAAGAGATCACAGTGATGTTCTCGGATATCCGGGGTTTCACACCATTGTCCGAGTCGGTGTCAGCGACCGATCTGGTCACATTGTTGAACGCATTATTTTCAGAAATAGGAGATCAGATTCTGGTTGAACGCGGGACGATCGACAAGTTCATTGGTGATGCAGTCATGGCGTTCTGGAACGCTCCGATGCCAGTTGAAGATCACCCGTGCCGAGCATCACTGGCCGCGTTGAAGATGCGTGAAGCATTGAAGAAGTTCAACGCGCTGCCCATGATGCGCGATCGTCCTCCGATCGCACTGGCGACCGGGTGTGCGACCGGTGCGGCTTGTGTTGGAAACATTGGTTCGCGGCGGCGGTTCAACTACACAGTAATTGGTGATGTCGTGAATGTCGCGGCGCGGATTGAGCAAAATTGCCGCCATGTGGATTACGACATTCTGGTCTCGCATTCGATACAGCGGATCACAAAATCTGATTTGGCGCTGCTTGAGGCAGGTTTCGTGGACCTGAAGGGCAAAAAGGAGCCTGAGCCAGTTTACATATTGGTGGGGGATCGAGATCTCGCAGATAGCGTTGAGTTTCGCGCGTTGCAGGCCGCACATGCCCGTTTGTTGGAGGCGATACGTGCGCGAGCTGCCTTGCCTATTGTTGACGAATTGTGCCGGGAATCTGCTGCTATGGGGGTTATGGTGGAGCCGGGATTGGCGTCATTCTATCGGGCGTTACCGGGGCGCACTGCTGATTTTCGATCAGAGGTGCAGTATTCGCGACCGATCTTCAGTCATCATAATGGACTGCGCGAAAGCGCTGAGTAGGAATTTCGAAACTGTCAATTGAAACCAAAACGGGGCGCGGTTGAATATCAACTGCGCCCCGCCGGAAGTGTCAGTCTCGCCCCCTCGAATACCATCTAAAACAATACGGGCTAAAACTTTCGATATATTCGAGACTGACCTTCTATCCTCATCGGAATAAACTCATATTTAACGAATGCTGGGAAGGAAACAGTGAAGAAGTTCACATTGAATTGAAATTATTTAAATTTTTTCTGGGCGCCAATCGAAGAAACCCGGCCCGGCTTGCCTTAGCAACGCTTTAGCCATGGACCGACCCAGTTCGGCCCCGTCATCGATCGCACCAACCGCCTGTTCGCTAATAGCCTCGGTACCATCCGGGCGCAGCACTTCGCCGCGCAGATGCAACTGGCCATCCCGAACTTGAGCCAGCCCTGCAATCGGAGTTTCACAAGAGCCATCCAGCCCAGCTAGCAGGCTACGCTCAGCCGCAAGGCGTTGACTGGTTTCGACATGATGAATTGCAGCGAGCATTTCAGCAGCGCGCGTATCGTCGCTGCGGCGTTCAATGCCGATGGTGCCTTGCGCGATGGCAGGTAGCATATCATCAGGCGAAATCGCGGTTGCGGGGACGTCTTTCATATCCAATCGGCGCAAACCGGCCATCGCCAAAAACGTGCAATCGGCGACGCCATCGGCCAATTTCTTCAGCCGGGTCTGCACATTGCCGCGGAACTCGACCACGTTCAGATCAGGACGCCGGTTGAGCAATTGTGCACGGCGACGCAGCGAAGATGTCCCGACCACCGCGCCTTTGGGCAAGTCATGAATCGATTTCAGGTTGGGTGAGACCAACGCATCGCGCACATCTTCACGCGGCAGGAAAGTGTCAAGCACCAACCCCTTTGGCTGCTCGACCGGCATGTCTTTGGTCGAGTGCACAGCGATGTCGATTTCGCCGTTCAGCAGCGCCTCTTCGATTTCCTTGGTGAAAAGACCCTTGTTGCCTATTTCTTTTAGCGGTCGGTCTGCGTCGATCATGGCACGGTTGTCACCGGTGGTCTTGATCACCACGATCTCAAACGCATCCTCGGGCAGATCGAAAGCGGCGCTCAATCGCTGCCGAGTTTCATGGGCCTGCGCCAGCGCCAGCGGCGATCCACGGGTGCCGATTTTCAGAGGCGATGCGGGGGTGGGCAATGTAAGATTCATGCTCACAGCTTTAGTCGCGTCACATTGCCCTGACAATGGGGGCAGAGCTTGACAAATTGCCACTGAGGGCCGACCCGTTGCACCAAACCGGAAGATTGGGGACACGAATGGTCGAGACAAAGAAATTGCTGTGCGCGCTGGTGGGTGAAGTGCAGGATGTGCCGCCGATCTGGATGATGCGCCAGGCCGGGCGGTATCTGCCCGAGTATCGTGCCACACGGGCGCAGGCCGGGGATTTCCTGTCCTTATGCTATAACCCCGAGCTGGCCGCTGAGGTTACTCTGCAACCTATCCGCCGCTATGGGTTTGATGCCGCTATCCTGTTTGCCGACATCCTGCTTGTGCCACAGGCGCTGGGCGCAGATTTGTGGTTTGTCACCGGTGAGGGGCCTCGACTGTCGACGATCACCCAGCAATCGGATTTTGATGCTTTGAAACCGGTTGATGCGATCCACGAAACACTTTCGCCGGTGTATGAAACCGTGCGCATTCTTTCGCGTGAGCTTCCCTCTGAAACCACACTTATCGGTTTTGCAGGCGCGCCCTGGACCGTCGCTACCTATATGATCGCAGGCCGGGGAACTCCGGATCAGGGGCCAGCCCACAAGCTGCGCGAAGAGAACACAGTACTGTTTGAGGCGCTGTTGGATCGGATTACCGCGGCCACGATCGAATACCTGTCGGCTCAGATCGACGCTGGGGCCGAAGTCGTCAAGATATTCGACAGCTGGGCGGGATCGTTGAAAGGCGAGGCGTTTCAGAAATATGCCCTTGAGCCCTGCCGTGTGATCACCGAAGCGATCAAGGCGCGCCATCCGGGCGTTCCCGTCATCGGTTTCCCGCGCGAAGCAGATCAAGGCTATGTCGGGTTTGCCAAAGCCACCGGCGTGGATTGTGTTGCGCTGGACAATTCCGTTTCGCCGGAATGGGCTGCCAAGAATGTGCAGGTGGATGGATGCGTGCAGGGAAATTTGGCCTCATCTCATATGGTCACGGGCGGTCAGGCGCTGGTGGATGAGACCAGGCGGATTGTCGAGGCGTTCTCGAAAGGGCCGCATATTTTTAATCTGGGGCATGGCATTACACCAGATGCGGATCCAGAGAATGTGCAGCTTATGATTGATACGGTGCGTGGGCGGTAAACGGGGCAGGGGGCCAGCCCCCTCTTGGCCTGCGGCCAATTCACCCCCGGGATATTTTTAGCCAGATGAAGCGGGCGGGAGTTCGCTGAGAATTTCGTCGGTGTGTTCTCCGCGTTTGGGGCTGGGTCGAGGTAGCCACTTGTAGGTGGAAAATCTCGGTGCGGCTGCGGCTTGGCGTGTTTCGTCGTGGTCGATCCATGTTTGGCGGGCGGTGTTCATGGGATGATCCAGCGCTTCTTGCGGGCTTAGGACTGGCGCAACGCAGGCGTCCGTCCCCTGAAATAGAGCGGCCCATTCGTCGCGTGATTTCCTGATAAAGATTTTGCTCAGCCGCTCTGTTAATTCGGGCCAAGCGGCGCTGTCATATTGCTGCGCGAATTCCGCGTCATCTCCGAGCCCGAGGACGTCCAGGAAACGGGCGTAAAATTTTGGTTCCAGACATTGAACCGAGATGTAGCCGCCATCGGCACAGCTATAGGTTCGGCTCCAATGTGGACCGTCCAGCAGGCTTTGACCTCGTGTGTCAGACAAGTTGCCGGTCTGGCGTAGGCTCATCAGCAGGTTCATCATATGGGCTGAGCCATCGTAGATCGCGGCGTCGATCACGGTGCCTTTGCCTGTCGCCTGAGCGTTCAAAAGACCGGCAAGCAGACCGGCAACCAGATACATTGCACCACCTCCGATATCGCCAACCAAAGTCGCCGGCGTCAGCGGTGGCTGGTCGGGCGCTGCGGCATACCACAGGGCACCCGACAGCGCGATGTAGTTGAGGTCATGGCCTGCAGTCTCGGACAATGGGCTTTGCTGCCCCCAGCCTGTCATGCGGCCATAAACAAGCTTTGGGTTCTGTCGTTGGCAGTCTTCCGGGCCCAGCCCCAGTTTCTCCATCACGCCGGGGCGAAAACCCTCGATCAGCGCATCGGCGTCAGAGATTAAGCGTCTTGCAACTGTGAGATCCCGTGGGTTCTTGAGATCAAGCACGATGGACCGTTTGCCCCGGTCCAGAAGCGAGCGTTCGGGCATTCCCGGCGTGACGGCAGGCCCTTTACGATGAATGGTAATGACGTCCGCCCCCAAATCTGCCAGCATCATGGCGGCGAATGGCGCGGGGCCTAACCCTTCGATTTCAACGATACGTATTCCTTGCAGCATGGTCCCTCCTGCGGCGCAGCGTTTCTGCATGGCGGTGTGAATGCAAGCGAAGAGTTCCCAAGCCCAGGCAATTGGGTTGCCTGCGTAGACAATTCAGGGCTAGGTCTGTCCTAGGTTTGAAAAGAGGTTCCCAGATGCAGCTAAGCGATACTCGTGAAATTCAGGCAGCACCTGCAGCTGTTTATTCTGCGCTGCTCGACCCAGAGGTGCTGAAGGCCTGCATCAGCGGCGCGCAAGAGATTACTGGCGATCCGACCGAAGGGTATCATGCAACTGTGGTGCAGAAGGTTGGGCCGGTGAAGGCGACGTTCAAAGGGACGGTGACCATGTCCGACATGGTTGAGGCCGAACGCCTGACCATCGCCGGTGAGGGTAAAGGCGGCGCTGCAGGCTTTGCCAAAGGCAGTGCAAATGTAACCTTCGCGCCCAGCGAGGCCGGTGGCACCCTGCTGACCTATGAGGTCGACGCCAAGGTGGGTGGCAAACTGGCGCAACTTGGCAGCCGTCTGATCGACGGATTTGCCAAGAAGATGGCCGATCAGTTCTTTACCAACTTGCAAGAGCATTTCGAAGGACCACCGCCGGAAGACGAAGGCGACGAGGAAGAAACCAAAAAGGGGTGGCTAGGCCGCCTGACTGGGCGAGAGTAAGCGTTACATAAATGCGCATGACATTGTGCGGAATTGGACTGTTCCATAATCGTCTACCGCGATAAGTTGCGGGGCCAGAACGAGGGAACGCATGACCACCATTTTGTCCATCCGCGATTTGCGGAAATCCTACGCCGATGGTTTTGAGGCGCTGAAAGGCGTGTCTCTGGACATTGAAGAAGGTGAGATTCTGGCGCTGCTGGGCCCCAACGGTGCTGGAAAAACAACCTTGATTTCGACCGTTTGCGGGATCACGACCCCAAGCGCTGGGTCGGTCACTGTTGGTGGTTATGACATCCAGACCGAATATCGCGCTGCGCGCAAGATGATCGGGCTAGTGCCGCAAGAGATCGCATTGGAGCCGTTTGAAAAGGTCTGGAATACCGTCCGTTTCTCACGCGGGCTGTTTGGTCACAGCGGTGACAACGCCCGGATCGAGGAAATTCTGCGAAAACTGTCCCTTTGGGACAAGCGCCGCAATTCGATCAAGGAATTGTCTGGCGGTATGAAACGCCGTGTGTTGATCGCCAAGGCCTTGGCGCATGAGCCCCGGGTGCTGTTTCTGGATGAACCCACCGCTGGCGTCGATGTCGAGCTTCGCAAGGACATGTGGGAGATCGTGGCAGAACTGAAACAGGCTGGCGTCACCATCATCCTGACAACCCATTATATCGAAGAGGCCGAAGCAATCGCTGACCGCGTAGGCGTGATCGACAAGGGTGAGCTTTTGCTGGTGCAAGACAAAGACACGCTGATGGCGCAGATGGGTAAGAAACAGATCGAGGTCATGCTGACCGAACCTGTTTCGGCCATTCCCGAAAGCTTGTCCGAGCATCAACTGACGCTGAATGGTGCGGGTGATGCACTGATCTATACTTATGATACCAATGCCGAACGCACCGGCATTACCACCTTGTTGAACGATGTCGCTCAGGCCGGGTTGATCTTGCGCGATGTGCAGACCCGACAGTCGAGCCTTGAAGAGATCTTCGTCAACCTCGTGTCCGGAGAACCCGCATGAACTGGTCCGCTATCATCGCCATCTACCGGTTCGAAATGGCCCGGTTCTTCCGCACTCTCGCGCAGAGCTTTCTGTCGCCGGTTTTGTCGACCTCACTCTATTTCGTGGTCTTCGGCACGGCCATCGGCAGCCGCATCCAAGAGATCGAAGGTGTGTCTTACGGGGCTTTCATCGTGCCGGGTCTGATCATGCTGTCCGTGGTGATGCTGTCGATCTCGAACGCGTCATTTGGGATATATTTCCCTAAGTTTTTGGGCACGATTTACGAACTGTTGTCTGCACCAATCAACTTCATTGAAATCGTGATCGGATATGTGGGCGCGGCGGCAACAAAGGCGCTGTTTGTTGGTCTCGTCATTTTGGCGACAGCGACATTCTTTGTCGACATACGCATAGAACACCCGTTTGCCATGGCGGCATTCCTTGTTTTGTCCTGCCTCAGCTTTTCGCTGCTGGGCTTCATTGTCGGTATCTGGGCCGGTAATTTTGAACAGATGTCGCTTGTTCCGCAACTGGTCGTAACGCCGCTGATCTTTCTGGGCGGGACATTTTATTCTATATCAATGCTGCCGCCGCTGTGGCAGACGATCACGCTGTTTAACCCCGTGGTCTATCTGATTTCTGGGTTCCGATGGTCGTTCTATGGGATCGCTGATGTGCCCATATTCTGGAGCCTTCTGGCCATCATTGCTTTCACCGGCATCTGCCTTGCGATCGTAGGCTGGATATTCAAAACCGGTTGGCGCATCCGTAGCTAGGGCGTTGCATTTTTGCCGACCGGGTGTGTGAAATTCGTTCACGTCGCGTTTATGGCCCTGCGGGTCTCTTGTTTACGACCCCGGCGCGCTCTACATCGGCTTCCATGAAACTCAGCCTGCCTTTCATGAAAAAGCCGCCGCTCGTGGCCGTTGTTCGCCTGTCCGGCGCCATCGGGATGGCCGGACGCGGATCGATGAATGCAACCGCCTTAGCACCAGTGCTGGAAAAAGCCTTTCGCAAGGGCAAGCCTGCTGCTGTCGCGCTTGAGGTCAATTCGCCGGGCGGATCACCGGTCCAGAGTTCACTGATCGGAGCGCGTATCCGACGGCTGGCGGATGAACTTGAGATACCCGTCTACGCATTTGTCGAAGACGTGGCAGCCTCAGGCGGTTACTGGCTGGCGGCATCTGCGGATGAGATTTGGGCCGATGACAGCTCGGTTCTGGGATCGATCGGGGTGATCTCTTCAGGATTTGGCGCGCATGTCTTTCTGGCCCGTCAAGGGTTTGAAAGGCGTGTCCATACTGCGGGTCAGTCGAAATCGATGCTTGATCCGTTTGCACCGGAAAAGAAAGAAGACGTCGCCCGCCTCAAAGTGCTACTTGGCGATATCCACGAGAATTTCATCGCCCATGTCAAAACCCGTCGGGACGGCAAGCTGGATAACAGCGCTGATCTGTTCAACGGCGAGGTTTGGCTGGCCCGCCGCGCGCAAGAGCTGGGCCTGATCGATGGGATTGCCCATCTGAAACCCAAGATGCAGGAAAAGTTCGGCGAAAAGGTCAGGTTCCGCCGCTATGGAATGCGCAAGCCGATCTGGTCTCGCTTCGGCGCGACGCTGGCGCAGGATGCAATCGCCGGGATTGAGGAGCGTGCCGCCTACGCGCGTTTCGGGTTGTAACGTGATCATCAAGGCAGTCACCCTGTTCCTGATCGCCATGGGCGTTCTGGCGATGTTCGGCAAGCTACGCTTTCCGGGGCAGAAGCGGCTGAGCTCCGCGAAATGCCCGCGGTGCGGACGCTTTCGGATCGGCAAAGGCCCGTGCCCGTGTGAAAAAGGAGGCCGCGGATGACGGCGTGGCTGTTCTCGGGCCTTGGTCTGCTGATCCTTCTTCTGGCAGGTGATGCGCTGGTGCGCGGGGCCGTTAACCTTAGCCTGCGACTGGGTGTGCCTGCCCTGATTGTCAGCCTGACAATTGTAGCCTTTGGAACATCCGCCCCCGAGCTTTTGATCGCAATCAGTGCGATCCAGGAAAATGCGCCGGGCATTGCACTGGGTAACGTGGTGGGATCGAATACGGCGAATATTTTGCTGGTTCTGGGTCTGCCCGCATTGTTGGCAACCCTGCACACAAGCGAATGTGACAGCCGTAAGAATTACGTCTTCATGCTGCTTGCATCGGTCCTGTTCATCGGACTGGCCTTTTGCGGCGTCTTCAATCTGGTCAGCGGGGCGATCCTGTTGGCGGCTTTGGCTTTGGTGCTGGCCAATGCCTTTCGCGAGGCACGTGCCCACCGCAAAGCCTGTGGAGAGGACTGTGCCGATGAGGAAGAGCTTGAGGGGCTTGAGGAAGCAGACCCCGACATGCCCTATTGGAAAGTCGCGGTCTATCTGATCCTCGGCCTCATTGGTCTGCCTATGGGCGCGCATCTGTTGGTCGACAATGCCACAATCATTGCGCGGAACTATGGTGTGAGCGAAACGGTAATCGGGCTTACGTTGATCGCGGTTGGGACGTCATTGCCCGAACTCGCCACGACCGTGATGGCCGCATTGCGGCGACAGGCGGATGTGGCTTTGGGCAATGTCATTGGATCGAACATGTTCAATCTGCTGGCCATTGTTGGCATCGCGACCTTGTTTGGGCGTATACCTGTCGACCCCGAATTCCTGCGGTTCGATCTGTGGGTGATGTTGGGCTCTTCGCTTTTGCTGGTGCCATTTGTGTTCTTCAAGAAAGATATCACGCGCGTCTGGGGCCTGATCTTGACAGCACTCTATGTGATCTATGTAGCAAGCCTGTTAGCCTGACTTTCGAGGAGAGTACCTATGACCCGAGCATTGGTAACAGGTGCAGGCATGCGTCTTGGCCGTGCCATGGCGCTGTACCTGGCGCAGCGCGGCATGGATGTGGCGGTACACTATTCAAGTTCGGAACAGGCTGCGCATAAGACGGTCGAAGACATTCAGGCGCTGGGCCGGAAATCAATTGCGCTGCAGGCTGACTTACTTGATGAAAGCCGCGTCAGTACATTGCTCCCCAGCGCTGCTGAGGCGTTGGGTGGGTCGATCACCTGTTTGGTCAATAATGCGTCTATCTTTGAATACGACAATATTCATACAGCCACGCGCCAAAGCTGGGACAGGCATCTCGACAGCAACCTGCGCGCGCCGTTTGTACTGACGCAAGCAATGGCCGAACAAGGGTTGGCGCCAGAGCTTGATGATCAGGGTGAACCCCGGGCTGTTGGCCTGATCGTTAACATGGTCGATATGCGGGTACGTAAGCTTACGCCCGAATTCATGTCTTATACGATCGCCAAAATGGGCCTGTGGGCTCTGACCCGGACCGCTGCACAGGCTCTTACGCCTGCAATCCGCGTGAATGCAATTGGTCCGGGGCCGACCTTGCAGGGTCATCGCCAGAGCGAGAAGCACTTTAGCGCCCAGCGTCAGAACACAATTCTGGAACGCGGATCCAACCCGTCAGATATCACTGCTGCACTGGGGTATTTTCTGGATGCGCATGCTGTTACCGGCCAGCTTCTGTGCGTGGATGGTGGGCAGCATCTGGGCTGGCAGACCCCGGATGTTCTGGGCGTAGAATAGGTATATCCGCCGCAAGTTTTGCACCGCTCTCGTTCCCGTTATGTTAGCGTTACAAAAATGTCTTAATTTTCATACACTTGTCTCGCGTTAGAAAAAATAACGTTTAAAAACAACAGTATAAAATACTGCCTATTTTTTGTGCAGATCAACGAATAGGCAAGGATTCAAGGGAAAATCGCGATGCCCCAAAAGTTATCTGCACAGTTATCCACAGAAGTCGTGGATTTGTTTTCTCTTGATCTGAAACGCGCAAGATTGCAGCCATGGTCAGAGAATCATATCTCTGACACATGACCGCCACCACCGATCCCGATTCGTCGAACCAAGCCACCGGCTATGCCTGTATCCAGCGCTATGTGAAAACGCTGGACAGCTCGCCAGGTGTTTACCGAATGCTGGATTCGGATAGCCGTGTTCTGTATGTGGGTAAGGCGCGGAACCTGAAGGTGCGGGTGTCGAACTATACGCGGCCCGGGCATTCGGGACGGATTGAGAAGATGATCGCGGCGACCGCCTCGATGATGTTCCTGACTACGCGGACCGAGACCGAAGCGTTGTTGCTTGAACAAAACCTGATCAAGCAGCTCAAACCGAAATACAACGTCCTGCTGCGTGACGATAAGAGCTTTCCGAACATTTTGGTTGCCAAGGATCATGCATTTCCGCAGATCAAGAAACATCGTGGTGCCAAGAAGGAAAAGGGCGCCTATTTCGGACCATTCGCCAGCGCGGGTGCCGTGAACCGGACGTTGAACCAGTTGCAGAAAGCATTCCTGCTACGGAATTGCTCGGATTCCATGTTCGACAGTCGAACCCGGCCTTGCTTGCTCTACCAGATCAAGCGCTGTTCTGGGCCATGTGTTGGCTTAATCTCCGAGGCTGAGTACTGCGAAAGCGTCAAAGATGCTGAACGGTTCCTATCTGGCCGATCCACCAAGGTGCAGGAAGATTTGGCCGACCAGATGATGGCAGCCTCCGAAGCGATGGAATTCGAGCGCGCTGCTGGTCTGCGCGACCGCATCCGGGCGCTGACTCAAGTGCAGACCAGCCAAGGCATCAACCCGCGCGGTGTGACTGAGGCTGATGTCATCGGCCTCTATATGGATAGCGGGCAGGCTTGTGTTCAGGTGTTCTTTATCCGCGCCAATCAGAACTGGGGGAACAAGGACTTTTATCCGCGCGTCGGCGCGGACGTATCGCCAGCTGAGGTGATGGAGGCGTTCCTTGGACAGTTCTATGACAACAAGGAACCCCCACGGCAGTTGATCCTGTCCGATGCCATCGAGAACGCTGATCTGATGCAAGAGGCGCTTTCGGAAAAGGCAGGGCGCAAGGTGGAAATCCTAGTGCCCCAGCGTGGCGAAAAGCAGGAACTGATCGCAGGTGCGCTGCGCAATGCACGAGAGTCTTTGGCGCGCCGCATGTCGGAAAGCGCTACTCAGGCCAAGCTGCTGCGAGGCGTGGCGGAGGCGTTCGATCTGGACGGCCCGCCGGCCCGGATCGAGGTCTATGACAACTCTCACATACAAGGCACCAACGCGGTTGGCGGCATGATCGTCGCGGGCCCTGAAGGCTTCATGAAAAACGCCTATCGCAAATTCAACATCCGAGGTGACGATCTGACACCGGGCGATGACTTTGGGATGATGAAAGAGGTTTTGACCCGCCGGTTTACCCGTCTGCAAAAAGAAGATCCGGATCGCGACAAGGGTCTGTGGCCTGATCTACTGTTGATCGATGGCGGCGCCGGGCAGGTGAGTGCTGTGCAGGAGATTATGCAGGCCCACGGCGTCGAAGATATCCCGATGATCGGCGTTGCCAAAGGCGTCGACCGCGACCACGGCAAGGAAGAGTTCCACCGTACCGGTCAGCGCCCCTTTGCCTTGAAACGTAACGATCCTGTTTTGTATTTCATCCAGCGCCTAAGGGACGAAGCACACCGCTTTGCCATCGGCACGCACCGCGCCAAGCGGGCCAAAGCTGTGGGTGCGACGCCCTTGGATGAAATCCCAGGCGTTGGTGCCGCGCGAAAGCGGGCCTTATTGGCCCATTTCGGCAGTGCCAAAGCCGTAAGCCGCGCCAACTTGGCGGACTTGAAAGCGGTCGATGGAATCTCTGCCGGGCTGGCGCAGAAGGTCTATGATTTCTTCCACGATAAGGGTTAGGCTTTTCGACCACGCCAGAGAATATAAAGCCCCGAGGCCACAATCAGCGCGCAGCCGATCCACATGGTTTGATCCAATCTCTCTTGGAACAGGAAAACACCCAGCCCGATCCCGAACAAAAGTCGGGAATAGCGGAATGGCGTTACTGCAGACACTTCGCCTGTACGCATCGCTTTCATGAGTGACGCGTAGGCAATCGTCCCGATTACCACTGCCGCAGCAATGTAGATCCCTGTTTGGCCGGTCAAAGCCTCCATCGGTGTGCCTTCCCAAAAGCGATAGGCGATCCCCGCCACAACGACCGAGAGGAACCCATAGAAGCCCAGCACGTCAGCTCCCAAAGTGGCTGGTGCGGCGCGGCTGGCCAAATCGCGACCTGCAAACCCCAGCATCCCCAACACAGCCAGCAATGACAGCATCGTAAAGCTATCGCCCGTTGGCCTGATGATGACGATCACACCGACCAAGCCAATTGCGATAGCGCTCCAGCGTCGCCAGCCCACGGTCTCTCCAAAAAACAGCGCTGCACCAGCGACCACGACCAGTGGCGTTGCCTGCAAAATTACCGTTGCTGAGGATAGTGGTGTCAGAGCGATTGCCAGTAAATAGAACATCCGGCCGAGGATTTCAAAAAACACGCGGATTTTCATGGGTCCAGACAAAACGTCGGGATGAAACAAGCGCCCACCGCGTAAGGTTGCCGCGCAGGCGAAAATCACCGACCCACCTGCGCCGAATAGAACTAATACTTGCCAGATTGGTAGATCTGCCGACGCGCCCTTCAGCAGCGCGTCTTCAATTGCGAACAAAGCCATGGCGGCAATCATCCAGGCGCTGCCGATCAGATTTGATCGGGGATCAGTTTGAATATTCGGTGTCATGTTGGGTTCTGGTACTTTCAGGCCGGGCCGATCGCCAATCTGGCCCCAAAGCCGCACGATGCCAAGATGTATCTGATCGCCTCGCAACTGTTGCGACTCTGTGACGTGCTGCGGGCCAAACGCTTGTGCGTGGTTAGTTTTTTGCGGCCTTGTCTTTTCTGTCTTGAACCGGCGATGTAGGGTCCAAGCCATGAAATGGAACCTGCCCAATATTCTGACCGTTCTGCGCCTTGTGGCGGCCCCCGGTCTTGCCGTGATGTTTCTGTATTTCACGCGCCCCTATGCGGATTGGTTTGCGCTGATCCTGTTCCTGACTGCGGCCATCACTGATTGGTTTGACGGCTATCTCGCACGCGCCTGGAAGCAGGAAACCAAGATCGGAGCCATGCTGGATCCGATCGCCGACAAGGCGATGGTTGTGATCGCGTTGATGATCCTGGTGGGGTACTCAACCGAACACTGGACGCCATGGCTGGTACTGCCCGCAACGGTCATTCTGTTTCGCGAAGTGTTTGTTTCAGGTCTGCGGGAATACTTGGGTGATGTGGCTGGAACACTGAAAGTCACGAAGCTGGCCAAGTGGAAAACGACGGCGCAAATGGTTGCCATCGCCATCCTGTTCTCGCAGGGCATATTCGAACATCACTTTGTAATGGCCACGTTCGGCATGGATGCGGCTACCATAGATCAGGTCCTGACCGGGCAGGTGGAAGATGTGGGCCACATAGGATGGCATCTTGAAGGCATGTTCTGGTCTGGTCGCATTGGTCTGTGGTTGCTGTGGATTGCCGCAACGCTGACATTGATCACTGGCTATGACTACCTACGTAAAGCCATGCCCCACCTGAAGGAGAGCTAAGCAATGGACGTGCTGTATTTCGCCTGGGTGCGTGAACGCATCGGCCTGCCGAAAGAGAAAGTCGAGACCGAGGCTGCCACGGTTAACGACCTGGTCGCTGAACTCAGCGCGCGCGAAGATCGCTATGCCGCAGCATTTGCTGATCTGTCGGCCCTTCGCGTGGCGCTTGATCAGGAGCTTTCGGATTTTGATGCTTCGCTATCCGGAGTGCGCGAGGTCGCCTTTTTCCCACCCATGACGGGTGGATAAAGTGCGTATCGTCGTGCAAGAGGCTCCGTTCGATCTAGGGGCCGAGGCGAACGCATTTGCCGCCGGAAACGACGCCAATGGGGCCATCGTGACCTTTACGGGCGTTGTGCGCGATCTGGCCACTGGCGATCTGGATGTGATGGAGATCGAGCATTATCCGGGCATGACCGAACGTGCCCTGACAAAGATCGCAGAAGAGGCGCTCACACGTTGGTCACTGGGTGATGTGCTGGTGATCCATCGCCACGGACGGCTTGCTCCGGGGGACCGGATCATGATGGTTGCCACCGCCGCACCGCATCGCAAGGATGCGTTTGAAGCGGCGGAGTATCTGATGGATTACCTCAAATCCCGCGCGCCGTTCTGGAAGAAAGAAATCACCACATCCGGAGCTGAATGGGTCACCGCGAAGGATGAGGATGAGGATGCGTTGACGCGCTGGTAAGTCAGTCTGCGTTGTTGATCCGCCCACGCATCTCTTCGGCTTCCTGCCGCGCGGCGCGCAATCCTTCCATTGCTGCGTTCAACTCTGCCTCAGTCTGCGTCAACTGATTGGTCAGTTCCGCCTCACGCTGTTGCAGGTAAGTGATCGCCTGATCGCGGGTTTCCTCTGCCTCGTGCAACTCCTGGCTCATGCGATCCAGATCGGCCACGTCGCTTTGACGGACACGTGACAGGCGATGGGCCAACCAATTGGCGAACCATCCCATACAGAAAGCGGCGAACAGGATTATGGCGGTGGCGATGATGAATTCTGTTCTGTTCAACTTACTGGTCCTCTGCGCCCGCATCCGGTGCGTCGGTTTCAGGTGTTTCGGTCTCGGTTTCCATCGCCTCAAGTCCGGTTTCGGAATTTGCGACCGGCTCAGGCCGGATCAAGCGGAACTCAATGCGACGGTTTTCTTCGCGGCCTTCTTCGGTCTCATTGTCGGCGATGGGCTGGGTCTCACCATAGCCGACCGCTGAAAAGCTGGACGTAGGCACACGCCGCCCGCGCAATTCATTCAGGATCGATTGCGCCCGCGCCTGGCTGAGCTGCTCGTTCATTTCCTCACGGCCTTGGCTGTCGGTATGGCCCTGAATTTCCAACCGGATCGGACCGCATTCGCGCAGGATGTCAGCAATCTGGTTCAGGGCATCGCGAGATTCTGCGGCGACGGTGGCTGAGCCCGGTTCGAATGCGATTTTGCTGGCGGCCTGAACCTCTGCGAGCTGTTCTTCGCAGACCTCAGGATCAGGAGGCGCATCTGCGGGTGCAGGGGGCTCCTGATAGGTGATCGACAGGGCGTATTCCTGCGCCTCACCCAACTTATCCGACAACATGCCGGCGATCCGTGCCTTGGCGTCGGGATCATGGCTGATACCAGACAAGGCGACATTGTCCGGCGTCACGGTCAGCGCACCGTTGTGTAGCTCTGACAAAGCCTCCAGCCCAGCGAGTACACGCACTGGCCAATCTGCGGGCAGGTCCGGCGCGATCCGGGTTGCGGTGTGAACTTGCAAAGATCCGAAAGCAGCGCGGGCAAAGCTGTCGGTCATTTCGCGCAGAGTTTCGTCACCTACACGGCCCCGCAATTGCACCAGCCCCTCGGGGCTGCGCGTTGCCACGAACTCAACAGGCCCTGATGGGTCGTCCGGTTCGGGCTCAGGCAAGACCGCATGCAGGACAAAGACCTCAGGCAGCGCGTTTTCGAGCTCTCCCACAATGCGGTCGAACTCCAACGGGTTGGTGTCTTGTGCTGCGACGAGTGTGATATCTGCATCCGACAGCGTGATCGATCCTTTGCCGAGTTCAGCCAAGGCCCGGATGCTTAACTGTGCCGCATTGGCCCAACGCGGGGAAGGCACGCCCAATCCGATTTTACAAGAATAGGGGCCCGTCAGCCCTGCCTCTTGTGCTGTTCCAACAATGATATCTCGCGCATCTTCGTCCTGCGCTGAACACGCATCAAATTGCCCGCCAACCTCATCGATCAGGTATCGCAGCGTAAAGGGCGTAATCACTGGGCGGGGCGCCGAGATCGAAAGGCCTATGCGCAGACCCGGCGGCGCGGCGCGGTTCAGGTTCTGCTCAAGCCGCTCTTTTTCCTGTTGGCTGTCCGCGATGGCGGTGACGCGTACAAGCCCGGGGCTGGCAGAAATCTTGGCACGTGGCAAATCCGAGAGCGCATCAATCGCATAGTCGATGGCCTGATCCCAGCCATCTGGCTTGGGATAATCAGCGCTTTCCATCAGGTCCGAAACCCGAGCACTTGGATCGAGGCGCTGAAGATGTTCGATCAGATCATCGCGATCCAACTCGGCAGGCACCAGCCCTATGATCGAAATTCCGCTGTCATTGCGCAGGATTTCGGCCGAGAAACGCGGCGGCGTTAGGTCAGCGGTGGGTGCGACTTCCATTTCATCGATCACGCGTGAGGTTTCGACCTCGGTTCCGGCAGCGGTCAGGGCGTTGAATCGGGTGGCCTCATCAGGCGCGGTCCCCGTCAACACGACACGAAGGCCATCGGATTGCACTTCGGCCCAGTCATGCCCCTGCAGGTTCAACGCCCGGCGTACGGCAAACTCCGATGCGTCTTCGATTTTGCTAACAGCAAAGCCGGCGGCCACCAATGACAGCAGGGCAGTCACCGCGAAGATCAACGCAACGGCAAGGGCGTAGGGCAGACGCATGGGTTGGATCGAAACTCCTCGGGCGGTTGGTTCCGGACTCATACAGAGCCCGAACCAGAGGTGCAATCAGAGGAAAAGGGCGACGCAGAGGAAGATCAGCGGAATCAAGCCGGTGTCGCGATTGGCCCGAAACAGTTGCAACAATTTGGCGTTGTCTTCCGTATCCAAACCTCGCAATTGCCAGGCTAGATGCCACCCCATCGCCCAAGGTCCACCCAGGGCCACCACCAAAGCGAGCACCGAAGCCTCAGGCAAAGCCGCATCGACAATCGCAAGTCCCATCAGGCTGACGGTTCCAATCAGAAAGTATTTAAGCCAGCGCGCGGTGTCGTTGCCAAACAGCCGGGCAGTGGACTTGATGCCGATCAGTTCGTCATCCTCGGCATCTTGATGGGCATAGATCGTGTCATAGAATAGCGTCCAGGCGATTCCTGACAGGTAGAGCAGGATCGCGGGCCAACCGACCGCGCCGGTATGGGCCGCCCAGGCCAGCAGCGCCCCCCAGTTGAAAGCCAGCCCCAGGAAAACCTGTGGCCACCATGTAAAGCGTTTCGCAAAGGGATAGATGGTGACTGGTAGCAGTGAGAGCACTCCCATCGCAATCGCCGCCCTATTGAAGGTCAGCAAGATTGCCAGGGCCAGCAGACACTGCAACACCATCCAGAACACGGCCTGACGCACACTGACCTGACCCGATGGGATAGGGCGCGAGCGGGTGCGCTCGACCTTCCCGTCAAACTCCCGATCCGTGATGTCATTCCACGTACAGCCCGCGCCGCGCATCAGAAAAGCCCCAATGGCGCAGCCGATGGCGATCCAGAGGTCTTCCCACCGAGGTTGGCCATCGCTCAGGATCGCCAGCGCCAGCCCCCACCAACAGGGGATCAGTAGCAGCCAAGTGCCGATGGGCCGATCAGCCCGGCTGAGTCGCAGATAAGGGCGAGCAAATGCAGGTGCGTGAGTATCGACCCAGTTGCCGGATACTGCGTCAGCGACTTGACCGTCTGGTGTTGGGGCATTGCCTTGCATATGTAGGGTCTCATGACTGCGAAGATCAGACTTTATGTAGAGCACCCTTTGGGTCCGGGGCAATCGGTTCCTTTGACGCGCGAGCAGGCACATTACCTGTTCGGCGTCATGCGGCTGTCGATTGGAGGTCAAGTTGCCTTGTTCAACGGTCAGGATGGCGAGTGGCGGGCTGAGGTCGTCGAAGCGGGCAAGCGCGGTGGCGCGCTTTCCTGTGTTGATCAGACAAAGCCGCTGCAATTACCGCCTGACCTGTGGCTGCTCTTTGCGCCGATCAAGAAGGCACGTACTGACTTTATCGTTGAAAAGGCAGCCGAAATGGGTGCTGCGCGGATCATCCCGGTCCAAACCGAATTCACCAATTCTGAACGCATCCGACGGGACCGCCTGCAGGCCCATGCTGTGGAAGCGGCCGAGCAGTGTGGTGGAACATATGTGCCTGAGGTCACCGACCTGCAGCGTCTGGAACACATCCTTGGTGATTGGTCCGAAAACCGCCAATTGATGTTTTGTGACGAGGCCGAAGTTGGCTCAGCCCTGCGCTTGGCAGAGACTGAGAAAGGAAAACCCTGGGCCATCCTGATTGGTCCTGAAGGCGGGTTTTCAGAGCGTGAGCGTAGGCGATTGGCGGAGTTGCCATTCGCTCATGTGGTCAGCCTTGGCCCACGTATCCTGCGCGCCGATACTGCAGCCGTTGCAGCGATGACAATGTGGCAGCAGGCGTTGGGGGATTGGGTGTGACGTGGCGACCAGCGCAGGAGGCAGACCTGCCCGAGATCGACACGTTTTTTTCCCGGCACATCCAGACATCCATGTTTCCTTTGGCCAACTTGCGCGATCACGGCCTGCACAGCGTTGATCCACGCGCGTTGAATGTCTGGGTTCTGGGTGATGGTCCTCGTGATGTCTTCGCGATCACAAACGAAGGCATGCTGTTGCCGCAATGTCCTGAATGCACTGACGCTGAGCTCATCAACGCGATCTCGCTCACTCGAGGCAGGGCTCTGTTTGGTATCGCCGCCGAGGCCACGCAGGCGCGACGGATTATGCAGCTTGCGGGGTGGCAGGATCGACCGGCGACTCTCAATAGCGATGAGCCGGGGTTTTTCTTGGCGCTGGATCAGCTCCAAGTGCCAGATCCAGATGGTGCTGAGCTCATTCCCCTCACTGATGCCAAACGTGCGGTTACTGAAAGGTGGCGGGAAAGCTACCTGATTGAAGCCATGGATTTTGATGCAGCACGGGCGAGAAAACAGTCCAGCAAAGACATTCAATCATATATTGAGCGCAACTCACATCGCGTTTTGCTGATTGACGGTGACCCCGTCGCCATGACCGGGTTCAACGCCAGCTTGCCCGAGATCGTACAGATCGGCGGTGTCTATACGCCACCCGAATTGCGTCGAAGGGGCTTTGCGCGTCTCGCCGTTGCGCTGCATCTGGTCGAGGCACGTAATGCCGGGGTGTCTCGCGCTGTTCTCTTTGCAGCTTCCGATGCCGCAGCGCGTGCCTATATATCGATTGGGTTCCAGCCTGCGGGCCATTACTCGCTAATCCTGTTCAAACACCCGGAGGACGTGGCATGAGTTTCATCCGACCCGAAGCCAAGCTGGCCCTGTGGCGCTGGCGCGAAGTGCTGGTTGCAGGGTTTGTTCTGATCCTCGGCCTCAGTTGGATCAGCGGCCCCGGTGGATTGCTTGCGTGGTTGGGATGGCTGTTGATTGCGATCTCGGTCGCTCTGGCCGTGATCGGATTACAGCGCGCGCGCTTTCGCAATAGTGCAGGCGGTCCCGGTGTTGTGACCATCGATGAAGGCCAGATCACCTATCTGGGCCCGCTTGACGGGGGGATGGTCGCTGCGCGTGAGATTGAGCGGTTGGCGTTGGACCCGACCTCGCGCCCCGCGCTTTGGGTTCTGGACCAGCCGGGGCAGCCGACACTTCACATTCCGGTGAACGCTGAAGGGGCCGAGTCGCTGTTTGATGTCTTCTCAGCGCTTCCGGGGCTGAAAACCGAGCAAATGCTGTCGGAACTCAACGGTCGAGCGACGCATCCGGTGGTGATCTGGGAACGCACGCCATCACGACCAGCCCACCTTAGGCTGCATTGACACTCGCGCGGTTTGCGCTCAGGACTGAGCCGAAGACAGACACATCAGGATCGGAGCACGGGTCACATGTCCATCCCCCAGTCCGGCGGCGGACCGATCGAACGCCACGAGCAATTGGCCGAATATCTGGAATCGGGCTGCAAGCCCAAGGATGATTGGCGCATCGGTACCGAGCATGAAAAGTTCGGTTATTGCAAAGACACGCTGAAGCCGCTGCCGTTTGAGGGCAAACGGTCCATCGTGGCCGTATTGGAAGGTTTGCGCGACCGCCACGGTTGGGCGGAAGTACGCGAAGCCGGGCATCTGATTGGGCTTCAGAAGGATGGTGCGAATGTCAGCCTGGAGCCGGGCGGCGCATTGGAGCTGTCGGGTGCTCCGCTGGAGACGATCCACGAGACCTGCGACGAAGTGAACATCCATCTGCGCGAGGTAAAAGACATCGCTGACGAGATCGGCGTAGGCTTTATCGGTCTGGGCGCGGCTCCGATCTGGACCCATGATGAGATGCCGTTGATGCCCAAGGGCCGCTACCGACTGATGAACGACTATATGGAAGAAGTCGGCACCATGGGTCGCGCCATGATGCGGCGTACCTGTACCGTTCAAGTCAATATCGACTTTGGGTCTGAGGCGGACATGGTGCAGAAACTGCGCGTTGCACTGGCCCTTCAGCCGGTGGCGACAGCGCTGTTCGCAAATTCCCCATTCTTCGAGGGCAAGGTGAACGGCCAGAAAAGTTGGCGCAGCTATATCTGGCGGCATCTCGACGATGCACGGACGGGCATGCTGCCCTTTGTGTTCGAAGAGGGCTTCGGGTTTGAGCGCTATGTGCAATACGCGCTCGATGTGCCGATGTATTTTGTCTATCGCAACGGTGAATATATCAACGCGCTGGGCATGTCGTTCCGCGACTTCCTGCAGGGCAAGCTGCCCGCGCTGCCGGGTGAGACACCAACGCTTTCAGACTGGGCTGACCACCTGACCACGGCCTTCCCCGAGGCGCGGATCAAAAAATTCATGGAGATGCGCGGCGCCGATGGTGGCCCATGGCGTCGCCTGTGTGCGCTGCCGGCATTTTGGGTCGGTCTGACCTATGATCAGGGCGCGCTAGATGCCGCTTGGGATCTGGTCAAAGGTTGGGATGCTGAGACGCGCGAAGCCCTTCGGGTTGAGGCTGCCAAGGATGGTCTGCAAGCGCAGGTTGGCAACATCAATATGCATGATCTGGCGCGTGAAGTGGTCTCGATATCCGAAGCTGGCCTGAAGGCACGCGCGTGCCCCGGCGCAGGTGGACTGGTGCAGGACGAGACGCATTTCCTGAACGCGCTCAAGGACAGCATCGATACGGGCAAGGTACCAGCAGATGAGTTGCTGGATCACTACAATGGCGACTGGAATGGCGACCTGACCCGGATTTTCCCCGAATACAGCTATTGATCCCCTCCGTCCCGCTTGCATTCACGGGGCGGGGCCGATAGCAGGTTGGCGACCAAATTCAGAGGGCGTCATGGACGATCTTAAGGCAAAATATCTGGGCCAAATCGCCGAAGCAGGCGATGAAAACGCGCTTGAGGCGATCCGCGTCGCTGCTGTGGGCAAAAAAGGCGAGGTCGCGCTGAAAATGCGCGAGCTCGGCAAGATGACCCCCGAAGAGCGTCAGGTCGCAGGCCCCGCGTTGAACGCTCTGAAGGATGAGATCAACTCGGCGCTTTCTGCGAAAAAGGCCGCGCTGGCCGATGCCGCGCTGGATGAGCGTCTGCGCACCGAATGGCTGGACGTCACTCTGCCGACCCGCGCACGCCGTCAGGGCTCGATCCACCCGGTCAGCCAGGCGACCGAGGAATTGACAGCGATTTTTGCCGAACTGGGATTCTCGGTGGCCGAAGGGCCGCGCATTGAAGATGACTGGTACAACTTCGACGCGCTGAACATTCCCGGGCACCATCCTGCGCGGGCCGAGATGGACACGTTCTACATGCACCGCGCCGAGGGCGATAATCGCCCGCCGCATGTGTTGCGCACCCATACTTCGCCGGTGCAGATCCGCTCGATGGAGCAGCAAGGTGCACCGATCCGCGTGATCTGTCCGGGCGGTGTGTATCGCGCCGACTACGACCAGACCCACACGCCGATGTTCCATCAGGTCGAAGGGCTTGCCATCGACAAAGACATCTCGATGGCGAACCTGAAATGGGTTCTGGAAGAGTTCGTAAAGGCGTTCTTCGAAGTCGACGACGTCGAACTGCGCTTCCGCGCCTCGCATTTCCCCTTCACCGAACCGTCGGCCGAGGTCGATATCCGCTGTTCCTGGGATAACGGTCAGCTGAAGATCGGCGAGGGCGACGACTGGATGGAGATTCTGGGCTCGGGCATGGTCCACCCCAAGGTCATCGCCGCTGGTGGCATTGATCCTGAGGTCTATCAGGGCTTTGCCTTCGGGATCGGGATCGACCGTTTGGCGATGCTGAAATACGGGATTCCGGATTTGCGGGCGTTCTTTGATTCTGACCTGCGTTGGCTGCGGCACTATGGGTTTGCAGCGCTGGATATGCCGAACCTGCATGGTGGTTTGTCGCGGTGATCTATCACTTTCTGAGCGTCAATCGCGGAAGATACTTGTGCCGGGAGCATGGGTCGTTTTGCGATAGCTCTGATGGTTATACGACAAATTGCCCACTATGTTCTGCCGAGAGCAAATGTACTTGGGAAGTAAACCGAGTTGACCGCTCGTTACAGATATTAGGAAACTTACAAGCTAGATCACAAAGAGGTCTGACGGTAGCGTCTGGACTCCTCGGGGCTGCAAGCGTGGTTGGTTTGGCTGAAAAGATCACTGGATTGGGGATGCTCAAAAACAGTGATCTTTTTGCACCCGGCCTGTTGGTTGGTCTTTCTACACTTTTGGTTGCGATCTGGCTCTACTTGCTATCGATGAAGCACATGGATGTGACGGTTAATAGGCGATTTGAAAAACTCGAGTTGAGCCAGTGGGAGAAAAAAATCACTGGGTTCATCTGGCAGGTCGAGCGTCTACACACCTACGCCACTTATTTTCTCGGCGCTGCGATACTAACCTTTTCGTTGAGTCTTATTGTGCCGCCTGTTTGGGTTGAACTAGTAACCTATTGGCACAAGATAAATGGAACCAAGGGTTTCTGAGCGCAGTAGCGCGGTTAGCGAATATAATTTGATGTAGGGTGGGCTTTAGCCCACCATGTTGTGCGTGCCAGGCTGAAGCCCGGCCTACATGCGGGCTGCGTTTGGTTTACACCGATATGTTATGTGACAGCGGGGAAAGTCTCGTTAGGGTCGGGCGCATGATTTATCGACTGCTTCTTCTTCTGCTAACCGCAACCCCGGCATTGGCCATGGGGCCGTGGAACACTGATTGCCACGGCGATACCGCCTGTGAGGTCGGCGACCGCTCGTATCATGTGCTGGAGCCTGAGGGTTGGGATGGTGAGACGCCTCTGCCGGTGCTGCTGCATTTCCACGGATGGGCGCGGCAGGGAACCGTGGTGGTAAACCATCAGCGCATCGCGGGCGCGACCAAGCTGCGGGGTGTGCTGTTGGTGGCCCCGAACGGGCGCGGCAAGAGTTGGGATTTCTGGCGCTCGGGTACCGAGGATGTGCCATTCGCGGATGCCGTGTTGGAGGATGTCGCCAAACGCTATCCGATTGATACTGACCGCATCTATGTTTCGGGCTATTCCTTTGGCGGCGCGATGGCGTGGCGCTATGTGTGCCAGTCGGGCAACGACGTGGCCGCCTTGCTGGCCGTGGCAGGCAGCATTCGCCAGACCGAGGACTGCCCCGAAGCCCCAACCGAGGCGCGCCATGTGCATGGGTTGGACGACACGGTGATGGATTATCCCTTTGGACCGGGCGGAGACACCACCTATCCGGTGGCGCTGTGGCGCGAGAAATTCCGCTGCAACGGCGCGACCCCGCGCGGGGATTGGAGTGTTGAGCCGTTCCTGACCCTCAGCCGTGTGGAATGGACGGATTGTGCGCAAGGCCAAGTGGTGTTGGATATCCATCCCGGCGGGCATTTCATCCCGCATGGCTGGATTGGACGGCAATTGGACGAACTGCTAGGCCGGGCACCAACATATCCGTAGTCTTGCTGAATAGGAGCCATTTCATGCGTTTATTTCTGCCTCTCATGTTCGTGCTCACATCGCTTCCGGTGCTGGCCCATGAGGCCTATCCGCCGCTTGAATTGCTATTGCAGACAAGCACCACGGTGGCAGGCGAACCTCTGGTCTATCCCGACGGCACACCCGAGATCACCATGGCCATCGTCACCCTTGAGCCGGGTCAGAAAACCGGCACCCATCGGCATGAGGCGCCACTGGTGGGCTATATCCTCGAAGGGGAAATCACCGTGGATTACGGCCCTGCGGGGATCAAGGTGTTCAAGGCCGGCGATGCGGTGGCCGAGGCACTGAACTCGCCCCATGCCGGTGAAAACAGCGGCGACGGGATCGCGCGTATTCTGGCAGTGTTCATCGGATCGGACACTGTGACCAACACAGTCCTCGAAGAGTAGGCGCGCCCTCTTTCCCATGTGCGGATAATCCGGTAAGTGCGGTCTGACCCGAGATCTACTGGCGGAACCCGACCGATGAAATTCACACTTTCCTGGCTGAAAGACCACCTCGACACTGACGCTTCGGTCGATGAGATCGCAGAAGCGCTGACCGATCTCGGGCTCGAGGTCGAAGAGATCGTGAACCCGGCGGATCGGCTGGCAGGCTTTACGCTAGGCCATGTGAAACACGCGGAAAAGCATCCCGACGCGGATAAGCTGCGCGTATGTACGGTGGAAACGGATGAGGGTGATCTACAGATCATCTGTGGTGCACCCAATGCGCGCGAAGGAATCACCGTCGTGGTCTGCAAACCGGGCATGTATATCCCGGGTCTTGATATCACGATCAGCGTCGGCAAGATTCGCGGCGTCGAAAGCTTTGGCATGATGGCTTCTGAGCGCGAGCTTGAGCTATCGGACGAGCATGATGGCATTATCGAGCTGCCCTCGGGCGAGGTGGGTGACACATTCGTCGACTGGCTGGCCGAGAATGATCCGTCCAAGATTGACCCGATGATCGAGATCGCGATCACGCCGAACCGCCCCGATGCGCTGGGTGTTGCGGGTATTGCGCGCGATCTGGCAGCCCGTGGATTGGGCACGCTGAAGGTGCGTGACTATGTCCCCGTGCCGGGGGACTTTGAAAGCCCGATCAAAGTGTCGATTGACGAGGATACGCTGGATGGCGCACCACATTTCACTGGGCGTCTGATCAAGGGCGTGAAGAATGGCCCCAGCCCTCAATGGTTGCAGGATCAGCTGAAGGCGATTGGCCTGCGTCCGATCTCGGCTTTGGTCGATATCACCAACTACATGACCTTCGACCACAATCGCCCGCTGCACGTGTTTGATGCGGACAAGGTGCAGGGCAATTTGCGGGTGCACCGCGCTGAGGGTGGAGAGAAACTGGTGGCGCTGGATGAGAAGGAATACACTCTGCAGCCCGGCATGATGGTGATTTCGGACGACAAAGGTCCGGAATCGATTGCTGGTATCATGGGTGGCGAAGAAACCGGCTGTACTGAGGAGACAGTGAACGTCTTTCTGGAAAGTGCGTTCTGGGATCATGTGCAGATCGCCCTGACGGGCCGTGCACTGAAGATCAACTCGGACGCGCGGTATCGGTTCGAACGTGGGGTTGACCCCGAATACACGCGCGAAGGGTTAGAGCATGCAACGCAGATGATTTTGGATATCTGCGGCGGTGAAGCTTCGAATGTTGTCGAGGCGGGCAAAGCGCCGAACCATGCGCGGGCCTACAAGCTGGACGCAGCGCGGGTGCAGTCTCTGGTCGGGATGGAGATCCCGGAAAGCGAGCAGCGGCAGACGCTGACTCGTTTGGGCTTCCGCTTGGACGGCGAGATGGCGCATGTGCCCAGCTGGCGTCCGGATATCATGGGTGAGGCCGATCTAGTGGAAGAGGTCGCGCGTATCGCATCTCTGACCAAGCTGCAGGGTATTCCTCTGCCACGCACCACGGCGGGGATTCCCAAGCCGGTTATGACACCCACGCAGCGCCGCCAGTCGATGGCGCGCCGGACCTGCGCTGCGCTGGGGTATAATGAATGTGTGTCTTATACCTTCATCGATCAGGCCTCGGCAGCCTTGTTTGGGGGCGGTGACGCGGCAACGATGCTGGAAAACCCGATCTCGTCCGAGATGAGCCATATGCGCCCCGATCTGTTGCCCGGTCTGCTACAAGCGGCGGCACGCAATCAGGCTCGGGGCTATGCCGATCTGGCTTTGTTCGAAGTCGGGCCCGTGTTCCATGATGGCGAGCCCGGGGATCAGCAGACGCAGATCACCGGTCTGTTGGTGGGCCGCAACGGTCCCAAGGACGTGCATGGTTCCTCCCGCCCCGTTGACCTGTTTGATGCCAAAGCCGACGCAGAGGCGGTGCTTGCCGCCATTGGTGCGCCCGCCAAGGTTCAGATCCTTCGTGGCGGCGATGCCTGGTGGCATCCCGGTCGGCACGGTAAGATTTGCCTGGGTCCGAAAAAGGTTCTGGGTGTCTTTGGTGAACTGCATCCGCGCGTGTTGCAGGCGATGGATATCAAGGGTCCGGCAATGGCGTTCACCATCTGGCCGGATCAGGTGCCGATGCCGCGCAAATCCGGTGCAACCCGTTCCGCCTTGGAGCTGCGTGACCTGCAGGCTGTTGAACGGGACTTTGCCTTTGTGGTCGATGCAGATGTCGAGGCATTGACGCTGGTGAATGCGGCGGCGGGTGCCGACAAGGCGTTGATCGAGGATGTGCGCGTCTTTGACGAGTTCATTGGCGGCAGCCTTGGCGAAGGCAAGAAATCACTGGCCATCACCGTGCGTCTGCAGCCTTCGGACGAGACACTTAAGGAAAAAGATATCGAGGCCGTGGCTGAAAAGATCATCGCTAAGGTCACCAAGGCAACCGGTGGCACCTTGCGCGGGTAGAGCCCCTCAGATTGTATCTGAACGACGCGCCTTCGGGCGCGTTTTTCATTTGGACAGATATTCAGCCAACAGATCAAAGACCAGCCGAATGCGGCGACTGGTGTGCAATTCACGATGGGTAGTGAGCCAGACGGGAAATGTGATCGGCTCCATCTCCGGCAGAACGCGTTCCATCCCGGGCGTTGCATCGCCGACGACCTGAGACATTGGCGCGATCCCAAAGCCATGTTTTGCGTATTCCCATGCCACAAGCCCGTTTTGTGAACCCAGCCGGAAATTCTCATCAGACAGGTGAATACTCAAGGGTTTCAGATAGGCGATCATCTGGGTGGTATCGCCGAAACTGATAAACTCGTGCTGTGAAAGGTCCAATGTATTCCGGGGGCGCCCGACGCGGTTCAGATATTCTGTGGTGGCATAGAAATGCCCGGTAGCCTCCTGCACAAGCTTTGCGATGAGGTCGGGTTGGTCCGGGCGCACGTGTCGGATGGCGATATCTGCCTCACGCCGCATCAAATCGCGAATGTCGTTCGATGCGATCACATCTATGTGCAAACGTGGGGCCTGGGCGCGAATATCTCGCAGCAAGTTGGGCAGGATATAGGCGGCCATCACGTCACTGGCGGTGATGCGAACCAGCCCTTCGATGGATTGCGCCTGCCCGGATGCGGTCAGAGAAATACGATTGGCGGCTTCGCCCATCTCGCGCGTGTGATCCAACAACTCCATTCCGGCTTGCGTAATCTCCAAGGATCGACCAATGCGTTCGAACAGCATCAATCCCAGATCTACCTCAAGCGCAGCGATCTGTCGGCTGAGTGTGGGTTGCGTCTGCCCCAATTGGCGCGCGGCTGCAGATAGTGAGCCTGTTTCGGCTGTGGCGAGAAACGCCCTGATGTGGTTCCAGTCAAAGTCACTGAGATTGTTCATGCAAATATGTATAAGCGTTCTGCAATATTCGGCAATTCCTATTCGATCTGTGCATAGCTACCTAGTGAGTCAAAGGAGACACCCTATGACGACCGCTGCAAAGTTTTGGGATGGCGTGGCAGAAAAATATGCCCGCTCACCCATCAAGGATATGGCCTCGTACGAGCATACGCTGGAACGAACCGCCTCATATCTGCAAAAATCAGATGACGTGCTCGAGCTTGGCTGCGGCACCGGGATGACCGCCTTGCGCCTTTCAAAATTCGCCGGCTCGATCACCGCCACCGATGTGTCGCAGGCCATGTTGGACGTCGGGCGCAAACACGCCGCTGAGCAAGACGTCACGAATGTGAAATTCGTCTGGGCCGAGGCGAATACACCGCCCTCTGGAAAATTCGATGTCGCGATGGCCTTCAATTTGCTGCATCTGCTGGAGGACCTAGAGGGAGGGTTGAAACAGATACATAGGTCGCTCAAGCCGGGCGGTCTGTTCATTTCAAAGACATTTTGCCCCCCTGCACATGGTGCAAGCCTTCGGTTTCAGGCCATAAGGCTTGCGCTGCCTGTCATGCAGTTGCTGGGAAAGGCCCCTTTCGTGCGTTTCATGTCCGAGCATGAGCTGGACAGCGCCATACGGTGGGCCGGGTTCGAACTGGTCGAACAAGATAGTTTTCCCGCTCGCGACGCCCGGCGATTTGTCGTTGCCCGCAAGATTTGAGACAATTACAGAAACTCACACTTTCTGATTGGGACTTGCCCGTTTGAGGCTTAAGTAGCACCAGAAGCAACAGCGGAGGGTGCAATGGGCCTAAAGGTCTATCTATCCGGAGAAATCCACACGGACTGGCGTGAACAGATCATCGACGGGGCGCAAGGGTTGGATGTGACATTCAGCAGCCCGGTCACCGAACATGGCGCATCGGATGACTGCGGGGTCGCGATACTTGGGTCTGAGCCGAACAAGTACTGGCATGACCATAAAGGCGCGATGGTAAACGCGATCCGGACCCGCAAGGGGATATCAGACGCAGATGTTGTGGTTGTACGATTTGGCGAGAAATACAAGCAGTGGAATGCGGCCTTTGACGCAGGCTATGCAGCGGCGCTGGGTAAATCGATTATTGTTCTGCACGGGCCTGACCACCAGCACGCACTGAAAGAAGTGGACGCCGCAGCCCTTGCTGTGGCTGAGGAACCTTCTCAGGTGGTTGAGATTCTAAAGTACGTGCTCACCGGGTCGTTGCCCGGGTGATATGCAGGACGGGTGCGGCGTGTTTGGGGCTCGCCGCACCTTCAACATCGCTTAGTCCCGCGATGGGATGTTCAGTCCGCGTTGCACGGCGGGCCGCTCAAGGAATCTGTCGAGATATTCAGTCACGTTGCTAAAGCTGTCCCAAGCCACAACATCCTTGACACCGTAAAAGTCCAGGCCCCGCAGCCACGGAGCGATTGCGATATCTGCGATCGAAAAGTCACCAGCAACCCAGTCTTGGCCATCCAATTGCTTGTCCAGAACACCGAGCAGTCTTTTGGCCTCAGACACGTAACGCTCACGCGGACGGGGGTCTTCAATATCGGCCCCTGCGAATTTGTGGAAATATCCCAGCTGGCCGAACATCGGCCCTAGACCCCCCATCTGGAACATGACCCATTGGGTGACCCGATGCTTGTCGGCCACGGACTCACCGAGCAATTTGCCGCTTTTCTCAGCCAGATACAGAAGGATCGCCCCGCTTTCGAACAGAGCAAGCGGAGATCCGTCGGGTCCGTTAGGATCAATGATCGCGGGAATCTTGTTATTCGGGTTCAGAGAAAGAAACTCGGGGCTTTTGACATCTGCATCTGCCAGGGTAACTTTGTGCGCCTCATACGGCAGGCCGATTTCCTCAAGCGCGATCGAAACCTTAACGCCGTTCGGTGTGGGGAACGAATACAGCTGAATCCGCTCGGGAAACTGCGGGGACCATTTGGTCGTGATCGGGAATTGGATTTCGTCCAGCATGAGGGGCTCCTGAGATCGTAGTGGTGCAGTCAATTTGGGAACTTGAGACGAATTTGTAAGACCCGCAACTGTGCATGATTGTTCAGTCGATGTTTGCTGAGGAACAGCAGGGGGAAAACTCAGGAATCCCGCACCTAGACCTGGAGGCAAAATTAGCCCAGACTTTTCAATGATCCCGCGCCAGAGGCGCGGGTTTGCTATTGTTGCAAAGGAGATGCGCGTGGAAGACGTCGTAACACAGGTGGGTGCATTTGCGCCGCTGATCATGAGCGCGATCAAGGCGTTGATCGTTCTGATATTGGGTTGGATCGTAGCCAGAGCCATCAGTGGGCTGGTGAGGCGGCGCATCAACGCGACGCCGCATATCGATCCGACTTTGGGGAATTTTGTAGCGAGCCTCGTAAAATGGGTTCTGCTGGCGATCGTGTTCGTCGCAGTGCTCGGCATTTTCGGGATCGAGGCGACCAGCATCGTTGCCATTTTGGGTGCTGCATCATTGGCCATTGGTTTGGCTTTGCAAGGGACGCTCAGCGATCTTGCTGCGGGTGTGATGTTGGTGGTGTTCCGGCCTTATAAGCTGGGGCAATATGTCGATATCGGCGGGACGGCCGGTACGGTGAAAGACCTAAACCTTTTCACAACGGAATTGGTCACGCCTGACAACGTGCAGATCATCGTGCCCAATGGTCAGGCCTGGGGCTCGGTGATCACCAACTATTCAGCGCATGACACGCGCCGCGTGGATTTGGTGTTTGGGATCGACTATGGCGACAGCGCCGACGAGGCAATGGGCATCATTCTGGACGTGGCCAAAGCTGATAACCGTATCATGGGTGACCCTGAACCTTGGGTGCGTGTGACCAATCTGGGTGACAGCTCGGTCGATCTGACTGCGCGCCTATGGTGTGCGGCTGCTGATTACTGGGACGTGAAATTCGAGCTTACCAAAGCGATCAAAGAAGCGTTTGATGCCAAGGGTGTTTCGATCCCCTATCCGCATTCTGTGGAAATCCACAAGGAAGGCTAGGGTCTCCCGCCCGTCGCGCGGGCATTGGAAATGCCCTCCTCCGGTTGGGCTCAGCGCCGCGCATCATGCGCGGCGCTTTTGTTCTGAGCTGTGGCACAACCGCGCTGCGCCGAAGGCGCGGCGCCCGGCCCAACGCTGTAAAGCGCTCTCGCTAAAGAGCGCTTTCAAGGGCGGGAGCGTTTATGATTTGACCACAACACCCGGAGCGACCACATCGATGCCCAAAGCTTTGCCAACGGCATAATAGGTCAGTTGTCCGGCGTGGACGTTCAGACCGGCCAGCAGGTGCGGATCGTCCTGACACGCCTGTTTCCAGCCCTTGTCCGCCAGCGACAGCATAAACGGCATCGTCGCGTTGCCCAATGCGATGGTCGAGGTGCGTGCGACGGCACCCGGCATGTTGGCGACGCAGTAGTGCATGACACCATCCACCTCATAGATTGGATCGGCGTGCGTTGTTGCCTTCGAGGTCTCGAAGCAACCACCCTGGTCGATCGCAACGTCTACCAATGCCGCACCGGGCTTCATGGTGGATAGCTGTTCGCGCGAGATCAACTTTGGAGCAGCTGCACCCGGAATGAGTACCGCACCGATCACCAGATCGGCATCCTGAATCAGCTCAGCTGTGGCACCAGCAGTCGAGTATTGGTTCTTGAACGTACCGCCGAACACATCGTCCAAATAGCGCAGACGCGGCAGCGAGCGATCCAGCACGGTGACATCCGCGCCCATTCCCGCCGCGATTTTCGCGGCATGTGTACCAACAACACCGCCGCCGATGACGATCACCTTGGCCGGGCCAACACCCGGAACACCGCCCATCAGTACGCCACGACCGCCATTGGCTTTCTGCAAAGTCCAAGAACCTACTTGAGGCGCCAGACGCCCAGCGACTTCGGACATCGGAGCCAACAGGGGCAGGCCGCCATTTGCGTCGGTGACAGTCTCATAGGCAATTGCGGTGCAACCCGATTCCAGCAGATCGTGGGTTTGATCCGGATCGGGTGCCAGATGCAGATAGGTAAACAGCAATTGGCCTTCGCGCAGCATCTTGCGCTCACCCGCCTGCGGTTCCTTGACCTTGACGATCATGTCGGCGGTGGCGAACACTTCTTCGGCGGTGTCGACAATACGAGCACCTGCGGCGACATAGGCGTCGTTATCAAAACCCGAACCCATCCCGGCACCGGTTTCGATGATGACTTCGTGACCACGGGCTACAGCCTCGCCAGCCGCGTTCGGGGTCATACCGACGCGGAATTCCTGGGGTTTGATTTCCTTGGGGCAGCCGATTTTCATGTGAGACTCCATTGATAAACTGCCTAAATTATGGGCATTATTCAGCGCAATTTTTGTGAAACCCCACTTGCCAAACTGAAATTCTACGGGAAATTATTCTAAATGAATGCAGCCTGACGCAATGGATGTGCGCAAATGACGATTGATGCAACGGATCGGAAGATTCTAGCCGCCCTTCAACGAAAAGGTCGGATGTCGAATTCAGAACTGTCTGATCAGGCGAATCTGTCCCCTTCGGCCTGCCATCGGCGCGTGCAGCGGCTTGAGGCTGAAGGTTATATCAAAGACTACGTCGCACTGCTCGATGCCCGGAAGATGAATGTGCCGACAACCGTCTTTGTTGAGATCACGTTGCAGGGGCAGGCGGAAGAGGTGCTGGAGGCCTTTGAAAAGGCCGTTGCGCGAATACCTGATGTGCTTGAATGCCACCTTATGGCCGGCACGGCGGACTATATTCTGAAGGTCGTAGCTGAAAACACTGAGGATTTTGCCCGCATTCATCGACAATACCTGTCGCGCCTGCCCGGCGTGGCACAGATGCAAAGCTCGTTTGCCTTACGTACTGTGTTCAAAACCACGGCTCTGCCGGTTTGAAACCGGCCTCAGCGCAGGCCTCATTGCGTCAATTCCACCGCTTGTATCTGCTGCCAGACCGGGTCAAAATCCGTGGTTCCGACCTTATGTGTAACCCAGGCAATTTGCGCTGACACCCTATGGTTACACTGGCCGTGTACGGTCCGAACCCGATGAATGAGAAGGAGCAGACCTTGGCTTACGAAAACAACAGCACCCCCAAAGACTGGCTGGAAGCCGAACTGGAAGACACGCTGGACGAGGATTTCGAGATTGAATTCAGCGAGCCGATGCTCTCGATGGAGGTGCGCAAGATCTATAAGGATCAGCACCCCGACCTGCTGGATCGCAAGGTCTATTTTCGCAACCTTCTGCGGTTGCAGGCTGAATTGATCAAGGTCCAGGATTGGGTGGTCCACACAGGTGCCAAGGTATGCATTCTGTTCGAAGGTCGGGACAGCGCTGGCAAGGGTGGGGTGATCAAGCGGATCACGCAGCGTTTGAATCCGCGCGTTGCGCGCGTGGTCGCCCTGCCTGCCCCCAGCCGTCGGGAACAAAGTCAGTGGTATTTCCAACGCTATGTGCCGCATCTGCCCGCAGCCGGGGAGATCGTGTTCTTCGACCGGTCCTGGTACAACCGCGCGGGTGTCGAGCGTGTGATGGGCTTTGCCAACGAAGATCAGGTTGAACAGTTCTTCCAGGACGTTCCCGAATTCGAACGGATGCTGGTGCGGTCAGGGATCATTCTGCTGAAGTACTGGTTCTCGATCACTGACGAAGAACAACAATTGCGATTCCTGATGCGCATTCATGACCCGATGAAGCAGTGGAAACTGTCACCGATGGATCTGGAATCCCGCATCCGGTGGGAGGCCTATACCAAGGCTAAGGAAGACATGTTCTTTCGCACCAATATCTCTGAGGCACCGTGGTACATTGTTGAGGGCAATGACAAAAAGCGCGAGCGGCTCAATTGCATCGAGCACTTGCTGACCAAGATACCCTATGAAGATGTACCGCAGGAAAAGGTGAACCTGCCCGACCGGCGCTATAACCCGGAATATGAACGCCGGATTCTGCCGGATGAGCTACACGTGCCCAAGATTTACTGACCTCGTGGTCGGATGGTGCGGGGAAGTGATCCCCCGCACCTGAACGGATTGATTAAGCCCAATCAAATCCGCAGTTCATTTCAAAAACAAACATGCCACACATGTCGTCATTCATGTCTTCGACTGTGGTTTCGACAGTTTCGATGATGTCGTCAGCGATGTCGGTATCGACCACAAGATCGATTTCATCCATCTCGGACGTTATGTCGGCCTGCTGTACCGGTGCCCATTCGAATTGATCAAAATGGGCCTGCAGTGCGTTAACAAACGCCTCAATTCCAGCAAGGAAAGCCTGCACGTCAAAACAGTCTGCACCCGGTGCGCCATTATCAACGACAATTTCAGGCGTTTCCGCCTCGGGGTCTTCGACATCTGTGACGTCAGTGTCCGGAGTTTCGGGCTCGTCGACGTCGACCACGTCAGTATCCGGCATCTCAGGTTCTTCAACTTCGGTTACGTCTGTTTCCGGGGTTTCCGGCTCAGGGTCTTCGCCTTCGGTCACATCGGTTTCAGGCGTTTCCGGATCTTCGGTTTCGGTCACATCTGTTTCCGGCGTGTCTTCCACGGGGTCTTCTGTCTCGGTCACATCCGTTTCAGGTGTTTCGTCAACCGGTTCCTCGGTCTCGGTCACATCTGTTTCGGGAGTTTCGTCCGTTGGCTCTTCGGTTTCAGTGACGTCCGTCTCCGGAGTGTCCTCTACCGGCTCTTCCGTCTCGGGCGTTTCCGCGACAGGAGTTTCGTCTGCTGGCTCTTCGACCTCAGTCACATCGGTTTCCGGCACCTCGGGTTCGACCGGTTCGATAACCTCTTCTTCCGGTTCGACAACCTCTTCAACGGGCGGCGCGACCGGCGGGGCGGTGCTACCCGTATCGAGCATGACCTCGCCTTGGGTTGCGGCAAAGTTTTGCGTCACCATGACCGCATCGTACCCTTGCATGTCGCCTTCTTCGATCCCGATGCCGATATACTTGAAATCGGGGTTCAGGATGTTGGCGCGGTGGCCCGGGCTGTTCATCAGGTTTTGGTGCAGTTGGGCGACATCATCGCTGATGCCGGGTGCGCCCCGCTCGGATTGCCAGGCGATGTTTTCGCCAGTGCGCCAGCTTCCGGACAAATCGAATCCTGCGGCTTGCATCCGTTGGGTCGCGGATGAGCCACCTTCGCCGGTGTGGCTAAAGCGGTCGGTGTCCAGCATCCAGCTGCTGTGGTCTTCGGATGAGTCGTTCAGTCGTCTCTCAAGTTGTAGGGGATCAAGACCGCGGGATGTGCGTTCTTGGTTGATCAGCGCGAGCATTTCGCGCTCGACCGTACTTGCTGTCGACATCAGTGCCTCCGTTTTTGGTTATGTCTGAGTGGACGAGACCAACTACCGAGGATCAACGAACGCTGAACAGAGGGGTGAGAGTCATGGGCGTTTTTCGGCGGCGGAATGCAACCGGGCGGCGATTCGCTGCGCTGTAATATGCCGACTGCGGCTGCAGCATCGAAATCGGCAGGTTGCCGCGTTGCTAAAGCTGGAAACGGGCGGAAATACCCGCCCTAGAAACGACAAACCCCCGGGCGGGGCCTCGGGGGTCGTCAAATAGTGTCATCCAAAGCTGGACGAGTCGCGGTAGGCTCTTAGAGCAAACCTTCGCGCTGTGCTTTCTTACGTGCCAGTTTACGGGCACGGCGGATCGCTTCAGCTTTCTCGCGCGCTTTTTTCTCGGACGGTTTCTCGAAATGTTGCTTCAGCTTCATTTCACGGAACACGCCTTCGCGCTGCAGCTTTTTCTTCAGGGCACGAAGCGCCTGATCGACGTTATTGTCGCGAACACTAACCTGCATGTGGTTGTCACCACCTTTCTAGATAGAGTTGCAAGGAAATTGCAGGAAGTGGCCGTATAGCAAAGCGCGCCTAACTTGTCTAGTACTGGACCCGCAGACCGGAGACCTGACATGACCGCCACCTACGAAGACACCAAAGAACAGCTCTTGAACGCGATTCTGGACCATGTGCCGTTTGACGGATGGTCGGAAACCGGCTTTCGGGCCGCGATCGCGGATTGCAATCTGGACGCGGGGCTGGCGCGCGCGATTTGCCCGCGCGGGGCTGTCGATTTGGCGCTGGCCTTCCATGCGCGTGGTGATCAGGCGATGCTGGATCGGATCAAATCCGAGGATCTAAGCGGGCTGAAGTTTCGCGACAAGATTGCCGCTGCCGTCCGTTTCCGCCTTCAGGCCGTCGAGGATAAAGAGGCGGTGCGCCGGGGGGTGACCCTGTTTGCCCTGCCAATCTATGCCGCAGATGGGGCCAAGGCGGTCTGGGGCACCTGTGATTTGATTTGGAACGCTCTGGGTGACAGCTCGGACGATGTGAACTGGTACACCAAGCGCGCGACTCTGACGGGTGTCTACTCCTCTACGCTGCTTTATTGGCTTGGAGATGACAGCCCCGATTATCAAGCGACATGGGAGTTTCTGGATCGCCGGATCGAGGGCGTGATGCAGTTTGAAAAGCTCAAGGCACAAGTCAATGGCAATCCATTGCTAAAGCCGTTTTTGGCCGTGCCCAATTGGCTGGCAGGCCAGGTCAAAGCCCCTGTGAAAATGCCGGATAACTTACCGGGTTCCCTGACATCTGGGAAATAAACGCGTCTGCCTCACTTGTCGCTAGGTCTTTGCTTGGCGGCCTGTTAGTCAATGGGCAAAGGAGAACTGCCCATGACCCAGACGATGCGCGTTGTTGAGATTTCCCAACCAGGTGGCCCGGATGTTTTGCAATTGGCAGAACGCCCGGTCCCGGCACCGGCTGAGGGTCAATTGGTTCTCAAAGTGGCCTATGCAGGCGTGAACCGCCCCGATGCGCTGCAGCGGGCAGGGGCGTACGATCCGCCTCCGGGCGCAAGCGATCTGCCGGGGCTTGAGGCGTCGGGCGAAGTTTTGGCGCTCGGATCAGGCGTCGAAGGGGTGGCCGTAGGCGATCAGGTCTGCGCCCTTCTGCCCGGTGGCGGCTATGCAGAATATGTCGCCACGCCCGCCGCGCATTGTTTGCCTGTGCCTGAAGGCATGGGCTTGAAAGAAGCCGCCTGTCTGCCTGAAACCTTCTTTACTGTTTGGTCTAACGTCTTCACCCGAGGTGGCTTGAAGCCGGGGGAAAGGTTTCTGGTACATGGCGGTTCCAGCGGGATTGGCACAACGGCCATTCAGCTGGCGAATGCCTTTGGTGCTCGGGTCTTTACCACCGCCGGCTCGGCTGAGAAATGTGAGGCTTGCGTCAAGCTGGGTGCCGAAAAGGCGATCAACTACCGTGACGAAGATTTTGTGGCCGCGATGCGCGCCGAGGGTGGGGCGAACCTGATCCTCGACATGGTCGGCGGCGATTACATCCCGCGCAACGTCAAGACACTGGCCGAGGATGGAAGGCTGGTCCAAATCGCCTTTCTGCAGGGCCCGGTTGTTGAACTGAACTTTGCCCTGATGATGGTCAAACGCCTGACCCTGACCGGCAGCACTCTGCGTCCGCAAAGTGATCTGGCCAAGGCACGCATTGCGCAGGACCTGCGCGAGGCCGTCTGGCCCCTGCTTGAGGCGGGGAAAGTCGCGCCGGTGATGGATTCCGAATTTGAATTGGCCGATGCCGCAGCCGCGCATACGCGTATGGAAAGCTCAGGCCATATTGGCAAAATCGTTCTGAAGGTCGCTGGCTAGCTCTGCGTCAGGGCGGTCATGCGACCGCTCGGCGATACAGATGCCAAGTGGCGTGGCCCAAAATGGGAATGACGACGATCATTCCCAGCAACATCGGGACCGCGCCCAGTATCAACAATGCGGCCACGATCGCGCCCCATGTCAGGATCACGCCGGGGTTCTGACGCAGGACCCGGACTGAGGTCACAACGGCCACGGGTACACCAACTTTGCGATCCAGCAGCAGTGGGAAGCTGACCACGCTCAGCGCCAGTGCGACCAATGCAAATAAGAAACCGGTGGCGGTGCCGATGATGATCATGCTCCACCCCGCTCCGGTGGTGAAGACTTCGGTTACGAAGCCCGTCGCCGAGGCTGGAGGTTCGGGCCCAAGTGTCTGTGCATAGATGCCTTGCGCGACCATCAGCCAAACCAGCAGCAGCATGACCAGATAGAATCCCAGTGCCAGTATTGCTCCGAAGGAAGGTGAGCGGAATACGCCGAACGCGTCCAGCCAATGCACCTCACCACCCTGTTCCCGTTTGCGGCTGATTTCATAAAGCCCAACGGCTGCGACCGGTCCTATCAGGGCAAAGCCCATGACCAGCGGGGCCAACAAGGGCACCATGTCCTTGTTCAAGCCGATCCCGAACATCAGCAATCCCGCAATCGGATAAATCAGAACGATAAAGATCGCATCCGCGCGGGTTTCCAGAAAATCCGTATAACCGGCCTTCAGGCATTCGCGCAGGTCCTGAAGCGTCAGCGTGTGCACGGTTGGCAAGGCGCGGACATCCGCACTGCCGATCTCGGATACTGATTCTGTGACATGATCACTGGTCGCCTGCAAATTGCGGGCGACCCAGGTAATTGGGTTACCGATTGTCTTGTCCATGTTCATCCCCTTTTCTGGCGTGGGTGCGCCGCGGGATGCATCCGGCATGGCAATTCGCGTGACCGGATCAGCCGGCAACGTCTGCCCATTCACAACGTCTGCTTGCACTATAGCACATCTTGCGAAGTTTTGCCTGATCACCCTTTCGAGACCGCAAGGATTGCTCTGCCACACAAGCGTGTTAGCTTTGGCTTCACAGGCAAAGGAGGCATTCATGCAGCAAACAGCACGCACTGTCGTCATTCATGAAAACGGAGGCCCAGAGGTTCTGAGGATCGAAGATCGCCCGCTTGGCGATCCGGGCCCGGGTGAGGTGCGCATTCGCCATCACGCTTGCGGATTGAATTTCATAGATGTGTATCAGCGCACCGGCCTCTATCCGCTTGAATTGCCTCATGCATTGGGGATGGAGGCTGCCGGTGTGATTGAGGCCGTGGGCGAAGGTGTGACGCATCTCGCACCTGGCCAACGAGCGGCCTATGCGGCGGGCCCGTCTGGGGCGTATTCTGAGGCGCGTGTCATGCCTGCCGCGCAGGTCTGCCCACTGCCTGAAAGCATCTCGTTCCGAACGGCAGCGGCCATGATGCTAAAGGGCATGACCGTCGAATATCTGTTTCACCGTACAACGCCGCTTCGGCGGGGCGACACCGTGCTGTTTCACGCCGCTGCTGGCGGGGTGGGTCTGATCGCCTGCCAATGGGCGAAATCCGAAGGCATCAAGCTGATCGGAACCGCTGGAACAGATGAAAAATGCAGCTTGGCGCAGTTCAATGGCGCAGCGCATTGCATCAATTATCGAACAGAGAACTTTGTCGAACGTGTCGCCGAGATCACCGGGGGCAAAGGGGTCGATGTGGTGATGGATTCGATCGGCGCGGACACGTTTGAAGGATCTTTGGATTGTCTGAAACCTTTGGGCATGATGATCTCATTCGGCAATGCCTCGGGTCCGGTGCCACCGGTAGATCTGGGTATGCTCGCGCAGCGTGGATCATTGAAGGTGACGCGGCCAACCCTGTTCACCCATATCTCGGATCATGCGACCTGTCAGGCGATGGCGCGGCGCTTGTTTGGCAAAGTGGACGGGCGAGAGGTCAAGATCCACGTCGATCAGGAATTCCCGCTGGATCAGGTTGCAGACGCGCATCGTGCGTTGGAAGCGCGTCAAACCACGGGCAGCACGGTTCTGGTACCCTAGCGGCGCGGGCCCGGCGATCTGCGCCGGGCCCAATCATTTCGTCAAAAGCGATACGCGACTCGCAGCTGAACTGTCGTGGCGTCTACATCAACGCCCGATGAGTTGAAGTCATCAAACTCATGATACAGAATCTCGCCGCCAACGCTGATATTGGGGGCTACGATCTGTTCATAGCCTGCACCGATGAACCAGCCGTCGTCGCTGCCCAGATTGTCCGTATCGGCATCGGCATAGCCAGCAGTCCCATAGAGCAGTCCTTGAGGATTTACCTTGTAGCCCGCACGCGCTTTGAGCCGCCATACATTCTCGACTGTGGCGGCGCTGCCCAGGTCGACGTCGCTCCAGTCATAGTCGAAGCCACCGCCGACAACCCAGTCGCCCAGATCATAGTCATATCCCAGGATGATACCGCCAATCGCGCCATCACCGTCGACGCCTGACACGTTTGTATCGATGTCTGCATAACCGAACTGCGCACCGCCATAAAAACCGGTCCAATCGCCCGAGGATTGCGCCATGGCGGATCCCGCCGTCAATACCGCGACCGAGGTGATCAGTGCCAATCTTCCTGTCATCGTCTCATTCCTTTCGCTCGAAACCTGCTGCCAATCGAATGGCAGCGTTATGATTCAATCTACGTCCCGGCCTCGGGGCCGGATCAGAGCTTCATTGACTGTCCCGAACTAAGTGAATTGGCCAGGTGTTCTGGCGCAGGCCCTTTCAGGTTGGGCTCTTTTCTTTTGTTCTAGATAGGTTGCGGCGCGAGGCCTTCAAATAACAATCGGCGGCAGATACGATCTGCCGCCGATGCGATAAGGTCCTGTCAGCGGATTATTGCTGCAGCTCAGCCGGATCTTTGTCAGCAATGTTTTCCCAGTTTGCGCTGGCTTGCTCAACAAAGCCGGGAATGTCGCCTTCCCAACGTTCTTGAATGTCTTGCGACAGGTTCAGATAGAGCTTGTTGTCAACGATTTTCCAGTAGTTCGGGTCGCCGTCGAATTTGAAGCCCATCGCGGTACCGAATGCGCAGTAGCCGCCATACGCGGGCAGATACGCCTCTGGGTTGGCTTCAAATGCGGCTTTGTTTTCTTCCGATGCAAAACGATACAGCGCTTCGTTGTGCAGGGTCGAGATGCGATAGTCACCTTTGGTCGCCTCGCCAACGGTGAAATAGGCAACGGGGTCATAGCCCTGCATGGCCAGACCGGTCGAGCTTGCGTTGATTTCAACACCGGCCGCCATTGCCGAGCTAGCAATTGCAACAGACAGCGCGACACCGCTGATGATGGATTTGAACTTGTTCATGACTTCACCTTTCGTGAATAGGCTCGCTTTGAGAGCACTGAAATTTTGCCCGGGCGAACCGGATTTGATTGTCGCAACGCCGGTAATTGGCCGTCACAAAATCCCAGTTGGGGAATGGCTTGTTCACGTTCAAAGCAATCAATTGTGATTGTGCAGAAACAAATACCCGGTGTTCATTCCTGCACGTCTGGGACAAGCTTCAGTACGAAGTCCACGACCTTCTCAGCAGGCATCTCGCAAGGGCGAAGCAACGCGGCGTTCCCGGTCAGATACAGGTTCAGGCTGATATAGTCAGAACCGCCCAACTGCTCGGCGACCAGTTTGTGAGATTTCCCACCCGCCATGATCTGATGCGACACCACGTATCGGTTATGGCCCGCAGTCCCGTTAAACGTACCGATCGGCAGATTGTTGAGGGCGTCCAGAAAGGCGCTGGGTGCGATCACGATTTGCCGATTTTCGGCTCGGTCCCTGCCTTAATCCGCGCAAGGTTGGCGCTGTGCCGCCAATACACCAACAGGGTCAGCGCTATCCCAAGGATGAACGTGCTGCCATCTGTCAAAACCATGATCCAGGTCGTCGATAGCGCAGCGGCAGCCAATGCGCCAACGGACGAGATACGCCAGATCAGAGCTGCCACCAACCAAGTCAGGCAGCAGGCAACGCCGACGCGCCAATCCAGCGCCAGCCAGAGGCCCAGAAATGTTGCCACGCCTTTGCCGCCTCTGAAACCCAGCCAGACGGGAAAGCAATGCCCCAGAAACGCTGCAAGCGCCGCGACCTGGGCAGCGTCTTCTCCGGCCAATGTCCGTGCAAGCAGTACAGCAACTGCACCTTTGGCGGCATCAAGCAGCAATGTCAGCGCAGCCGCAGCTTTGTTCCCGGTGCGTAAAACATTGGTAGCACCTATATTGCCTGACCCAATCTGTCGAAGATTGCCTAGCCCCATCACACGCGCAACAATCATGCCAAACGGGATAGACCCGAACAGGTATCCCAGCGCGGCCCACAAGATGAGCTGGGTCATCGAACTGTCGATTACGGGCATCAGGTTCTCCGGTACACTTCTTGTCCTGCGACATACGTCGCAGTGACCTTACCCTGCATCCGTTGCCCGTCAAACGGCGTATTCTGCGATTTTGATTCCAACGTAAAGCGGTCCAGAACAAAGGGAATGTCCGGGTCGAACAGCACCAGATCGGCGGGTGCGCCCTCGGCCAATCGACCGCTTTCCAGCCCAAGCCGTTTGGCAGGGTTCAGCGCCATGGCGCGAAACAGTGTTGGCAGGTCCAACTGATCCGAGTGATGCAGCCGTAGTGCTGCGGGCAGCAGCGTTTCCAGCGCCACCGCGCCCGAAGCGGCTTCTTCAAACGGCAGACGCTTGCTCTCCTCGTCTTGCGGGGTGTGCATCGAACTGATCGTGTCGATCAGGCCGGTTCGGACCGCTTCGATGATGGCTTGCCGATCATCTTCGGACCGCAACGGAGGTTTGACCTTGAAGAAGGTGCGATAGTCGGCCACGTCCAATTCGTTCAGCGTCAGATGGTGGATCGAGGTTCCGGCGGTGATATCCAGCCCATTGCGCTTGGCGCGTCCCAGCGCAGGCAGAGCACGAGCCGCTGTGATCTGATCGGCATGGTAGGCCGCGCCCGTCATCTCCAACAAGGCGATGTCGCGGTCCAACCCCATGCGTTCGGCCATAGGCGACACAGCGGGCAAGCCACGCAGGGCGGCGAATTTGCCGCTAGTGGCTGCGGCACCAGCGCTGAGCCCCGGCTCCTGAGGGTGGGCAATGACCAGCGCACCGCAGGATTTCGCGTAGGTCAGCGCGCGCGAGAATACTTTGGTATTGGTGATCACGTGATCGCAATCCGTAAATGCGACAGCGCCTGCGTCTTGCAGGAACCCGATCTCGGTCATTTCGCGCCCATCGCGGCCCTTGGTTAGGGCGGCCATTGGCAAGACATTGACGGGCGCATCAGCCTGCGCGCGCCGGGTCGCAAATTCCAGCGTTTCGGGCGTATCGACGGCTGGCAGCGTATCGGGGCGCGTGACGATGGTGGTCACGCCTCCGGCAGCCGCCGCCAAACCGGCAGATTTATAGCTTTCCTTGTGCCGCTCACCGGGTTCACAAACCTTGACGCCGATATCAACGATGCCAGGGGCAAGGCATTGCCCTTTGCAATCGATCACCTGCGCGTTAGCGTCCGGGCCTGCGCCTTCACCGCGCGCGCTGATCCGACCATCTGTGACCTGCAACCACCCTAAGCTGTCCGTGCCAGTTTCGGGGTCGATCAGACGGGCGTTGGAAAAGATCAAATTGCTCATGCCATTGCTCTTTCAATTGCGGCTTTTGTAGCGGCTGGGTCTGATTGATATTTGATCAGGTGCTTGTCTCCGCTTGTGGTGACGATCTGGACAAAGCTGCCCATCGTGTTGACGGCCTTTATCTGATTCAGCGCCACCTTGCGTGGACCGGGACCCGTTAGTTTGGTTTCGGTCATCTCCCATGTGGCGGCGATCTCTTCCGAGGCCAGATACCACGCGCGGATGGTTATGGCTGCCAGACCGGCAGGCGCGCCGGTCCAGACATAGGGGTTTCCGATCAGCCAAAGTACGATCATCGCACCTGCCATCGCAAACGCAGCGAGCCACGCATTGGTTCGTATATACGCGCCTTTGTCCGGAGTGAACGTCACAGTATCAGCCAAAGGACGCCTCCGATGATAAGCGCCATGACGATGGCAAATATCAATGACCCCAACCTTTGCGCCTTGGCCCTGGCCTCCCGTGGTGGAGGGGTAGAGGCTGAGAACGGTTTTGCACTTTCGGTTTCGATTGTGCCGCCAGACCAGTTGGTCGCTTCTTCAGTGAACAGGCCGATCAGGCGCAGGCGCGGATCGGGTGACAGCGTTGCCGCTCGACCACCAAACGCCGCGCTGCGCAGGACCATGACCCAGCCCTCTATGGCTTCGAGTTTCGAGCGGTCCAACTGGTCGTCCGAGACACCACAGCCTTCGCTGAGATACCCATATAAGCCAAGGTCTTCCAGGTCAGAGACAGGGAAGATATCGATCTGATTGGGGTCCAACCCCTCAATGCCAAGTACCTGACCAGCAGCGCCCGGTTCCCGCAGAAACTTCGCCTCTTCGGGGCGCATATCCAGCGTGAACAGGCGGATCACGCCGCGTTCGTTAGGGGCGACAATCAGATTGCTCATGCCGCCTCGCTTTGGTTGCGCGCCAAAAGCTCCATCGCGGCCATACGCACAGCGACGCCCATCTCAACCTGTTCCTGAATGACGGATCGGTTGATGTCATCGGCCAGAGTGCCATCGATCTCAACCCCCCTATTCATGGGGCCGGGATGCATGACAATGGCGTCCGGCTTGGCCAGCGCCAGCTTTTCAGCGTTCAGCCCGTATCGGTGATAGTATTCTCGTTCTGACGGGATGAAGCCGCCATCCATCCGCTCTTTCTGGAGACGCAGCATCATCACCACGTCGACGTCTTTGAGACCCTCGCTCATGTCATCGTAAATCTCTGCCCCGAACTCGGAAAACTGTGGGGGCACAAGCGTGGGGGGGCCGATCAGGCGGATGCGGTTCTCCATCTTGCCCAGCAGGATCAAGTTTGACCGCGCGACGCGGGAATGTGCCACGTCTCCGCAAATGGCGATGTTCAGGCGATGCAGGCGGCCTTTGGCACGGCGGATGGTCAGCGCGTCCAGCAGGGCCTGTGTTGGGTGCTCATGCCGACCGTCACCTGCGTTCAACACGGCGCAATTCACCTTCTGCGCCAACAGATCCACCGCGCCTGACTGGGGATGCCGCACCACCAGCAGATCGGGATGCATTGCGTTCAGCGTCATCGCCGTATCGATCAGCGTTTCGCCCTTTTTGATCGAACTGGCCTGCATCGCCATGTTCATCACATCCGCACCCAGTCGTTTACCCGCCAGTTCGAAACTAGCCTGTGTGCGGGTGGAGTTTTCGAAGAACATATTGATCTGCGTCAGCCCCGACAGCACGTCCGAATGCTTGGACGATTGCCGGTTCAGGTCCACATAGGTTTCGGCCAGATCAAGAATGGCGGTGATATCGGATTGCGACAGATGCTCGATGCCAAGAAGGTGACGATGGGCGAAACGCATTGGGCGGGCTCCTGTCTGACAATCGGACCGCTTATAGAAAGCCAAGCGCGCAGAGGCAACCTAAGGTTCCGACCCTTCGGGCAGTTTCTCGCATCCGCCTTCGGGCAAGCATTGCTCTCCCGGTTTGCACCATTTGCCGTAACCGCAATCGATAGCTTTGATCGGCACACATCCCTGATGTTCCGAGCATTTGAAGCCCGGTCGGCATTGCGATCCGGTTTCCTCGCACAGGAACCAGCCGGGGCGGGAGCATCCGCCGCCCGGCAGACAGGACGAACCGGACCCGCAGGTTCGACCATCGTCGCAGGTAATGGCCGGGCTGGGTGTGAAATCCGGTGTATTGCGTTCGCATTCTCCGCGCCCATTGCAAAAACTGTCGCCCGGGCAATCCAATCGTGATGTGCATTTGTTCAACCCAGCAGGCGCGCAACGGGTGCCGCCTGCCACGCAGCGCTCAAATGGGCCGCAGGTACGACCGCCGCCGCAATAGGTGTGACCCGGAGGGATGCAGCGCCCATCAAAGCTGCAGCGCTGGCCTGCGGGGCAACATCCGCGACCGCATTGCAACTGACCGGGGCGGCATTGAGAGTTTCGGTCAAACAGTTGCGCGTGTGCCGAACCGCCCGAAGTTGCAAGCAACAATCCAATCAAAAGGAATCGCATAAATGACAGCATGACTCTGCCATGGTCGGTGCGACCCTGTGCCATGGCAAGGTCTATTCGCTTTCCCTCGGACAAAAGCTGGTTAGATTGAAAGCTATGGAATCGGGCTTGGATTATCATACGGCGCGTGCGCTGCTGGAATGGCAGATCGAATTGGGCGCAACCGATGCGATTGGGGATGCTCCGATCGATCGCTATGCATTGCCGGACAAAGCGCCCAAGGCGAAAAAGCCAGCAGCTGCGAAGCCAGCCAAGACCCCGGCGACACCCGAAAAGGTCGACCCAGTGGAGGTTGCGCAACACGCAGCGAACGCTGCCGGGTCGCTGGACGAATTGCACGCCGCGATGGATGCGTTTGGTCTGTGCGACCTAAAACGCGGCGCAAAGCAGCTTGTGTTTGCTGACGGAACCCCCGGTGCACGGGTGATGATCATCGGGGAAGCGCCCGGTCGCGATGAGGATCGCGAGGGCAAGCCGTTCGTCGGGCGCGCCGGGCAGTTGCTGGATCGGATGCTGGCTGCGATTGATCTGGACCGGAACGAAAACGCCTATATCACCAACGTATTGCCGTGGCGGCCTCCGCAGAACCGCGACCCCAAACCGGAAGAGATCGGCATGATGAAGCCGTTTCTGGAACGGCACGTGGCCTTGGCCAAGCCCGAGGTTCTGGTGGTTATGGGCAATATCAGCTGTCAGGCGGTGCTGGGCAAACGCGGGATCACCCGGCTGCGCGGCAACTGGGATCAGGCGCTGAATCTACCGGTGATCCCGATGTTCCACCCCGCCTACCTGCTGCGTCAGCCGCAGATGAAACGGCAAGCCTGGGCTGATCTGCTTGAGCTGCAAGCGCGGCTGAGAGGTGGCGCATGAGGGTTCTGGCCTTCTCTGATCTGCATATGGCGCGCAACCGGGCCGCTGATCTGGTGGCGGCCAGTACCGAAGCCGATCTGGTCATCGGGGCCGGAGATTTCTGCAACATGCGGCAGGGGCTGGATGAGGCGATGGGGATGCTGTCGGGCATCGCTGCCCCGCTGGTTCTGGTGCCGGGCAACGCCGAAAGCGCTGAAGAATTGACTGACGCAGCACCCGAAGGCGCTCATATATTGCACGGGACAGGCATGACCCTGGATGGTTTGCGCCTTTTCGGGTTGGGCTACGGTGTCCCGCCCACCCCATTTGGCGACTGGTCCTGCGACCTGACCGAGGCTGAGGCTGCAGAGCTGCTGGATCGGTGCGATGCGACGGATATTCTGATCGTGCATTCTCCGCCCAAGGGACATGGCGATACCACCTCGCAGGGGGTGTCGGTTGGGTCGGTAGCTGTGCGCGATGCGGTGGAACGGCTTCAGCCAATTCACGTCTTTTGCGGACATATCCATGATAGCTGGGGCTATCGTGGTACAATCGGGCGCGCGCAGATCGCCAATCTCGGCCCAAAGGTGCATTGGTTCGAGGTGACGACATGATCGCGATAGCTGCTTGTCGTTCCTCACTTCTCATTCTGTAAATCTGCGCCTTGCGCATCACCGAAAGGGCCTGGCAGACATGTCACGCATCGACGAAAGCATGGAATTCATCCCCATCCGCATCGCGGTCCTGACCGTGTCGGACACGCGGTCTCTGGCCGAGGATCGCTCGGGCCAGACACTGGTGGATCGGATCGAAAAAGCGGGCCATTCGGTGGCAGATCGCAAGATCATCAAAGATGAACGCGCTGAAATTGCTGACCAATTGCGCGCTTGGATCGCTGATCCCGAAATTGATGTGGTGATCTCGACCGGAGGCACAGGCCTGACCGGTCGCGATGTCACCGTTGAGGCCCATCGCGACGTCTATGAGAAAGAGATTGAGGCTTTCGGAACTGTCTTCACCATCGTGTCGATGGAAAAGATCGGCACTTCGGCTGTGCAGTCTCGCGCGACGGGCGGCGTGGCCGGTGGTACATACCTGTTTGCTCTACCGGGTAGCCCGGGCGCGTGTAAGGACGCGTGGGATGCGATTTTGGAGAAACAGTTCGATTATCGCCACCGGCCCTGCAATTTCGTGGAAATAATGCCCAGATTGGACGAACATCTGCGACGGAAGTAAACTGGTCCTGCGTTTAACTCATCATAACCGCTTTGTGGCTTGGCATTTTTTGCGGCCCGGCTACCTTTGCGGAAGGCAACATGTGCAACCCGAGGTAAGTTGACCGATGCGATTTCTGCGGCAAAGCCTTGTTGGGGTGTTCCTGGCGTTTCTGACGCTGGGTCTGTTGGTCGTTGCCGCTCAGATGATCTCGGGCGCGGTGCAAGATGTGTTGACGCGGGATAACAAAGCCCCTCAGGCGCGGGAACGCGTATTCGCCGTCACCGTGCGCACCGCCGAGCCTGAAACCGTGACACCCTATCTGGAAGCGTTTGGTCAGATTCAAAGCCGCCGCAGGCTGGAATTGCGCGCAGCCTTGGGTGGGCGCGTTGTCTCTCTGGCGGAGGATTTCGAGGATGGCGGCACCGTAACAGCGGGTGAGCTGTTGGTGGAACTTGACCCTGCCGATATGCAATCGGCACTCGACCGCGCCAAATCCGATCTTTTGGATGCTCAATTCGAAGAACGGGACGCCGAGCGTTCGCTGCTGCTGGCGCAGGATGAATTGAAGTCGGCTGAAGCACAGGCCGAGCTGCGCGACCGCGCGCTGCAGCGTCAACAAGATTTGCAGACTCGCGGCGTCGGCGCGGCTGCCAGCGTCGAAGAAGCGGAACTGGCGGCAACTTCGGCGCATCAGGCGGTTCTTGCGCGCAGGATTGCCCTGGCGCAGGCGGAATCTCGGGTGGATCAGGCCACAACTCTGTTCGCGCGGGCGCGCATCGCGCTGGAGGGTGCCGAGCGTGATCTGGAAGATATGACCATCCATGCCGGTTTTGATGGAACGCTGACCGAGGTGACCTTGGTCGAAGGTCGCCTGGTCGCGGCCAACGAAAAACTGGCCGAACTGGTAGACCCCAACGCGCTTGAGGTCGCGTTCCGGGTTTCGACCGCGCAATTCGTGCGGTTGCTGGATGGGCAGGGTGATTTGATCGCCGCGCCGGTTACGGTTTCGCTTGAGGTCACGGGAACGGATCTGACCGCCACAGGACGGATCAGCCGCGACAGCGGTGCTGCGGGCGAAGGGCAGACCGGGCGTTTGATCTATGCCCGTCTTGACGATGCCCCGGGTTTCAAGCCCGGAGATTTCGTGACCGTCTCGATCGAAGAACAACCATTGGACAATGTGGTGCGCCTGCCATCCTCGGTTCTGGACGCCACGGGCAACGTACTGGTGCTCGGACCTGACAACCGGTTAGAGCCACTGGCCGTTCAACTGATCCGCCGACAGGGCGATGAGGTTCTGTTGCGCGGCGAAGGCTTGGAGGGTCGAGAGGTCGTGATCGGCCGGACCCCATTGTTGGGGTCAGGCGTTCGTGTGCGTCCCCTGCGGATTGAAGCGAATGCCGAAGCTGATCCGGGCATGGTTGAGCTCTCCGATGAAAAGCGCGCGCAGCTTGTCGCGCAGGTCGAGGCCAGCGAAGCGATGTCTCAGGAAGACAAAGCGCAAGTGCTGGGTCAGTTGAGCGAGGCACAGGTGCCTGCCGCCCTCGTTCGTCGCCTTGATGGCAATCGGGCCGGGGGCTAGGCGCCATGATCCGCGACATTCCCAACGCGGCGGGCGGTATCCTCAGCTATTTCACCCGGCATCGCACGGCGGCCAATCTGCTGCTGCTGGTCATGTTGGTCCTCGGGGCTGCTGCGATTCCCAACATGCGGGCGCAGTTCTTTCCTGATGTGATCCTTGAGCGGGTGGATGTGAACGTTCAGTGGGACGGCGCAGGCCCCGAAGATGTCGACAACGGTATTATCCAATTGCTCGAACCGGCGCTTTTGGCGGTTGAGGGCGTTGCCAGCACGGAATCAACATCGCGCGAAGGAACGGCGCAGGTTCGGCTGGAGTTTGAACCGAACTGGGACATGTCTCGCGCGGTTGAGGAGGTTCGAACGGCTGTCGATAGCGTCACTAACCTGCCCGAAGACGCCGAGGAACCAACCATCCGGCGTGGGGCCTGGCGGGATCGGGTCACGGATGTTGTCATAACAGGGCCCATCGAAGCTGAACAACTGGCCAAATTCACCGATGAATTGATAACCCGCCTGTTCGCTGTTGGTGTCACGCGTACCACCATCCGAGGACTGGCTGCACCGCGCGTGGTTGTCGAAGTGCCCACCGCGCAGTTGATCGCCAATGACATCTCGCTTTCAGATATTGCCGAGGCAATATCCGCCGAAGTTACCACGAATCCCGCAGGCGACGTTACGGGGGCCAATGCGCGCATTCGGACTGGCGTCGAAAAACGCACCCCGGAAGAGATCGAAGGCATTGCGCTGCGTAACTTTACCGATGGATCCAAGCTGGTTGTCGGTGATGTGGCGCAGATACGCGTCGAGGGTGTAACTCGCAATCGCAGTTATTTTGTCGGCGACAACCCAGCGATGTCGATCCGCGTTGACAGGTCCAACCTAGGCGATGCCATCGGTATCCAGCGCGATGTCGAGGATGTGGTGGCCGAGATGCAGGCCAGCCTGCCCGAAGGTATCACAGTCGAATTGATCCGCACCCGCGCGCAGGCGATCACCGACCGGTTGGATATTTTGGTCGACAATGGGTTGGTCGGTCTTGGCCTCGTGGTGTGTCTGCTGTTTCTGTTCCTGAACGCTCGCATCGCTTTCTGGGTGGCCGCCGGTATTCCCGTGGCGATGTCGGCCGCAATAGCACTTATGTATCTGGGCGGGCTGTCGCTAAACATGGTCTCTCTGTTCGGGCTGATCATCACACTCGGTATCGTAGTCGATGACGCCATCGTGGTCGGCGAGCACGCCGATTTCCGCGCCCGCCGACTGGGTGAGGCTCCGATGGTTGCCGCCGAACGCGCTGCTCGTCGCATGGCGATGCCGGTATTTGCCGCAACCGTCACCACCGTTATCGCGTTTTTCGGCCTGACCGCGATTGGTGGCCGGTTTGGTGAGTTAATCCGGGATATTCCATTTACGGTTATCGCGGTCCTGATCGCTTCGCTGATCGAATGCTTTCTGATCCTGCCCAACCACATGGCCCATGCCATCGCGCACTCGGCCAAGGAGCATTGGTATGATTGGCCCAACCGCGTTGTGAACAAAGGCTTCCGCTGGGTGCGCGACAACCTGTTCCGCCCGCTGATCGGCTGGGTGGTCTGGGCGCGCTATGTTGTCGTTGCCATGATGGTGGTCATTCTGGCCAGCCAGATCGCGCTGTTCATCCGGGGCGATGTGAACTGGCGCTTCTTCAATGCACCGGAACGCGGCTCGGTCACTGGCAACTTCATAATGGTCGAAGGTGCCACGCGCGCCGAGACGCTGGAAATGATGCGCATGGTGCAGCAGGCCACCGAGGAATTGGGCCAGATCTACGAAGAACGTCATGGCCGCAACCCAATCGAATATGTTCTGGCCGAAGTTGGCGGCTCGGCCGGGTTTGGCCTGCGCGCGGCGGATGGCAAGGATGACGATCTGCTGGGCGGTATCTCGATCGAGCTGATCGATGCCGATCTGCGCCCCTATTCCAGTTTCGAATTTGTAGGCGAGCTACAGGATTTCGTGCCGCGCCACCCGAAGGTCGAGCTTCTCAGCTTCCGTGGATGGCGTTCCGGACCGGGTGGCGACGCGATTGATGTGCAATTCTACGGCGCGGATGTGAATACATTGAAATCTGCGTCCGAAGACCTTCAGGCTGAACTTGCGAAATACTCGGAAGTGTCAGCGCTCGAAGATAACCTCGCCTATGACAAGGAAGAGTTCATTCTGGATCTGACCGCGCAAGGCCAGGCGCTGGGCTTCCGCATCGAAACGCTGGGTCGTGTGCTGCGGGATCGCCTGAACGGGATCGAGGCCGCAACCTTCCCGGATGGCCCGCGCAGCACGGAAATCCGGGTCGAACTGCCCGAGGGCGAACTGACTGCCGATTTCCTGGAACGCACGCTGATGCGGACACCTGATGGCGTCTATGTCCCGCTGGCCGATATCGTTTCGGTCGAGCGTAAGTCAGGCTTCTCGACGGTTCGGCGCGAGAACGGCCTGCGGGTGATTTCGGTGAATGGGGACATTTCCGAAGACGATCCCGCAAGGGCCGCCGAAATTGCCCGGGCGATGCAGGAAGAAATCCTTCCCAATATTGCCTCTGAACGTCAGGTCGAATGGCGCATGGCAGGCCTGAGCGAGCAGGAGGATGAATTCCTGTCTGAGGCCCGCACAGGCCTGATCCTGTGTCTGACCGGGATTTATCTGGTTTTGGCCTGGGTCTTCGCCAGTTGGACGCGACCTTTGGTGGTGATGGCGATCATTCCCTTTGGCCTCGTCGGCGCGATCTGGGGGCATTATCTGTGGGGTGTACCGCTGAGTATGTTCACAGTCGTCGGCCTATTGGGCATGACCGGGATCATCATCAACGACTCGATCGTGCTGGTGACCACTATCGACGGGTACCAACAGGAACGCGGGCTGGTGCCTTCAATCATCGAAGGCACGGCGGATCGGTTACGGCCGGTGATGCTGACCACGCTGACAACGGTTTTGGGCCTGACGCCATTGATGTACGAAAGCTCTCAGCAGGCGCAGTTTCTGAAACCAACCGTGATCACCTTGGTCTATGGGCTGGGCTTTGGGATGGCCCTGATCCTGCTGCTGGTGCCTGCGCTTCTGGCGATCCTGAACGACATCTCGCGCCCGATTACGTCAATGCGGCGGGCTTTGCGTGCACCGGATCGGGTGGTGCGCAACGCCGTTCGCGCAACCGGTGCAGCATTGGCGGTCTGGCTCGGTGCCGCGATGATCTGGCCTGCTGCAACGGGCGCACCGATCGCGCTGCTTTCTGGCTTTTATCCTGTCGCTGAAGGCCCGAGCATTCTACAGATGGGATTTGGCGTTTTTGTCGCCGGTGCGACCGTTATCTTGCTGTTGGGCGTTCTGCTGTCGAGCCTGCTTTATGCGCGACTATCAGGACGTGCCGAGGTCTGAACGGGCAAGCGCAAGACTTAGCAGATCCGGCACGCGGTCGCTCATGGGCAGATTTTGGGCTAAGATCTGGGCGATCGGAAACCAGCGCGCATCCCGCGCGTCATCAGCAGCAACCGGAACGCCCGAGACGTAGCGACACGCGACACCAACCAGCAGGTAATGCGCCTGCACCTGCCCATCGTCGTCGCGCAGCAGCAGGTCGAGATTGTCGAGGTAACCCATCGGTTCCGCGATCAGACCCGTCTCTTCCCTCAATTCCCGAGCCGCAGCGTCAAGAACGGTTTCTCCCCATTCCACATGGCCGCCAGGAAAGCCCCACAATCCGGCATCAGGTTGCTTGCTACGCTGAACCAGCAGCACCTGTTGGTCATGCAGAACAACAGCCAAAGCACCGATCTTTGGAGTTTGGCTCATGCAGTCAGCCAGCGCTGCATCCCCGGATATCCACAGCGTGGTTTGCGCCAAGAACGGTGATCCGCACTTCGGAGCGATCCAAGGCAAATGGCCCACCCGAGGCACTGATAACCTCCGAGCTGGTAATCAAAGTGTTGCCTTTGCGGCGCGTTTCTGGCTGCGAGGCCCAAAGCGTCGGGTTGCCCGGCTCGATTACCGCAAACTCGGCCCCGCCAGCGGACGGCATGGTGATATGCGCCTCGATCTGCATGCCGTCCGCCGTGGGTGTTAGATGGCAGGTCGCGTCTGCCACCCCGGCCTCACGCTCGGAAAACGGGCGCTGGGCCAGAGCCGCCGCGATGGCCGGATTGCGCCCGGCGTCGGCGTCCAGCGTGTGGTCGATATCCAGCCGACCCGGCACGCAGACATCCTTGCACACGCCTAAATCCATCTCACCACGCAAACGCACGGGCTTTGCCGGATTTTTAGGAGTGATTTCGACCGGCAAAACCAGTTGGTCTTCGTATCCGACCGAGCGCAGACCGTTCTGGTCGAACACATGCGGCGCGGGCCAGGTGATCGCGATATCCGCGATATTGCCCGAGCCATTCCAGTCGAATTGCGGCGGGATACCTGCATCGCCAGGTGCACGCCAATAGGTTTTCCACCCGTCTTTGAGCGTCAGGCGCAAAGCGCCCTGATAGGTGCCTTTGGCGGTTTTACCGCCATCCAAAACCTCAAGCTGCACCAGATTGTCGACCCCTTGAGCAAGGGCAGGGGCGCTGATGCACAGGCTGGTGGCAAGCGTGGCCACAGTGGATAACCAGAGTTTTCTCATAGGCAGAACATGCGCATTCCGGGCCTGAATGCCAAGTCACGTTCCGGTCACCTCGCTGAAATGCGCGGAAATCCCTGCAGGTCCCTTGCCAATCCCCGGCTCGCAGGGTCATTCTAGGGGTATCCGATGGCGCAAGAGATTTCTGCTGATGGACCTTACGGGAAAACTGTTAATTGCAATGCCCGGCATGGGCGACCCGCGATTCGAGCATTCGGTTGTTTATATCTGCAGCCATGGTGACGATGGCGCGATGGGTTTGATTGTGAACAAGCCCTCGGACCTGCGGATCAAGACACTGCTGGAACAGCTCAACATCCCATGTCGCATTCCGGTTATCGGCGAACGTTTGGTGCAGTTTGGCGGCCCGGTTGAGATGTCGCGCGGCTTCGTCCTGCACAGCGCGGATTACGAGGCGAACCTGCATTCGATGCAAATCTCCGACGATTTCAGCATGACCGCAACGCTGGATGTGCTCGAGGATCTGGCTTCTGGCAAAGGGCCGCTGAACTCAATGCTGACACTGGGCTATTCCGGCTGGGGGCCGGATCAGCTTGAGGATGAGATTGCCATGAATGGCTGGCTGACCACCGAGGCGTATTCGAAACTGGTCTTCGACGTACCAGATGATGAGAAATGGGAGGCCGCATTGGCGACCCTTGGGGTTGATCCGCTGACACTGTCGGCCAGTGCAGGTCGCGCCTAGTCGCGTGGAGCTGCCGCTCGGCGCAGGCGGTCGTTGATTGCTGCACCCAGTCCAGTGTCAGGTATCAGGGATACGGCAATTGGCCGCCCGGTTTCGTTCAGCTTGTGCAGCGCTGCGAACAGATTGGCAGCGGCCTCGGGCAAGTTGCCGTTTTCGGACAGGTTCAGATCGCAGGGGACCGGACCAAAACCCAACAAAACTTCATCGCCTTGGCGCGATTCGGCATTCAGGCGCACCGGCGCATCTGGCGCGTAGTGCGATTGCAACTGCCCCGGTGCGGTCAGCAGATCACCCGGCTGGTGATGATGCAGTTCCGTCTGCAGCACCTCTTCGACCTGCTCCAGTGCAACACCCCCCGGGCGCAGCAGGGCCGGGGTGCCAGCCAAGCCCACAATTGTGGATTCAAGACCGACCCCGCAGGGCCCATCATCCAGAATCGCCGCGATGCGTCCTTTAAGCCCTGCTCGGACATGGTCTGCGGTCGTTGGGCTGATCTGCCCGGACGGGTTGGCCGAAGGGGCCGCAACGGGGCCGTCAAATTCCGCCAGCAAGGCGCGCGCTGCCGGATGTGCAGGCACGCGAACGGCCAATGTATCCAAGCCCGCTGTGACCAGCGATGAAATTCCATGGTCCGCGCGCAGTGGCAGAACTAATGTCAACGGCCCGGGCCAAAAGGCCTGCGCTAGTTGCTCGGCCTGATCGGTCCACTCAACAAACCGTTTTCCTGTCTCGGTTGAGGCGATATGGGCGATCAGGGGGTTAAAGCTGGGTCGCCCCTTGGCCTCATAGATCGCGGCCACGGCCTCACCGTTCCGTGCATCACCACCCAAGCCATAAACCGTCTCGGTTGGGAAGGCGACCAACTGACCCTGCCGCAACAGATCAGCGGCTTTGGTGATGCCGTCGGCGTCTGCGAATAAGTCTTGAGTACCGAGAAGGGTCATAAGTCGTGACGCCGCGTTTTGGTTGCTTGCAGTTCAGGTCACGGTAGGTAATCGTGCCAGCCCAGATGAATACCGGCGTGGGGCCGGGATTCCAACCCCACGCTTTGAACCTGATAGAACCAGAGGGAAACAATGCCCTATCGTGCCCCGATCTCAGACTATGAGTTCCTGTTCCGCAACGTGATTGGTTTTGACCAGATCGCCGCGACCGAGAGGTTCTCGGACGCCAGCGAGGATGTGGTCAGTGCCATTCTGACCGAAGCCGGGAAGATGTGTGAAGAGATCATGGCCCCGCTTCAACGCCCCGGTGATCTGGAACCGGCCCGATTGGAGAATGGCGTGCTGCGGACGTCTCCGGGCTATGCGGAAGGGTGGAAAGCAATCGCCGAAGGCGGCTGGATCGGGATGAGCGGTGACCCCGAATATGGCGGCATGGGCCTGCCTATGACCATGACCACTGCCGTGAACGAGATGATGAGTGCAGCCTGTCTGTCGTTGCAACTCGCCCCTTTGATGACCCAAGGCCAGATCGAGGCGCTGGAGCATCACGCAAGCGATGAACTGAAAGCGATTTATCTGCCCAAGATGATGGCGGGCGAATGGTCGGGCACCATGAACCTGACCGAACCGCAGGCCGGATCGGATGTGGGCGCGTTGACATCGAAGGCCGAAGATAACGGCGATGGCACTTATTCGGTGACCGGCCAGAAGATTTACATCTCGTGGGGTGACAACGACTTTACCGAGAATGTCTGCCATTTGGTTCTGGCCCGTCTGCCCGATGGCGTGCCGGGCACCAAAGGGATTTCGCTGTTTCTGGTGCCAAAATACATCCCCGACGAAAACGGTAATCCAGGTGTTGCCAACGATTTGAAAGTCGTCTCGCTGGAACACAAGATGGGCCTGCATGGCTCGCCCACCTGCGTGATGCAGTATGACGGGGCCAAGGGGTGGCTGGTTGGCAAGGAGCATGGCGGTATGGCCGCGATGTTCACCATGATGAATAACGCGCGTCTGGGCGTTGGCGGCGAAGGTGTGGGTGCGGCCGAAGGGGCTTATCAGCATGCTTTGGCCTATGCGCTCGAACGCAAGCAGGGCAAGACGCCCTCGGGTACGATCATCGACCATGCGGATGTGCGGCGGATGCTAATGAGCATGCGCGCGGATGTATTTGCCGCGCGGGCGATCATGCTGGCCAATGCCGCTGCGATTGATATGGCGCAGGCCACGGGTGAGGCCGATTGGGCGGCGCGCGCGGCGCTTCTGACACCGATCTGCAAGGCTTTTGGCACAGAGACCGGAATGCGCGTCTCTGAGACAGGGGTGCAGGTGCATGGCGGCATGGGGTTTATCGAAGAAACCGGCGCGGCACAGTATTACCGTGATGTCCGCGTGACGGCGATCTATGAAGGCACCAACGGCATTCAGGCCATGGATCTTGTGGCGCGTAAGATGATGGATGGGGGTGAGGCGGCCTCGAACCTACTGGACGAGATCGAGGATCAGGCTGAAAAAGCCCGTGCCACGATGCCTGAACTCGCGGGTCCTGTTTGGGAAGCCTCCGAATCACTGCGTGAGGCGACCGAGTGGGTCGTCGCGCAATCAGATATGAACAACCGGCTTGCCGGTGCGTCAGCCTATCTCAAGGCTTTTGCCCGCATTCTGGGTGGGCATTATCACCTGTCTGCAGCTCTGGCTGACCCCGAAGGCCCGCGCGCAAAACTGGCGCGGTATTACATCAATGCGCTGCTGCCCGAGCATACGGGCCTACTGGCGCAAGCGCAGAACGGGGCGGATGACCTCTATGCGCTCAGCGCTAAGGAGTTGGCAGTCTGATGGATGGCCAGGCCCCACAAGTGATGCGATACCCGTGGGAAGAACCGCCCGCGCCCGGCGAATGGGTCGAAGTCGCCGAAGGGGTTCTGTGGATCAGGCTGCCTTTGCCTATGGCGCTGGATCATGTGAATGTCTACGCGCTGGATGACGGCGACAGTTGGACCCTGGTCGATACGGGGCTGTCTTCAAGGAAAACGCGCGCGATCTGGCAAACCCTGATGGAAGGCCCATTGGCCGGCAAACCCGTTAGCCGGGTTGTCGTCACCCATCATCACCCCGACCACATCGGCAATGCGGGCTGGTTCCAGTCCGAACATGGCACCGAGCTAGTGACCAGCCGCACTGCGTGGCTGTTTGCCCGCATGCTGACGTTAGACGTTCAGGAAAACTGGCCAAAAGAGACGCTTGAATATTATCGCAGTGCTGGCATGGATGCGGATGTGTTGGCGGGCCGGATGGCCGAGCGCCCGTTCAATTTTTCCGACACCGTTTACCCGATGCCGCTGGGCTTTACCCGAGTGAAACAAGGCGATGTGATCCGCATAGGCGGGCGCGACTGGGATGTTCATATGGGCAACGGCCATGCGCCCGAACACTGCACGTTCTGGAGCCGCGATGACAATCTGGTGCTGACCGGCGATCAGATCCTCAGCTCGATCAGTTCGAATTTGGGCGTCTATGCGACCGAGCCGATGGCCGATCCTGTGGCTGACTGGTTGGAATCCTGCGAACGCCTGCAACCATTGGCCCGACCAGATCATCTGGTGTTGGGCGGGCACAAATTGCCCTTTACCGGGCTTCCGATCCGGATGCGACAGTTGATTGACAATCACCACGGCGCGCTGGACCGGCTGCTGAATGACCTCGACCAACCCAAAACCGCCGCTGACTGCTTTGCCCCGCTATTCAAGCGACCGATCAAGGCGGGCGAGTATGGCCTCGCGCTGGTTGAGGCGGTTGCACATGTAAACCATCTCTACCACATTGGAGCTGTCACCCGGACGCGCCGCGCGGACGGGGCGTGGGAATATCAGCGCAAAGGGTAGAGCAATGGACAAGATCGAAACATCGGCCGAAGCGGCGGAATCAGCGGCACTGCCTCGCTGTTATGAAGTCCATGCCAACCCCGATACTGCCTCGGGGCAAAAGGACCTGCCCAAGCCGTTGCAAAAGCCGGTAGAAACCAAAAGCCCCGCGCAATGGGCTTATGAACGCCTGATCCTCTACATCCAGAATTTCGAGAAAACGCTGGACGGCGATCACGAGGTTGCCATGGGCTTTACCGGTGGCGACGCAGGTGTCATGCGCATCGAAGGCATGGGCTATTTCGATCCCGATATCATCACCTTTTACGGCTCGGATGGCGGCGGAGCCAAGACCCAGCTGGTCCAGCATGTCAGCCAGTTGAACGTGATGCTGCGCGCCTTGCCCAAGACGGTCGAGGACAAACCGGCCAATCGGATCGGTTTCCGCTTGGCGGCTGATCTGGAAGACAGCTAACGCGCACTCTTGCAATTCACGCTTTCGCAGCCTTGAATGAGTTCACCATTCAGGAGGGCGCCGCGTGACCAATTTCTCAGCCGTTACAACTGCCTATCGTGGCGCCTGGACCCGGCGACGGGTCTTTGTGCCGATCTATCTGGCGGTGCGGCTATTGTTGGTCGCCCTGATCGCCCCGGGTGTGGCGATTGCGGTCAATTTCGCAGTTTCCCTGTCAGATCAATCGGCCCTGACAGATCAGGACATCGCCATGTTCCTGCTGTCGCCTGCCGGATTCATCGCAGCGGTAGTGGTGCTCAGCTTGTTCCTGCTTGCCGAGGTTTTTGTCTTCTCGGTCATGGCCGGGTCGCTGCGCATGGGTGAGAGCGACCCGTGGCGCGCTGGCAGTGCCTCAATCCGGTTGATCCTAACACGCCTGCCTGCGCTATTCGAATTTGCCGCGCGGTTCATTCTGCGTGTCTTGCTGCTGGCGCTGCCCTTCGTTGTTGTGGCTGGTGTGATCGCGTGGTGGACGCTGACGGAATATGACATCAACTATTACCTGACCTTCCACCCACCATCCTTTTGGGTCGCCGTGGTGTTGATCGGGTTTGTAGTGCTGTGTCTGGCCTGGGTTCTGATCCGCAGGCTTTCAGCCTGGGCGCTGGCGCTGCATCTGGTGCTATTTGAGGGCAGCAAATCGAAAGAAGCATTTGCAAGCAGCGCGGATCGGATGGAGGGCAAACGGGGCCGCCTCAAGATCGAGCTTGGACTCTGGCTTGCCATGCGCATTGTCATTGCGGCCCTGATTGCGGGCGTTGCCGGGGTCCTGTTCGATCTGGTGCCATTGCAAGAAGGGACCAACCTGCGTTTTGCGCTGATCCTCAGCCTGATCGTTGCGGGCTTGTGGTCACTCGCGGGGCTTGTTCTGGCAGCTGTTGCGCTGGGTGCATTGGCGGTGCTGCTGGATGGGTTCTTCGACGCTGATAGCAAAGAGGTGCCGCATCCCGAACCCGGCAATCTGCGTGCGCCGGTTTATGCTGTTGTTGGTGGTGCGATTATAGCGTTGGTCATCGGGCTCTGGTTCGGGCAGGAACTGCTGACGCGCATTCAGGCGCCCGACCACGCCGATGTTATCGGCCACCGGGGGGCTGCGGCGATACGGCCGGAAAACACTATGGCGGCGGTTCTGAAGGCGATCGAAGACGGGGCCGACTGGGTCGAAATCGACGTACAAGAGACCGCGGATGGCGTGGTCATCATCGCCCACGACAGTGATTTCATGAAACTGGCAGGGGTGCCGCTTAAGGTCTGGGACGCGACAATGGAGGATGTGGCTGAGATCGATATCGGCAGCTGGTTCGGCCCGGAATATGCCTCGGAACGTACGCCCACGCTGTACGATGTATTGGAGGCTGCGAAGGGCAAGTCCAAAGTCATTATCGAGCTGAAATATTATGGCCACGACGTTGATCTTGAGAACCGCGTGGCAGCGATTGTCGAAGAGCTGGAGATGCAGGACGATATCGCCACCATGTCGCTGAAATACCCTGCGGTGCAAAAGATGAAGGCGCTGCGCCCCGATTGGCGCGCAGGGGTTCTGGCCGCGACCGCGATTGGGGATCTCTCGGGGCTCGAAGGTGATTTCGTGGCTGTGAATGCGGCGACGGTGTCGTCGGGGCTGATCCGATCTGTCCACGACGCAGGCAAGGATATCTATGTCTGGACAGTGAATGACCCGTTACAGATGTCGGCCATGGCTTCGATGGGCGTCGACGGGCTGATCACCGACCGCCCGGCCATGGCCCGCGAAGTGCTGCGGGTTCGGGCTGAAATGGGGCCGGGCGAACGGCTGATGCTTTGGCTGGCAACTACATTTGGCTTGTCGGTCGACACCTCTGAGATGCGCGATGAAAGCCCTTAAACGCGCCGCTCTTCTGATCTGCTGCGCACTTCCGGCCAGCGCGCAAGACTTGATGCGAAGCGTGGAAATGCCAGCGCATCGCGCGTTGGTAGACACCATTGTAGGCGCTGAGTTGGCCCCGTTTGAAACGGATGGCTGCTCGGGCGGATTATCGTCAAGCTGGCGTCTGGTCGCCGAGACCTTTCCCAAGTTCAGCCTGCTGTATGAGGAACATCCGCCATGGGAATATTGCTGCGTCACCCATGACCGCGCATACCATAACGCGGGTGGTGCTACGCAGGCCGAGGCCAGCTTTGACGCCCGCCTCACCGCTGACGACGAATTGCGTGCCTGTGTCCAATCGCATGGTGAAACGCATGCCGACGAATACGCCGAACGCTATGATATGACACCGGATCAGATCCGCTCGGTCCATTCAATTACGTCCGAGGCGATGTTTCTGGCGGTGCGCTTCGGGGGCGGCCCCTGCAGCGGCCTGCCATGGCGCTGGGGGTTTGGTTATCCGGGCTGCACAATCTTTGGCCCAACTGCGCGCGAATGACGTCGTGACAGGCCCGGAATTTTGCATTATCCAACATCTCAAACACGCGAATTGGGATTCTAAGACACATGGCTGATCACAAGCACGGCGAGATGGACATCACTGTTCAGACCAAAACCTTTGACGGGTTCATCAAATTCACCACTTGGTGTGTGGTGGCAATTGTCTTCCTCTGCATCTTCCTGGCAGTCTTCGCGGCGTAATCGGTTTTTCGAGGCGCGTCCCTGTGATCAGGATATTGATAGCCTGCCTTCTGGCAGCGACGGTTGCAGGTTGCGCTGGATCGCAGCGCCCGCAAGCCGATCCTTCGGAATTCGTTGCCCGATCCTATCGTGATCCGGGGCCTTCGACGCTGACACTCTATACGATGATCAGCACGCGCACCGGCTCGGGCGCGCATACATCGCTGATGATCAGTGGCAGCGAGCGCGTTATCTTTGACCCTGCCGGGTCCTTCCGTGCCGATGTCGTGCCGATCAAGAACGACGTATTGTATGGCATCACCCCCAATGTCGAACGGGCCTATCGCAGCAGTCACGCCCGCGAGACGCATTACGCCCGCATCCAGACCATCGAGGTAACGCCGCAACAGGCCGAGATTGCGCTGCAATTGGCCAAACAAATGGGCCCGGTTGCGGGGGCGTTCTGCGCCAACTCAACCGCTCAGCTGTTGCAGCAGGTACCGGGGTTCGAACAGATCAGCACCACATTCTATCCTGTCAAACTGTCTGATCAGTTCGGTCAGATACCGGGTGTTTTGACCACGGAATATCGTGAGAGTGACTCGGCCGATCTGCAGCAGGGCCTGGCCGAAAACAACGCGCGTCTCAACCAGCTTGAAGCGGCGTCAACCAACTAGGTAAAGCAAGGCATACAGCGTGGCTGCGCCGCTGAAGATCGCGGCCAGCACGTTCTTTGTGACATACCCGACCGTTAACGCCACCGCCGCTGCGGACATGCGCGGCAGATCCGGTTGACCGTCTGTGGCCGACGGCCACACGACCAACGGCGCAATCAGGGCCGGGATGATCGCCACCGCCGTATATCGCAAATGCCGCAACAGCCACGGTGGCATCGGGCGATCGCCAACCAAGCCGATGAAGGTGAAGCGCAGCAGATAGCTGCCAACGGCCAGTCCAATAATGATGAACCAGATGGTGGGGTCGCTGATCTGAGTCATGGCCTGCTCCGCTCCAGTATCAATTCAGCTTGCGCACCGGCAATCATGCCCGCAGCACCCGCAATCAGAAGGCCCAGATTAAACGGCACCGCCACCGTAAGCAGAGCCACCACAATCGCCACCAGTGCAGCAACCACATGCGCCAGCGTTCGCATCATCGGTCCGATCATCGCCAGAAAGGTGATGGGCAGGGCGAAATCCAAGGCCCAGCTTTCCGGTATCTGAGTGCCCAGTACCGCCCCCAAATATGTACCCAGAATCCAAAGCGGCGTGATCGGTGTGACTGAGCCCACAAAATAGATCATGCGCTGTCGCACAGACATATCAGGCTCTTTTTCGAACTGCACGATCGAGCAGGCATAGGATTGATCGACGATCAAATAGGCCGCACACGCGCGCTGCCACAATGGTGCTGCACCCAGAAACGGCGTTAGTGAGGCCGAATACATTGCAACACGCAAGTTTACAGCCAGCGCAGAAATCAGAACGATCACCGTCGGCGTATTGTCTTGCAGCAACTGCAGCGCGGTGAACTGCGCTGCCCCGGCAAAAACCGTGGCGGAAAAGGCCAATGTCTGATTGACGTTAAACCCAGCTTCGGTCGCAAAAACGCCGAACAACAGACCAAAGGGCATTGCGACAAAGACAAAAGGCGTGCCGTCGCGAAAACCTTTCCAGAAGTATGACTTGGTGGTGGCAGAGGTCATGGCTAAATCCTATGGTGTTGCGAGCAGCAGTAGCCGTCTTGGGGAGGGGTTGCAATTGGCCACGGAATTGGACCTGTCAGACTATCTTATCGCGCCCGACCCAGGTGCCGCCCGCCTGACCCGCGCGGTGCAGGGCGTGGATCAGAACGGTGAGGTTAGCCAGATATCAGTGGTTGAAGAACGTCCGCTGACGATTTTCCTAAACGCGCAGGAAATCGTGACCGCGATGACCATCGGCGACTATCCCGAATATCTTGCGCTTGGGTTTCTGCGCAATCAGGGGATGCTGCTTGCGGATGATGAGATTACGCAGGTGGACTATGACGACGATCTGGAAACTGTGGTTGTCCGCACCGCCCGTGAAACCTCGTATGAGGACAAGCTGAAGAAGAAGACCCGTACAAGTGGCTGTGCGGTGGGCACTGTGTTCGGGGACATGATGGAGGGGCTTGAGGATGTGCGCCTGCCTCAGGTCTCGGTACGCACCTCGTGGCTCTATGAACTGGCGGCTAAGATCAACCGCACACCGTCGCTGTATCTTGAGGCCGGAGCGATCCATGGCACGGTCCTGTGCCGCGAAAACCGCCCGCTGGTCTATATGGAGGACGTGGGCCGCCATAACGCTGTCGACAAGATCGCAGGCTGGATGCTGTCCGAGGGTGAAGGCGCTGCGGATAAGATTCTCTACACCACGGGCCGCCTGACCTCGGAAATGGTGATCAAGACGGCGATGATGGGTATCCCGGTTCTTGCCTCACGCTCAGGTTTCACCGCCTGGGGTGTCGAGATTGCGCGCGAAGTTGGTCTGACCCTGATCGGCCGCATGCGCGGGCAGCGATTTGTTTGCCTGTCCGGCGAAGACCGCCTGGTGCGTGACGTTGATCCGGCATCTGTTGCTGTTGAAGACAAGAAACATCGCAGGAAAAGCGCCAATGGATGAGCAAGTGCAAAAACCGTTAGGCGTGATCCTCGCAGGCGGCCTCGCGACCCGCATGGGTGGGGGCGATAAAGGATTATGGCAGATCGGCGGCGTCAGCTTGATGGATCGTGTGATCGACCGGCTACGCCCTCAGGTGGATGGGCTGGCGCTCAATGCAAACGGGGACGCGTCGCGGTTTTCCGATTTGGGTCTGCCCGTGATCGCAGATTCGATTGAGGGGTTCGCAGGACCGCTTGCCGGTGTTCTCGCTGGTCTCGATTGGGCTGCTGAACAAGGCGCGCAGTCCATCGTGACGGTTGCAGCAGACACGCCATTTTTTCCGCGTGATCTCGTGCCGCAGTTGGTACAGGCCTCCGAAGGGCAGAAACACCGGCTTGTTCTTGCCACCACACCGCGCACCGGGGAGGAGGCCCTGAAATCCGGTGGCAGCAAGCGGGTGAACCGGCATCCAACCTTTGGTCTTTGGCCTGTCGCACTGCGCGATGATCTTCGGTCGGCGCTGAGCGATGGCTTGCGCAAAGTTGTCCTGTGGACCGATCAACATGACGGGCGCGAAGCCCTGTTCCCGGCTCAGCCGTTTGATCCTTTTTTCAACGTCAACACGCCCGACGATCTGGCCCACGCCGAAACCCTGTTGGAGCAGGCATGAGACTTTACGGCGTCACCGGTTGGAAAAACGCGGGCAAAACCGGGCTGATGGAGCGGCTGGTGGCCGAGATCACGGCGCGCGGGTTTACCGTTTCCACCGTCAAACATGCGCACCATTCCGTCGATGTCGATCAACCCGGCACCGACAGTTATCGCCACCGCACAGCAGGCGCGTCCGAGGTACTGTTGGCGTCTGGCCAGCGCATCGCTTTGATGCAGGAATTGCGCGGTGCGCCGGAACCAAATCTGGATACATTGCTAGCCCGATTATCGCCGGTTGATCTGGTTTTGATCGAAGGTTTCAAACGCGAAGGCCATCCGAAGATTGAGGCATTCAGGGCCGAGGCGGGCAATCCGTTGATCGCCGCTGAAGATAGCTCGATCAAAGCCATTGCCAGTGACACACCGTTGGAAGTGGATCGCCCGGTCTTCGATCTGGACGATACAGCAGCGATCGCAGATTTCATCCTCGGGGAGGTTGGATTATGAACAAGCCGGATATCGCACCTCCGCCTCTGCGCAATGATTGTTTTGCCTTGCCTGCAGGGGTGAACTGGACGCCCGTCGATGACGCTCTGGCGCTGCTGCAGAACAGATTGACCGTCGTGACCGGGATCGAAACCGTACCGCTGATGCAAGCCACGGGCCGCATTCTGGCGCAGGATGTTCAGGCCAGGCGGTCAAATCCGTCGCTGCCGAACACCGCGGTTGATGGGTACGGATTTGCCGGACCTGCGCCGGATGGCCCCTGTATCATGCCGTTGGTCGAAGGCCGTGCCGCGGCGGGTGTTCCGTTCAGCGGTCAAGTGCCCCCGGACCATGCTGTGCGTGTATTGACTGGGGCGGCCCTACCCGAGGGTGTCGATACGGTCATTCTGGAAGAGGACGTGACGCTCGATCAGGGCCACATCGCGTTTCGGGGGCCTTTGAAACAGGGCGCGAACGCACGAAAGGCGGGCGAAGACGTGGTCGAAGGCGCGCTGGCCCTACCTGCCGGGCGGCAACTGACACCCGCAGATTTGGCGCTTCTGTCGGCGGTTGGAGTGGCCGACGTGTCGGTGCGCAAGGCGTTGCGCGTCGGGGTGCTGTCAACCGGGGACGAATTGGTTGAGCCGGGCGATACCGCCGGCCCGGGCCAGATCTATGATGCTAACCGCCCGATGCTACTGTCGATAATCGTCCGGATGGGATTTGTGCCGATTGATCTGGGCCGTGCCGAGGATGATCGCGAGGCGCTGAAACACCATCTGGATCGCGCCGCGCGTCAAGTGGATGTGATCCTGACCAGCGGAGGCGCCTCTGCGGGGGATGAAGACCATGTTTCGGCCTTGTTGCGCGAGGCTGGGGCGATGCAGGAATGGCGGGTCGCGTTGAAACCTGGTCGGCCTCTTGCGCTAGGAATGTGGGATCAAACGCCGGTCTTCGGCCTGCCTGGAAATCCGGTGGCGGCGATGGTCTGCACATTGGTCTTTGCCCGCCCTGCGCTGAGCCTAATGGCCGGGGCGGGCTGGCAGGAACCGCAGGGGTTTGACGTGCCCGCCGCGTTTGAAAAGCGCAAGAAACCGGGTCGTCGCGAATATCTGCGGGCCCGCATCCGCGATGGACGGGCTGATGTGTTCCACTCGGAAGGATCAGGCCGGATCAGCGGGATCAGCTGGGCGGAAGGGCTGGTCGAAATCGAAGATGGCGCGCGCGATATCAAGCCGGGCGATCAGGTGCGATTCATTCCCTACGGCAGCTTCGGGCTTTAGTCGAACGTCCCCGCCACGCGCCCCACCAGCATAAAGGCTCGCGCTGTGCGTGTTTCGCCTAGGGCGGTTAGTTCAGCATCGCTGGCCTCGGGTTCGAACTCGACAATCATATGGTCAAAGCGGCGCAGGAAGTGGTGTGCCGCATCACGAAAGATCGGGTCCTGCTTCATCCGCGCAGCGGTCAGGGCCAGCGATGAGCGATCCCGGATGCCACCCAGTGCAGCCACAGATCGCCCGCGCGCACCTTGCGCAAACTGCCGCCATATCTCGGGCCGGGCCATGTCGGGGCGCAGGTCGTCCATGTAGATGCCCTCCTGGCTGAGAAGGGTCAGAACGTCTTGCGAGGCCTGTACAAGCTGTGCTGCCTTACGATCTTTCAGCGCAAGGCGCAGCGCATCGAACCCCTCGGCGTCGCTTTGTGTTTCAGGGAAATTCAAGGCGCGGATAAAAATATCCGTTGGCAACGGCGGGGCGATCTCATCCGCTGGTGTGCCCAGTTCCAAACTCGTCTGATCCGCCGGTTCCGAGGTGGGTTTGCTGCCGCGTGTCGGTTCGCCGCGATTGGTCGAGAAGGTGGCCAGCGCGCTTTCGGTTTTCTTCGCGCTTTGGGCGATTTCGTCCAGCTTTTTTCCCACGGTTGGCTCATACGTGCTGGCCGCGCGCTGTTGTTGAACCACATAGCTGTTGCGGATTGCATCAATCGCAGTCTGCAACCGGGCGCTTTCTTCGCGCATGACACGGCTGGCGCGCATCGCCAGCGCAGCGACCCAGATCATTGCCACCGGCATGAACACCGCCAGGAACGTAACGATGAACCCGCCCTGCTGTGCGCCGGGCAGCACCAGAAACACAACCGACACCACCAGCCAGATTAGGCTGAGAACAAAGGCCGCAATCTCGATCTCGGTGATCGAAGGATGCGCCGGGCGGTCGTAAATTCCCAGCGAGGTCGGCTTTTCGGTTTCCTGCTCAGGTTCGGACCCTGACATGACAAACGCTCCGGATCAGGCGTATTCGATACTCAGAACTTCGTATGAGCGCACACCGCCGGGGGTGCGGACCTCGACGCTGTCGCCTTCTTCCTTGCCGATCAGGGCGCGGGCGATCGGGGATTTGATGTTCAGAAGGCCTGCTTCAATATTGGCCTCATATTCACCCACGATCTGCCAGGTCTTTTCTTCGTCGGTATCCTCGTCGACCAGCGTCACCTTGGCACCAAACTTGATAGCCCCCGACAGCTTGGCCGGATCAATGACATCGGCGAGCGACAGGATGCCCTCAAGTTCTTTGATGCGGCCCTCGATAAAACCCTGCTTTTCCCGCGCCGAATGATACTCAGCATTCTCTTTCAGGTCGCCGAGTTCTCGGGCCGAGGCAATCGCTTCGATGATCGCAGGGCGCTCGACGGATTTCAGGTTCTTCAGCTCCGCCTCGAGCGCGGCATTGCCCGAGGGCGTCATGGGGATCTTTTCCATAGTCTTGTCGTCCACGCATAAATGTTACGCCCCGCCGCACAAAAGCGTCGGGGCGAAGGATGGGTTGGCATTTACCTGACCCAAATGGAGCGTGAATTGCAAGGGGGGAGGCGTGCCTTGTCAGTAAACTTGCAACTTAGTGCCACCGCCAGTAGGCGCGCGCCGATTGCGCTGCCCCAGAAGTTCGCCGCGTCGCCAGCGGCTGGCTTCATGCCCTAGCCACAACATCTCAATCATACTGAACCACCTCGAACTCGATGCCATTGTCATCGTTGAAATAGAACCGCTTGCCGGGCTCGTAATCCGCATGGTTGTGAGGTTCGAACCCCGCCTTGCGGACCCGTTCTTCGGTGGCGTCGATGTCTTCGACCAGCACGCCCACATGGTTCAGGCCACCCACGATGTCATAGCTGCTTTCGCCTGACGGCTGTGGATCGCTGGGCGCATAAAGCGCCAGATACGTGTGCGGTCCACCCACGTGCACCGTATAGCCACCCGCGATGGCCGGGCCTTCCCAGCGGGTTTGCCAGTCAAAGACTTTCTGCATCCACGCTGCGGATGCTTTTGGGTCGCGGACCGTGAAATTGGTGTGTTCTAACGTCGCCATCATGGGATCTCCTTCCGGTTTTTAGGCTTGTCCCGACTCACCGTAATTTCTAAACCTAACTTTAGGTCAAGAGATTATTTTTGGAGAGAGACCATGGCAGTTTCCGAAGGTCTGGCAATTGGGGCACTGGCGCGGCGCACCGGGTTGGCAGTCTCGGCCATTCGGTACTACGAAGCGCAGGGATTGATATCTCCATGGCGGAATGCTGGCGGGCAGCGACGATATCAGCGCGCGGATATCCGGCGGCTCAGTTTCGTGATGATTGCGCAGCAGTTTGGGTTGACCTTGCCAGAAATACGCGAAGTCTTGTCGGAATTGCCCGGAAACCGCACTCCGACCCCGCAGGACTGGAAAAGCATCAGTGAAGGGCTGCGCACCCGCTTGGACCAGCGAATCGATACGCTGAAGCGATTGCGCGACAATTTGGATGGGTGCATCGGTTGCGGCTGCCTGAGCCTGCCGAAATGTCGGCTTTACAACCCAGATGACCGGGCGAAATCGAATGGTAGCGGTCCCAGATACCTGATGGGCGACGCTCCCGAGGCATAACTGCCGCATTGCAGCAATGTTACGCCGTGTTTTGATTGACCAAGGTCTTTCAGTACATGTAATCACGCGTGAAACAAAATTGCGCAGACCATGCAGTGATAGCGCCAATTCGGAAAGATAGCTAAGGAGCCAACGATGGCCGAGATTGAACGCGAAGCAATGGAATACGATGTGGTTATCGTGGGCGCAGGTCCCGCGGGCCTGTCGGCGGCCATCCGACTGAAACAACTGGATGCCGACCTGAATGTCGTCGTTCTGGAAAAGGGCTCGGAAGTGGGTGCGCATATCCTGTCGGGTGCTGTGCTGGACCCGTGCGGTCTGGATGCGCTGATCCCGGATTGGAAGGAAAAAGGCGCGCCGCTGAACGTGCCGGTGCACGAAGACAACTTCTACATGCTGGGTGAGGCGGGCAAAATCCGCATCCCCAACTTCCCGATGCCGCCGCTGATGAACAACCACGGCAATTACATCGTCTCGATGGGCAATGTCTGCCGCTGGATGGCCGAGCAGGCCGAAGAGCTGGGCGTTGAAATCTTCCCCGGCATGGCCTGTTCCGAAATGGTCTATGGCGAGAATGGCGAAGTCAAAGGCGTTGTGGCCGGTGTCTTCGGTCTGGAGCCTGACGGGTCATACGGCCCCAACACAGAGCCGGGCATGGAGCTGCACGGCAAATACGTATTCCTGTCGGAAGGCGTTCGCGGCTCGTTGTCCAAAGAGGTCATCAACAAATACGACCTGTCTGCGGGTAAAGAACCGCAGAAATACGGCGTCGGCATGAAAGAGATCTGGGAGATCGATCCGGCCAAGCACAAGGAAGGCAGCGTCACCCACACGATGGGCTGGCCTTTGGGCAGCAATGCAGGTGGCGGATCGTTCATCTATCACCTTGAAAACAATCAGGTCTATGTCGGTTTCGTGGTCCACCTGAACTACAAGAATCCGCACCTGTACCCGTACATGGAATTCCAGCGCTTCAAGCATCACCCGATGGTGGCGGACTTGCTGAAAGGCGGCAAGCGCGTGGCTTACGGCGCGCGGGCCATCACCGAAGGCGGCTATCAGTCGATGCCGAAGCTGGTGGCTCCGGGCGTGGCGCTGTTGGGGTGTTCGGCAGGCATGGTCAACGTGCCGCGCATCAAGGGCAACCACAACGCGATGCTGTCGGGCAAGGCGGCGGCCGAGGCTGCGTTCGATGCCATCAAGGCCGAGCGTTCGGGCGATGAACTGACGGCCTATGAGACCGAAGTGCGTGACGGCGCCATCGGCAGCGACCTGAAGAAGGTGCGCAACGTCAAACCGATCTGGTCGAAGTGGGGCCTGACCGCATCGTTGATGCTAGGTGGTCTGGACATGTGGACCAACACGTTGGGCTTTTCGCTGTTTGGCACTGTGGGCCACGGCAAGAACGATGCTGAGTCGACCGAGGATGCCAGCAAGCACCAGCCGATCGACTATCCCAAACCCGATGGTGTTCTCTCATTCGATCGCCTGACCAACGTGTCCTTCGCGGCAACGAACCACGAAGAAAGCCAGCCCTGCCACCTGCGTCTGGCCGACCCCGAGATCCCGGTTAAGGTCAACCTGCCCAAGTTCGACGAACCGGCGCAGCGTTACTGCCCAGCAGGGGTCTACGAAATGGTCGAGGATGAAAACGGTCCGCGATTCGTAATCAACTTCCAGAACTGCGTGCACTGCAAGACCTGCGACATCAAAGATCCCAGTCAGAATATCACCTGGACCACGCCGCAAGGCGGCGACGGACCGAACTACCCCAATATGTAGGCAATAACCCGGGCACTGGCAGGGTCGTGAAGGCTCTGCCATTGCCTCTGGACCAGCAAAGCCCTAGCTTGTCGTTCAGTCAACGACAGCAAGGCAGATTATCAGTGGTTTCCCTGGTTCGACGCGCGGCTCTGGCCGTGATCCTCAGCACCTCCTTCGCGCTTCCGGCGGTTTCTGATACCGGATCGGGCTCGTATCTGGCCGGGCGTCAGGCCATTTACCAAAGCGACTACCCCGCTGCCGAGCGCTATTATACACGGGCTTTGCAAGCTGATCCCAGGAACCCGAAGCTGCTGGAGAATGTCGTCGTCGCCCGGCTGGCGCTGGGTCAGGTCGAGCGTGCGCTGTCCGTCGCGAAGGTCATTGAGGATAACGAACTGCCCAGCCAGGCGGCGCGCATGGTTATCGCGGCCAATCTGGTCGCAGAGGATAAGCTGGATGAATTTCTGGCGCGTGATCCAGAAACGCAGGGCATTGGTCCACTGGTTGATGGTTTGATGATCGCTTGGGCCCATATGGGTCAAGGCGCAATGACCAAGGCGATGGAGCAGTTTGATGTTGTTTCCACGCAGGACGGTCTGAAAGAATTTGCGCTTTTTCACAAAGCGATGGCTCTGGCCTCGGTCGGAGATTTCGAAGGTGCCGAGGCAATCCTTGCTGCTGATGATGGCGCGGTCGCCCGGTTCTCGCGCCGTGCTGCGTTGGCACATACCGAAGTGCTGTCGCAACTCGATCGCAATGATGAGGCGTTGGAGTTTCTTGAAAACGTCTTCGCAGCAGGCAGCGACCCGACCATCGAAGGATATGTCGAACGTCTGTCCGATGGCGAAACACTGCCGTTTACCCATGTCCGCTCGGCCCGGGATGGTATGGCCGAGGTGTTCTTTTCCGTTGGTGCCGCGCTGAGCGCTGAGGCCGCACAGGACTATGTTCTGCTCTATGCCCGCGCGGCGACCTTCTTGCGCCCCGATCATATCGACGCAATCCTGCTGAGCGCCGAGTTGCTGGATGGGCTGGAGCAATATGATTTGGCTGTTGATGTGTATCGTCAGGTTCCGCCGGACAGCAGCGACTACCACGCCGCCGAGCTTGGCCGTGCTGAGGTGCTGAGCCGTTCAGACAGGAAAGAAGCTGCCGCTGAAGTGCTGCAAAACCTTGCCGCGCAAAGCCCGGAATTGCCCGGCGTGCATGTGGCTTTGGCTGATCTGCGACGCCAGCAAGAAGACTATGCCGCCGCTGTCACGTCTTACGACACGGCGATTGGCCTGACCGAAGAAGGTTCAGGCAGCAATTGGTTCCTGCATTACGCCCGCGGGATTTCGCACGAACGCCTCAAGAACTGGGACGAGGCCGAGGCAGATTTTCGCCGCGCGCTCGAGCTGAATCCGGATCAACCGCAGGTGTTGAATTATCTGGGATATTCGCTGGTCGAACGCCAAGAAAAGCTGGACGAGGCGCTTGAGATGATCGAACGCGCCGTCGCCGCACGTCCGGACAGCGGGTATATCGTCGACAGTCTGGGCTGGGTTCTGTTCCGTCTCGGCCGCTATGACGAAGCGGTCGATCATATGGAACGCGCGGTTGAGCTGATGCCGGTTGATCCAGTTGTGAATGACCATCTGGGTGATGTCTATTGGGCTGTGGGCCGCGCCCGCGAGGCCGAGTTCCAGTGGAAACGTGCGCTCTCGTTCATTGATCCCGAAGATACGGATGGCGAGGCCGACCCCGAACGCATCCGCCGCAAGATCGAGGTTGGGCTGGACGCCGTTTTGCAGGAAGAAGGCGCCGAACCCCTGAAGGTGGCCAATGAAGGCTGAGGCATTTGCCCCCGCCAAGATCAACCTGACCCTGCACGTAACCGGCCAGCGAGACGATGGCTATCACCTGCTGGATTCGCTTGTTGCCTTCGCAGATGTCGGGGACAAGCTGACCTTTACGCGCGGCCATGATCTGTCCCTGTCGGTAAACGGCGAATTTTCCAAGGGCGTGCCCACCGACCAACGGAATCTTGTCTGGCAGGCGGCGGAGGCGATCGGCTGGGCCGGACATATCGAATTGACCAAAGCATTGCCCCACGGCGCGGGCATTGGTGGTGGCTCGTCCGACGCTGCAGCGACGTTGTGGGCATTGTCCGGTCAGGGGATCGATATCCCGGATGATCTGCCATTGTCATTGGGAGCCGATGTACCGGTTTGCATCAAAGCACAAGCAACTCGGATGCAGGGGATTGGTGAGCGACTTTCGCCGGTCCAATTGCCTCATCTGCCTGCCCTTCTTGTTAATCCTGGTGTGCCTGTGCCAACCGCGTCGGTCTTTCGCGCGATTGCAATGCGTGACAATGCACCCATGCCGGATCAGATCCCTGAATTTGAATCGCCCGAAGACTGTGCCGATTGGTTGGGTGATCAGCGCAACGATCTCGAAGTGCCGGCAATGGGCGTTGCACGAGAAATCGAATTTGCGCTGGACGAGCTCCGGCTGACCAATCGAGCAATGCTGGCCCGTATGTCGGGTTCAGGTTCAACCTGTTTCGCGCTCTATCCGACCATGAAGGCCGCTCATTTCGCAGCCTATGATATCGGAGCCGCACACCCAGAATGGTGGTGCCGCGCTGTGCAGCTTAGTTGAGGCGCGAAACGACGTAGTCGGCCAGATCACTGAGCAGAGTACGGATTTCATGATCTGGCAGCGCGGTCAGAGCGGACTTGGCCTTGGATGCCCATCCGAACGCATCCGCACGGGTGGCCTCTAGCGTTTGGTATTTGGCCATCAGCGATAGGGCATGATCCAGATCGCCCTCTTCCTGCCGGCCACGCCCGATTGTGCGCTCCCAGAACGCGTGCTCATCGGCAGTGGCCTGCGCCACGGCTTTGATCACCGGCAGGGTCAGTTTGCGCTCGCGGAAATCATCCCCGACATTCTTGCCGGTCGCTTTGCTGTCCCCTTGATAGTCCAGCAAATCGTCAGCGATCTGGAACGCTATTCCCAGCGCGTCGCCGTAATCATACAACGCCTTGACCTGCGCCTCAGATGCGCCCGCTATGACCCCCCCAACCTCGGTCGCAGCCGAGAACAACGCCGCCGTCTTGCCGCGTACGACCTGCAGATAGATGCCTTCGTCCGTGCCCAGATCGGTCGCCGCGGTCATTTGCAATACTTCACCTTCGGCAATGGTTGCCGAGGCGTTGGCCAGAATGTCCAGAACCCGCAATGATCCGGTTTCAACCATCAACTGGAAGCTACGGGAAAACAGGTAATCCCCAACAAGTACGCTGGATTTATTATCCCACAACAAGTTCGCCGTGGGCCGTCCCCGCCGCTGCCCGCTTTCGTCCACAACGTCGTCATGCAGCAGGGTAGCGGTGTGAATGAACTCAACCGTAGCCGCCAGCTTGACGTGATGGTCGCCGGAATAGCCAAACAGCTGCGCCGCTGCCAAAGTCAGCATCGGACGCAGGCGTTTGCCGCCCGCTTCAACCAGATGCGCTGTCACTTCAGGAATGCGAGGGGCATGTTCTGACGCCATGCGCGTCCGAATCAGAGTATTTACGGCTGCCATTTCGTCCGCCAGCATCTCTGCCAGACGCTCATGCGGTTTCGAGATCGTGCTGATGTTCATCACACTCCTGATACAAGGCTCGACATCCCACTCACCTTGCCCTTACATCCATCCCCATGAAAGAACTATTGCGCAGCACCGATCCGACAATCCTGGCTTTTGCAACCGCCCTTCTTGAAGGCGAGGATATAGACTGCTTTCAGATGGACGTAAATATGAGCATCCTCGAAGGCGGCATAGGAATCTTCCCGCGCCGTCTGATGGTGCGCGCCGATGATCTGACCCGTGCCGAACGGGTCATGCGCGACAACGAGATCCCGCTAGGGCGATGAGCAGTTTCTCCGACTGTGACCTGACCTGCAATGATTTTCTGGGTGGTCGGGTGCGCCTGTGGCAGCCGCGCTCAGGATATCGCGCAGGGGTCGATCCGGTTTTGCTGGCGGCTTGTGTCCCGGCACGCCAAGGCCAGACGGTGCTAGAACTGGGGTGTGGGGCAGGGGCTGCGATCCAGTGTCTGTTGGCACGCGTGCCTGATCTGCAGTCAACAGGGGTTGAACTACAGCCTGCCTATGCGGATCTGGCTCGCCGCAACGCGATCGAGAATGGCGAGATTAATGTGGTTGAGGCGGATTTGAACGCCCTGCCAGATGATCTGCGCCAAATGCAGTTTGATCATGTGATCGCCAACCCTCCGTACTATCGGGCAGGGGCGCATAGTCCGGCCAGTGATACGGGGCGGCGGATGGCGTTGGGTGAAAACACACCGCTGTCGGATTGGATCGATGTCGCTGCCCGACGTTTGGCACCGCGCGGTTACCTGCACATGATCCAGAAAGCCGACCGCCTGCCGGATATGCTGGCAGGATGTACGGGCCGGATAGGCTCGGTCGAAATACTGCCATTGTCACCGCGCAAAGATCGCGCCGCTGAGCTAGTGATCTTGCGCGCCAGAAAAGGCGGGCGCTCCGCATTCAGGCTGCATGCCCCCCTGGTTCTGCACACGGGTGATAGGCACGTCGAGGATGGCGAAAGCTATACTCCGCAGGTCTCTGCGGTCCTGCGCGATGGGGCGGATTTGACCGGGCTTTTTGCCTGATCGGCAATGACCAGCCGAATTTGTCGGATTTATTACAGATTCTGTGCGTCTGCAGCGTGACAGGCTGGAAATGATATGATCAACTTCCTAGGTGGATAGTATAACCCAACCAAGGAGGATCGCCATGAGCGTGAGCGCACATCTGACGGAGCTGAAGAAAAAACACGAAACTCTCGGTCTTGAAGTGGAAGAAGCCCAACGCTCGCCTGGCATCGACGATCTCCATATCGCGCAACTTAAAAAGCAAAAGCTGAAGCTGAAAGAAGAGATCGAGCGATTGTCGACTTAGGCTTTAAGACTGGCGCGGGCTGCAATGGCCGCGCCACCGGTGACTAACAAGGCCGCGATCGCCAAACCCCAGGACGGGGCGGCGATCCCGGCCAGAACCAAGATCAGCGTGGACAATAACGGTGCTGCATATGAGGCCGTGCCGAGAATTTGAATATCGCCACGCTTGACCCCGATATCCCAGACATAAAAGGCCAGTCCCACAGGCCCTAACCCCAATGCCAGGGTCGAGGCCCAGCTGACGGCGCCTTGCGGCCAGACCGTTTCTTCGACCGCGAAATGCAGCACCCACGAGGCGATTGCAGTCAATACGCAGAACACGGCGACCGAGCTTGTGGGCACGTCCCCCAACCTCCGCGACAGAACCGAGTAGCTTGACCAGGTCAGCGCGCATAACAGCGCCAACCCATAGCCGGGCAAGTGCTGAATCTGGAACCCTGCGCTGCCACCCCCGGTGATGATGACTGCGGCCCCGGCAAAGCCAAGGCATGCGCCGATCAGATGGCCGGGTTTCAGATGCTCACCGGGTAGCAGGCCCGACAGCAATACAATCAGCAAAGGCCAGAGATAGGCGATCAACCCGGCCTCCGCTGCAGGGGCCATTCGCAGGGCCGAGAAATAGAGCGCGTGATAGCCAAAAAGCCCAATAGCGCCAAACAGATAGGTCGTCCAGGCGACTTTGCGCAATTGCCCCAGACTACCGCTTGTCATGGTCCAGATCAGACCCAAAGTGCCGCCAATCGTAAAGCAAATCGCGTTCAGCAACAGGGGCGGTGTCGGGGTTGATCCGACTGTAAACAAGGCCAGCAATGACCAAAGCAATACGGCGATAAAACCGATTGCCGTCGCACCCATTTTGCTCATTCTGAGGCCACTTTCTCGACAGGGATAATTTCGAATTCATCCGATATGTGAGCGGTTTTTTCAATCTCGGAAATGAACCAGTCGCGAAAGGCTGCGATCTGGGGCCGTGTCTCCGCGCCCTGCAGGCATAGAAAACGGAACCGTCCGGCGGTTTCCAGCGCGACTTTGAAGGGCGCGACCAGGCGTCCCTCGGTCAGATCCTTCAGGATCATTGCACGCCGCCCCAGCACGACACCAACTCCGGCCACGGCTGCGTCGATGGCGTGATCGGCATTCGAAAAATGCGCCCCGTGTGTTGGCGTGAAATCCAATCCGATTGCCCGAAACCACGCTGGCCAGTCGCAGCGCGGCTTTAGAAAATTGATCGAGTCATCATGAATTAAAGGTGCCTCACGCAGTGCTTCAGGCGTTGGGAATTGTTCCGCCAGTTCAGGCGTCATCACCGGTGTTAGCCATTCCCTGCGGACGGGAACGGAATAAAGACCCTCATCCGGCCCGTAGCCAAAGCGGATCGCCACATCCACGTCATCGCGCTCAAGGTCCATGTTGCGCAATGTGGCTGAGAATTTCAGATCAATGCCGGGGTTTGCCCGGGCAAATTCGTACAGTCGCGGAGCTAGCCATTTCGCCGTCAAGGCAGGGCCAGCGGTAACCGTCAAGCTCGTTTCGTCCTGCAAGCGCCGCGTCGCCTGCCACGCAGCTTGCAAGGCGGCAAAACCATCAGCCGTTCCAGGTGCCAGTGTGCGCCCGGCTTCGGTCAGTTCAACGGCACGGTTGAGGCGGCGAAATAGTGGGTGCCCCAGATGCTCTTCCAGCGATTTGATCTGAAAAGACAGGGCCGCCGGCGTCACGTTCAGCTCATCCGCCGCCTTGGCAAATGACATGTGTCGCGCAGCGGCATCAAAGGCACGCAAAGCAGTGAGTGGAGGCAGGCGGTCTGACATTTCGATTAAGATTTTCTGAACTGAAGCGGCGAAAACTCTCGTTTGTGCAGTTTAAAATCAAAGGCCATGTTGATGGCAAGACAAATTCACCTTGATAGAGAGGGCATCAACATGATCGAGATGACATCAAACCCGGCCATCCAAAACGCCATTCACCGTGCCCATGAAGAGCGCAGCAAGGTCGTTGTAGCGTTCTGGTCCTGGTTATTCGGTTCCCGCTGATCGCAGCGCGCGCGATCTTACGGGATAAAAGAAGGGCCGGTCTTTGGTGGACCGGCCCGTTTTTGTTTCAATGGCTCTGGTTCAGACGAAAAACTGCGCCCCGTTGGCCGAAATGGTCGAGCCGTTGATGAACTGCGAATCATCCGACGCCAGGAAGGCCACGCAGCGCGCGATTTCTTCCGGCTCACCCAGACGACCGGCCGGGATCTGGCCGATGATCGATTCACGGACCTTTTCCGGCACCGCCATCACCATCTCGGTGGCGATGTAACCCGGGCAGATTGCGTTGGCGGTGATACCGGCCCGTGCGCCCTCTTGCGCAAGTGACTTCACGATCCCCAGATCGCCAGCTTTGGTGGCGGCATAGTTGACCTGCGCAAACTGACCCTTCTGACCGTTGATCGAGCTGATCACGATGATGCGGCCAAACTTGCGCTCGCGCATTCCCGGCCATACCGGATGGACGGTGTTGAACACGCCAGTCAGGTTGGTGTCGATCACCTGATGCCACTGCTCGGGCGTCATCTTGTGGAACGGCGCGTCGCGGGTGATGCCCGCGTTGGCGACCACGATATCGATCGGGCCGACCTCGGCTTCAACCTTCTCGATACCCGCTTTGGATTCGTCGTAATCCGCAACATTCCATTTGTAGGTCTTGATACCGGTTTCTTCGGTGAATTTTGCGGCGGCTTCGTCATTGCCTGCATAAGTGGCGGCAACATTGTATCCTTCGGCCTTCAGCGCCTTGGAAATTGCTGCGCCGATGCCGCGGGAACCGCCGGTTACGAGTGCTGTACGTGCCATTTAGGACTCCTCCAAATATAGTCGTCTTGGTAATTCTGTTACTCTGAGATATGTAGATGCGCAATATCGTTTCGCGATCGATTTTGTCTTTCTGTCCGGCGATAGTGTCGCATCCAAGGGATATGATCCGATTGTAACAAAAAAGGGCGCCTCATGGACGCCCTTTTCTATTGAGTTGTCAACGCACTCAGTCGCGCTCCACGCACAGGGCGACGCCCATGCCGCCACCGATGCAAAGGGTCGCCAGACCCTTCTTCGCGTCGCGGCGTTTCATTTCGAACAAAAGGGTGTTCAAAACTCGGCAACCGGATGCGCCGATCGGGTGACCGATGGCAATCGCGCCGCCATTGACGTTCACGATCGACGGGTCCCAGCCCATGTCCTTGTTGACTGCGCAGGCCTGCGCTGCGAAGGCTTCGTTGGCTTCGACCAGATCAAGATCGTCAACCGACCAGCCAGCTTTTTCCAACGCCTTGCGCGAGGCGTAGATCGGACCGACGCCCATGATCGACGGGTCCAGACCGGCAGTCGCGTAGGATGCGATGCGGGCCAGAGGCTCAATCCCGCGCTTTGCGGCGTTCTCGGCCGACATCAGCAGGGTGGCTGCGGCACCGTCGTTCAGGCCCGAGGCGTTGGCCGCCGTCACTGAGCCATCCTTGGTGAAGGCTGGGCGCAATTTGGCCATTGCCTCCATCGTTGCGCCGTGGCGGATGTATTCGTCCTTGTCCATCACGATGTCGCCCTTGCGGGTCTTGATGGTGAACGGCACAATCTCATCTGCGAATTTGCCCGCGTTTTGGGCCGCTTCGGCCTTGTTCTGCGAGGCAACGGCGAACTCATCCTGCATGTCACGGCTGATCTGCCATTTCTCGGCAACATTCTCGGCGGTCTGACCCATGTGATAGCCGTTGAAGGCATCCCACAGACCATCGCGGATCATCGTGTCGATGTATTTCATGTCACCCATCTTGTGACCGGCACGCAGGGCGGCGGCGTGGGGCGACAGAGTCATGTTTTCTTGTCCACCGGCGGCAACGATGTCGGCATCGCCCAACTGGATGTGCTGAGCGCCCAAAGCGACAGCACGCAGTCCCGATCCGCAGACCTGGTTGATGCCCCATGCGGCGCTTTCCTGCGGCAGACCCGCGTTGATATGTGCCTGACGGGCGGGGTTCTGGCCCTGAGCGGCGGTCAGAACTTGACCCATGATGGTTTCGCTTACCTCGCCCTTGTCGATCCCGGCGCGTTCTACAACGGCTTCAAGGACGGCAGCGCCCAGATCATGTGCGGGGGTGTTCGCAAACGAACCGCTAAAGCTACCGACGCCCGTACGTGCGGCGGATGCGATTACTACGTTGGTCATTCAGTCAATCCTTTACCGTCATGGTCTTGTGGGAAATCTGACGGCGCAGGTCACGGAGAAGCAATCTCCAAAAGCAAGAGCGCCTCGTGATCCCCCGCTCCAGCATCTTCTGCAATACCGCAATGCTGCATCTGCAGCAACGGACAGCTTGTCTCAGAGTAGGCAGCGGCGGAGTTTCGCGTGGTCACTTGTAATCAACTGCCCGTTTTTGCGACCTTTTCCCGGCTCCATGGCGGAGTGACCGATGGGGCGCCGTATAGATACCCCTGTAGGCAATCGACCCCATTGGCGATCAGAAAATTGGCATCCTCGGTACTTTCAACCGATTCGGCTGTGACCAGCATTTCAAATTCGCGCGCTGCGGCGATCAATGCCCGCACCAGTGCCTGATTGTCAGGGCTGCTGCTGATACCGCGAATGAACTGCCCGTCAATCTTGGCGGCATCAAACAGAAACTCGCGGAAATGGCGAAAGCCAAAGTTACTGGCCCCGAAATCATCCAGTGCAAAGGCAATGCCACGGGCCTGTTGGCGATCCATGAAATCGACCACAAGCTCGGGCACCTGCATGGCTGATCCTTCGGAAATCTCCAGGATCAGCCTCTCGCCCAGACTCGCATCTTTCTTCAGGAACCGGTCCAGTACACGTGACCAACTGGCATATCCGATCGATCGGGCCGACATGTTGATGGACAAGCGAATGCCTGGATTTCGGATCAGCGTGCGCAGGCCCATCTCAAGCGCGATACAATCCAGATCCCGGCCGATGGGCGTGTTTTCGACCTGCGGCATGAACTCGCGCGCGGGGATAACCCGGCCGGTTTCGTCCAAAACCCGGATGAACCCTTCATAAAACGCGATGCCTTGCGGGGGGTGCGCTTGAATCACGGGTTGAAAGGCCAGCCTGCATTGCTTGTGTTTCACCGCCTCAGTCGCCATTTGCAGCACCGATCGATCCCGAGCGTTTATTGCGGCGCTCAGCGGGTCATCCGATCCCTCGGGCAGGTCTGCGCGTTTCCTGTTTCCCATGATGTTCCGAATCCCTGATCCCGATGATGTGGGTCAGAAATCAGTTTCGGCGAAAGCAGGTAAAACTGGGGTTAACGGATGCAGGATTAATGTGGACGTTCGAACAGAAACTTAATGCGTTGATTGCCAGGCGTGACGAAGCGTGGCTGCGGCCCCAACAAGTGCCCCGAAAAGCCCAAGTGTTGCCATGACGAAACCCAGCGCAAGCAATGTTGGCGCAGCTCCGTTCAGTGCGGCGGTCATGGTTACGACCAGTCCCAGCAAGCCCGTGACTGTCGAAATTTTCAGAAGCTTTGGCATGTGACCCCCGGAAACCGATAACTTAAATCATCCCCCGGATATGGAGCCCCTGTGCCAAAATTCAAGCAGATAAAAGGTCTTTTTGAGACTAGGTCTGTTTTGCCGCAGGGGCGGAATGTTCCGCATCAAACCGCTCAAACCCGGGCGTGCCACGATCTTCGGGATGGCGGGTCAGATGCTTGGCCTTGATCTGCTCGGAATTGTCTCGACTGCCATCATGGCTATAGCCCGGAGGCGCGAAACAATAGGCCAGACGCTGGCGCATACTCAGCCCGGGCTGAGTGGCGTCGTTCCAAATTCCGACCCACTCATGAAAGGCCACGCGCAGCGGGTTGAAGGTGCCGATATTGTGAACCAGACCGTAGTCGACCTTATCGTCCTCTTGCTCGGGAACAAACGTGCCGAACCACTTGTCCCAAATGATGAAGACCCCGGCGTAATTGCAATCCAGATAACGCGCATTTCGCCCGTGATGGGCACGGTGGTGGCTGGGCGTGTTCATCACCGCCTCGAACCAGCGAGGCATTTTCCCAATGGCCTCGGTGTGGATCCAGAACTGGTAGATCAGATTCAGGCCTCCCACAAACAGCACCATAGCCGGATGAAATCCCAGCAAAATCAACGGAGCGCGCACCACCATCATGAAGGTAAAGGTGTAGGTCCAGGTCTGCCGCAGCGCCGTAGTCAGGTTATAGTGTTGCGAGCTGTGGTGGTTCACATGACTGGCCCAGACCCAGCGGATGCGGTGCCCGAAACGGTGCACCCAGTAATAGCGCAGATCATCCAGAATAAAGCACAGGATGATAACCGGAATCGAAGTCCCCAGGTTCAACGGCGTGATCTGCCACAGCCACATGAAGAACGCATAGGCGATGAAGCCCAGCAGAAAGCCCGAGGCGATATTGCCCGCCCCCATGATCAGCGAGGTCACCGCATCGCGCGTCTCATACCGCCCGCCCCGGCCTTTGACGGCGATCCACAGGAACTCGGCCAGAATGGCTGCGATGAAGAAGGGCACGGCCCATTGCACCGCGTCGGGAAAACTCACGTGATCGGTCATGCGGGATCCATCAGATATTGCCAGTGGCGGCGCTCGGTTTCGTCTAGATGCAGGATCACACGCGGAGTGCCGAATTCGTGAAACTGAACCTCGATCCCTTCCGGGTGGTCGATCCGATCGAAATCCAGCAGATGCCGCGCCACGGTATCAGCCCCAAATGACCAGAGCAGCCCGGCGCCGGTCTCGGTTCGCACAAGGGCGGCGTGGCCGTCATGCGCCACCGTCACGTCGATGACGGTATCGTCTGGGAAATGCCGCAGCCACTCCGAGCGGGCGCTGTTGGGTGTTAACTGACGCAGGCGCGATTTGCCTGTCACATGCAGCAGCAATGTGATCCCGGCGATACCGCCCACTACCAGAATCAACAGAATCTCGAGCGGCATTCCATCCTCCTACAGGCAAACTGTAGGGGCGGCGATGTGCTGTCAAAGGTGGCGTGGCGTCAGCCGCGCCACTTGCAAAGTGACTAAGGCCGCTATTCGATCCTATAGATCGTCGTGCTGCCCTTGCCTTTTTCGCGCGTCATCCGGGCCGAATTGCCGTCGACTTCAAATACCTGACAATCGGTGCCCAGTGCCTTACCATCCAAAACGCCATTGCGGCACCAGAACCTTTTGTTCCAAACCCAGCTCCCGCTGAACTTCTTTCCACTGACCAACTTGGCCGAGATCGTTCCGTCCGGGTTGGCGACAAATACATTGCCTTGCTCATCGACCAGTTTTTTCCCGGCCAATTGTGCATTGAACTGATCGGCGGTTTTAACGCGCTTGAAGTCCGCCTGCGCCGCCCCAGCAATGGTAAATGCGGCTGTAATTGCAATGAGAAATATTGAACGTGTCATAATTGACCCCCTGGTTAAATGCCGGTGAGCCTATCATGATTCGTTGATTTTAAGGCGAAATTCTCAGCTTTCACCATTGACGAGAGCCGAGATAATCGCCTTCGCGCTATCCGAGTTCCACTCGGCATCGCCAATCAGGCGTGCAATTTCCCTGCCTTCCGGGTCCAGGATGACCGTGATAGGCAGCGCAATCACGCCAAATTCGCGCGCGGCGGTCTGTTTGGGGTCCTGATGGCGCGGCAGGTTTGCGATGCCGTTCTCGTCAAAGAACTTCTTGATCCCGGCAGGGGTGTTGCGTCCCGTCGCCAGGGTCAGCACCTCGAACTTGTTACCGCCAAACTCTTCCTGCAACTCCGCGATCTGCGGCATCTCTTTGCGGCAAGGCGCGCACCAGGTGGCCCAGAAGTTCACAAGCACGTATTTGCCCGCATAATCCTCGAGCGTGCCGACACCGCCATCATCTTCCAACTGGAACTCGATCGTTTTCGCCTCTTTCGGTTCCTTGTGCAGGATCAGCCGTTTCAGCGTGCCGTCGCGCAATGGGGCGAGGGTCTCGGCATCCGTTGCCAAAGCGGCGTTTGCACCCAGCGCGAGGGCCATATAAAGGGGGATCAGACGTAACAGGCGCATATCAACTCCGGGTTTTCTTTCATGACCGATCAATCTTCGAACCAGATGTGGGGCGGCCGCTTTGCCGCCGGTCCAGACGCGATCATGGAGGCGATCAATGCCTCGATCGGGTTCGATCAGCGGATGGCAGCCCAGGACATTGCAGGCTCGCGCGCCCATGCCGCCATGTTGGCTGCCACAGGCGTTATAACTGATAGTGATGCGCAGGCCATTCGGGAAGGGCTGCTCACCGTTTTGTCAGAAATCCAGAACGGAGAATTTCAGTTTTCCACCGCGCTGGAAGACATCCACATGAATGTCGAAGCGCGCCTGAAAGAGGTGATCGGTGAACCTGCAGGCCGGTTGCACACAGGCCGAAGCCGGAATGATCAGGTCGCGACCGATTTCAAACTTTGGGTGCGTGATCAGTTCGATGCGGTGGAAACCGGCCTTCTGGCCCTGATCCGCGCACTTCTGGCGCAGGCTGAGGCCGGAGCGGATTGGGTCATGCCCGGTTTCACCCATCTGCAAACCGCGCAGCCGGTAACATGGGGCCACCACATGATGGCTTATGTTGAGATGTTTGGCCGTGATCTTTCCCGCGTCCGCGATGCACGTGCTCGGATGAATGAATCCCCGCTTGGCGCAGCCGCACTGGCCGGAACCTCCTTCCCGATCGACCGCCACATGACGGCTGAGGCGCTGGGCTTCGACCGCCCAGCTGCCAACTCGCTGGATGCCGTCAGTGACCGCGATTTCGCGCTTGAGTTCCTGTCAACGGCTTCGATCTGTGCCGTCCACTTGTCGCGCTTTGCTGAGGAATTGGTGATCTGGTCCTCGGCCCAGTTCCGCTTTGTGACGCTGTCCGATCGGTTCTCGACCGGCTCATCGATCATGCCGCAAAAGAAGAACCCCGATGCCGCCGAACTAATCCGTGCCAAGGTGGGTCGGATTTACGGGGCCAACACCGCGTTGATGATGGTGATGAAGGGCTTGCCGCTGGCCTATTCCAAGGACATGCAGGAAGACAAGGAACAGGTCTTTGACGCCGCCGACAACTGGATGCTGGCGCTGGCCGCGATGGAGGGCATGGTCAAGGACATGACAGCCAATCGTGACAGCCTTGCCGCGGCAGCGGGTTCCGGGTTCTCGACGGCGACCGACCTGGCTGACTGGCTAGTCCGCGTGCTGGGCTTGCCGTTCCGCGATGCGCACCACGTCACTGGATCTCTGGTGGCCATGGCTGAAACCAAAGGCTGCGACCTGCCCGATCTGACGCTCGAAGACATGCAATCGGTCCACGCGGACATCACCGATGACGTCTATTCTGTTCTTACCGTCGAAAATTCGGTAAACTCGCGCCAATCTTATGGTGGCACGGCACCCGATCAGGTGCGGGCCCAGATCAAGCGGTGGAAGGCGCTGGTGTGATGCGAATGATACGTGTGGTGCTGTTGATTGCTGCCGGGGCAGCCTTGGCTGGCTGCGGTGCAGATGGCGAACCGATCCAGCCCACAATGAGCGCCAGCGTGGGCGTCGGCAGCAGTGGCACCTATGGCGGCGTTGGGCTTGGCCTCAGACGCGGTGGATTGGGCGTGTATCTGGGGCTCTGACGTCCAGCGATTGCAATTTGCCGAATGCGCCCCATCTGCCACCTACACGTTTCAATGAAATGAGAACACGTATGAGACCTGTCGGCCTGATCCTTTGCTTTGCCCTGCTTGCGGCCTGCGACCCATCGGGCCCACCACGAGCAGAGCCGTCAACGTCAACCAGCAGCGGCTCGGGCATCTCGGTGTCCGGCTATGGCCGGGTCGGAATCTCAACACGCAGATGACACGGGTCAGCGAACTGCTCGGAATCCATTGATCCGCAGGCCGCTTTTGGTCTAAGCGCGCGGTATGGATCATTTTCTCTACCGCGACGGCGCGCTTTACGCCGAGGATGTCCCAATCTCCGAAATCGCTGCCGCGGTCGGGACCCCGTTCTATGTCTATTCGACAGCGACGCTGCAACGGCATTTCAAGCTGTTTGATGACGCGCTGGAAGGCACCGATCACCTTGTCTGTTATGCGATGAAAGCGGCCAGCAATCAGGCGATCCTGAAGACGCTGGCGCAGGCGGGCGCGGGTATGGATGTGGTCTCGGGTGGGGAATATATGCGTGCCAAAGCGGCAGGGGTGCCGGGTGAAAAGATCGTCTTTTCGGGCGTCGGTAAAACAGCGGATGAGATTCGTATTGCCCTGACCGGTGGCATCCGCCAGTTCAACGTCGAATCTGAACCCGAGATGCAGGTGATCAATGCGGTCGCAATGCAATTGGGCGTCATCGCGCCGATCACCGTTCGGGTGAACCCGGACGTGGACGCCAAGACCCACGCAAAGATCGCCACCGGCAAGTCCGAGAACAAATTCGGCATCCCGATCTCGCGCGCATCCGAAGTCTATGCGCTGGCCGCCAGCCTGCCGGGGCTGGAGGTCATTGGGATCGATGTCCATATCGGCTCACAACTCACCGAGCTGGAACCGTTTGAACTGGCCTACAACAAGGTCGCCGAACTGACCGAGCGTCTGCGCGCCGAGGGTCACACGATCCGCCGCCTCGATCTGGGTGGTGGTTTGGGCATCCCCTATACCCGCTCGAACGACGCGCCGCCGCTGCCGGTCGAATATGGCGCGATGATCAAGAAAACACTGGGCCATCTGGGCTGCGAGATCGAAATCGAACCGGGCCGCCTGATCGCTGGCAATGCGGGTCTGATGGTGTCCAAGGTTATCTATGTCAAATCCGGCGAAGACCGCGATTTCCTGATCCTCGACGGTGCGATGAACGATCTGATCCGCCCCGCGATGTACGAGGCGCATCATGACATTGTTGCAGTGCAGGAACCTGCGCCCGGTGTGGAACAACGCCCTTATGACATCGTCGGCCCGGTTTGCGAGTCCGGCGATACCTTTGCCAAACAACGCAACATGCCGCCCTTGGAATCAGGTGATCTGATCGCCTTCCGCAGTGCGGGTGCCTATGGCGCCGTCATGTCGAGCGAATACAATACACGGCCCCTGATCCCCGAAGTTCTGGTGAATGGGGATCAATTTGCCGTAATTCGTGAACGCCCAAGCTTTGACGAAATCATAAACCGCGATACCATACCTTTGTGGCTCTGACGCGATAGGCGCGTGGGCCGATCAGGAGGCCCGCTTGCGCGATAACCAGACCCTGCCGATTCCAAGACTGTCCCTGTGGCTGACGCACGGGGGTATGCTGGCCGAGCAGGTCATGCGCGCCTTCTGGCCTTTTTTCTCGATCTTAATGACCCTATTGGCGGCTTTAATGCTGGGGTTACAAGACCTTGTGCGCATTGAAACCGTTTGGGTTTCTGCCGCGGTCGGGCTGATCGCGCTGTTTGTAACGGCGATTCTTGGCGTTCGGTGGTTTCATTTGCCGACGCGGGCCGAGGCGCTGGTCCGGCTGGATGAAACTCTGCCGGGTCGTCCGATCCAGGCGCTGATGGACGATCAGGCCGTTGGTGCCATGGATGCGGATTCGGTCGCTTTGTGGCGGGCGCACCAATCCCGGATGGCGGACCGCGTATCCAAGGCTGATCCGGTGAAACCTGATCTAAGGTTGGCCTCTCGCGACCCCTACGCCCTGCGCTATGCTGCATTGCTGGCATTGGTTGTGGCCGCGCTGTTCGGGTCATTCTGGCGGATCGGGTCCGTTGCTGACATGACGCCGGGGACCGCGCAGGCCGCGCAGGGGCCGACATGGGAAGGTTGGGTCGAGCCACCGCGCTATACCGGCTTGCCAACGCTCTATCTGGCGGATCAGACCGATCCCACGCTGACGGTGCCCCAAGGCAGCCGCATCACGTTGCGCTTTTACGGTGAGATTGGTGCACACAGTCTGACCGAGACAACAACGCCGCTTGGAACCGAAGCCGCGACAGAGCCCGAGCAGGACTTTGTCGCCGACCGCTCTGGCCAGTTGCGGATTGAAGGCCCAGCGGGGCGCGATTGGGCGCTGGAAATCCTTGCGGACACCGCGCCTCAGATCGAAGTGGCGGGGAATGCTGAATCCGAAGCTGGCGGCCAGTTGAAGCTGCCCTTTACCGCAGCGGATGACTATGGAATCGTTTCTGGCACGGCACGGATCGAACTGGATCTTGCTTCAGTGAACCGCGAGTTTGGTCTGGCGACCGAACCGGAGCCGCGTGAGACCATCACGGTCGAGCTGCCGATGCCGATCACCGGCGACCGGACCGAGTTTACTGAAGACCTGATCGAAGATTTCTCGCAGCACCCATGGGCGCATCTGCCTGTAAAGATCACCCTCATGGCCCTTGATGCGGCAGATCAGGAGTCAGTGGCGGAACCCTATTCGACCGAACTGCCCGCGCGGCGGTTCTTTGACCCTTTGGCCGCGGCGGTGGCAGAACAGCGCCGCGATCTGCTTTGGTCACGCGAAAATGCACTGCGCGTGGCGCAATTGCTGCGCGCTGTATCGCATCTGCCCGAAGACCTGTTTCGATCTGACACGGCCTATCTGCGCCTGCGCGTGATCCTGCGCCGGCTAGAGGCGTTTGACCAATATGGCGCGCTGAATGTCGAACAACAGGAAGAGATTGCTCAGGCCCTTTGGGAACTTGCCGTTCTGATCGAAGACGGAACGCTGGCCGATGCGCTCGAGCGGATGCGCCGCGCGCAGGAGCGTCTGACCGAGGCCATGCAAAACGGTGCCAGCGACGAGGAAATCGCCGAGCTGATGCAGGAACTGCGTGAGGCGACCGAGGACTACATGCGCCAGTTGCAGCGCCTAGCGCAGGAGAACGGTGAGACGCAACAAGGCCAGCAGGGTCAAAATGGCGAGACTATGCAGATGACGCAGGATGATCTGCAGCGCATGATGGATCGCATTCAGGAACTGATGGAACAGGGCCGCATGGCCGAGGCGCAGCAGGCGCTGGAAGAGTTCCAGCAGATGATGGAAAACATGCGCGTCACCCAAGGGCAGGGCCAAGGTGGCCAGTCCGAGGGGCAACAGGCCATGGAAGGCTTGGCTGAAACTCTGCGCGAACAGCAAGGGCTCAGTGATCAGGCCTTCCGCGATCTTCAGGAACAGTTCAGCCCCGGCACCCAATCTGGTGAAAGCCAAGGGAACGAAGGCCGCAACGGTGGTCTTGGTCGAGGCCAGAGCCACGAAGGCCAAGGCGGTCAGGGCGAAGGACTGGATGAGGCGGGCGAAGGCCAGCAGGGTCAAGGTTCGCTCGCAGATCGGCAACAGGCGCTGCGAAACGAACTTAGACGGCAGGAACAGGGTCTGCCCGGCGGTGGCACGCCCGAAGGCGATGCTGCGCGCGAATCGCTGGGTCGCGCCGGGCGCGCAATGGACGAGGCCGAGGATGCGCTGCGCGGCAATGATCTGGCCGAAGCGATTGATCGTCAGTCAGAGGCGATGGAAGCCCTGCGCGAAGGCATGCGCTCACTCGGAGAAGCGCTGGCGCAGAACCAGCAAAACCAACCGGGGCAAGGCACCGAGGCCGGTGATATGCAAGCCAACAACCGGGACCCATTGGGCCGTGCACCGGGATCGGCAGGATCAATCTCGACCGATGACAACCTGTTGCAAGGTGAAGACGTCTACCGTCGCGCGCGCGAGTTGCTGGATGAAATCCGTCGCCGGACGGGCGAGCAGGATCGGCCTCAGCTTGAGCTGGAATATCTCAAGCGCTTGCTTGAACGGTTCTAGTTTTGCCCTGCGCCACCCGTTTGCGCTTCCAGCCACAGGCGCGCCTGATCGACCAATGAGACGTATGATTTCAGCACCGGATCAGCTTGCGGAACCGCTTCGCTGATCTGATTGGCATTGCCATAGATCAGAAACAGAATGACCCCTACGATGACGATCAGCGCAAAGCCGCGCAGGAACCCGCCAGATTTGCGCGCCGGGGCGACCGCCTCGGTCTCGTCCGACGTCAATTCGCTGCGTAGGCCCGAATTGATCGCCTCGACATCCGGCAACTCATCTTTCTGACCGGCATCTGAGGCCGTTTCTGTGGCTGCGGGACGTTTGGGTTTGACTTGGGGTTCTTCGGGCGGATCCAGCGCCAGATCGGGCTGGCTTTCCAGACTGCTGCCTTCGCGCATGCGCAGTTCGGCCTCGCGCGCCGCCTCTTCACGCAGGATGCTGGATACCGCAGGGTCCACATTGCCAACAGGTTCTTCCGCTACCGGTTCCGGCTCAACCGCTTCGGGTTCCGGCGCGTCCTCTGCCTTAACCTCATCCGGTTCAGCAAAGGCTGCTTCGATTGCCGATGCAGCTTTCGCTTCCGGCTTTGCGTCACTCGCGGCGGGGTGTTTGTCCTGAAACCAGGTCTCTTCGCAGTTCGAGCACTGAACTTCGCGCCCGTCTTCCGGGATCACCTCGTCTGGGACTTCGTACTGGGCACTGCAATTCGGACACGTTAAACGCATTCTGCCTCCTGGCCGTCAAGGCTGGCCTGATAGTAGTTTTTTCAGGGATGATATTCCGTTAAGACCCAACAGCAAAGCGTGTTTTCGGTTTCGCGGGCCAAGTGTCGCCAATTGGCCCCGCCCGAGGCATTGAATCCACCGCTGCGCTCGGGCAAGAGAAGTGCAGAACAATGGGGGCAGGCGTGATCGAGCTGGAAAATCTCAGCTATACCTACGGCGGCGGCGAATTGCTGAGCGATGTGTCGCTGCAATTACAGCCCGGATCGTTCCACTTTCTGACGGGCCCGTCGGGCGCGGGCAAGACCACGTTGCTCAAGCTCTGCTATGGCGCGTTGCTGCCGACCTCGGGCAGGTTGATGGCCTTTGGTGAGGATATCGCCCGCATGGATCGCGATCAGATGGCTCTGCTGCGTCGCCGGATTGGTGTGGTGCATCAAGATTGCCGCTTTTTGGATCACATGACGCTGGCCGAGAATGTCGCGCTGCCGTTGATGGTCTCGGGACGGGCAGAAAATGGGCAGCAGGATGATCTGACCGAGCTGTTGGGCTGGGTCGGGCTTGGCAGCAGACTAGAAGCGCACCCGCCCGAATTGTCAGGGGGTGAACGCCAACGCGCCGCATTGGCCCGTGCGGTTATTCTCTCGCCCGATGTCGTGCTTGCGGATGAACCCACCGGCAATGTGGATTGGGAGATGTCGCAACGGCTGCTGCGCCTGCTGGTCGAACTGAACCGCATGGGCAAGACCGTGCTGATCGCCACTCATGACCTCAGCCTGATCCGCGCGGCCAAAAGCCAGGTTCAAGCCCGTGTTCTGCGTATTGCCCAACGCCGGATTCAACTCGCGGGGGCGGATCTATGAGCACGGGCACAATCCGCAACCTGCTGCGCCGAGATACCCGCGCCGATCGGGTGGTGCCACCCACGGGCTTCACCGCGCAGCTGACCCTTTTTGTCTCGGGCGCGATGGCGTTTCTGGCAGTGTTTGCGCTGGCCTTGTCGCTGGCCTCGGGCCGTTTGGCAGATCGCTGGGCATCCGAACTGGCGGGCGCTGCGACCTTGCGGATCAATGCACCTGCCGACCAGCGCGCGGCACAGACTGAGGCCGCGTTGACAGTCCTGCAGCAGACGCCGGGGGTTGCATCAGCCCGCGCGTTGACCAGCGAAGAACAGGCCGCACTGCTTGCGCCCTGGTTCGGGCCGGACTTGCCGCTGGATGCCCTGCCAATCCCGCAGCTGATCGAGATCATCGAAGGTGAACCCGGCCTGGATGCGGCAGGCCTGCGCCTGCGATTGGGGGCTGAGGTGCCCGGCGCGGTTTTGGATGATCATACCCGCTGGCGTGAACCGCTGGTGGATGCGGCCAATTCGTTGCGGCGTCTGGGCTGGATTTCGATCCTGCTGATCGGCAGCGCCACCGCCGCCATGATCACGCTCGCTGCCAACGCCTCACTCGCTGCCAACGCGCAGATTATCGAGGTGTTGCGGCAGGTCGGTGCACGCGACCGGTTCATCGCCGGAGCCTTCGTGCGCCGTTTCACTTTCCGCGCGCTTTTTGGCGCCACAGTCGGCACCCTGTTGGGAATGTCTGGTGTTTTACTATTGCCCGAGGCTTCCGATACGGGTGGCTTTTTGACCGGGCTTGGGTTTCAAGGGATCGGATGGCTGTTGCCTGCGCTGATTCCGATACTGGGCGCCGCCGTCGCCTTTTTGGCCACATGGTCCGCCGCGCAGCGCAAATTGAAGGAGCTTTCGTGATGTTCATGGCCATTCAATGGGTCCGATCGCTGATCTTCATGATCGTCATCTATGCCTGGATGCTCGTGCTAGGCATTGTCTTCGCCCCTTACGCTCTGTTTGCCAAACGCGGTGCATTGCGGGCCTGCAAAACCTATGCGCGCACGACCATGTGGCTGGCCCGCTGGATGGTAGGCATTCGCTGCGAAGTACGAGGCGACGTGCCCCTTGGCGAGGTGGTCGTGGGGGCCAAGCACCAATCCTTCCTCGACATCATCATTATTTTCAACGCGGTGCCTCATGGCAAGTTCATCATGAAACGTGAATTGCTGTGGACGCCGATCATCGGAATGTACGCGCGTCGCTTGGGTTGTATCCCTGTCAATCGCGGCAAACGCGGTGCAGCGGTTGCCAAGATGGTCAAGGACGTCGCCCGCGAGTTCAGCGAACCCGGCCAGTTGGTGATTTATCCCCAAGGCACGCGCGTCGCACCGGGGGTACACAAACCCTATAAGGTCGGGACGGCAGTTCTGTATGAAGGTTTGGGTTTTCCCTGCGTGCCGGTGGCCACCAATGCGGGGGTCTTCTGGCCCAGAACGGGCGTCATGCGCAATCCTGGCACCGCGATTGTCGATTTCCTCGACCCGATCGAACCCGGCGTGGCGCGCAATGACTTTCTGGGACGGCTGGAAAACGTGATTGAGACACGGTCTAACGAATTGATGCGAGAAGTGGGGTTTGACCCGGATGGAGTTCGTTAAGGATATCACCGCGCTTGAGGCGCTCTATGGCACGCCCGGAGCAGCGGCCACGCGCAAAGTGGCGCGAAGACTGACGCCTCTCTACCGCCAATGGATCATGGCCTCGCGCCTGTGTATTCTCAGCACTGTCGGCCCCGAAGGCGTTGATGGTAGCCCGCGCGGGGATGACGGTCCGGTTGTGCTTGAACTCGACCCGGGCACCCTGGCCCTACCGGATTGGCGCGGAAACAACCGCTTGGATTCATTGCGAAACATCGTACGTGACCCCCGTGTGTCGCTGATGTTCATGGTCCCCGGTTCGAACAATGTTGTGCGGGTGAACGGGGCGGCCCAGCTGACCGTTGACGAGGGCCTCCGCGCACGGTTCGAGAAACGCGGAAAACGCCCCGCAACCGTCATCGTGATCGAGATTTCCGAAATCTACACGCAATGCGCCCGTGCCCTGATCCGGGCCGGCACTTGGCATGGCCGTGATGAAAGCGAAGGCCTGCCAACGGTCGGCGAAATCCTGTCGGAAATGACGTCGGGTGAAGAAGGCGGTGCGCAATATGATCAGGAATGGGGTGCCCGCGCCGCTAAAACCATGTGGTAGAGCACCCTTGGCGCTTGCGCTCAAAGCGCGGCGGCACCCATTTTGGCCACCTTACTGATCCAACGATCAACATTTCCGGGTTTGGGATAGCTCGCACCCGCAAAATAGGTAAACCGCGTGGGTTTGAATCCGACAAAACCCAAAATCTGATCGCGTATTTGCCGCAGCAACGCTTGGCGATAAATCAGACGCATGAACCAGCCCGGCGTGTCGGATGTCAGGATCACTCGTGCAGTGCGGCCGGTCAGCATCGGCGCAGGAAAACCGATCTTCGTTGTGTTTCGCGTATCGAATGTGCGCCCCGGAATGAAAGCCCGGTCGATTAGACCTTTCAGTTTGGCAGGCAATCCTCCCCACCACATCGGCGTTGCAAGGACAAGGTGATCGCTCCACTCGAAATCCTGCAAAACCTGTTCAAGCACGGGTTCAAGCGGTTTGTAATCTTCATAGTTTCCCTGCCCAAAGTCGTGATCGAACTGCAGATCACTCAGATGCACCATCCGTACCTCATGCCCCTGCGCAAGGGCCGCATCTGCATAAGTTTGTGCAAAGGTTCGGGAAAGACTGCTTTTTCCGGGGTGTCCATCGAGGACAAGTATCTTCTTCGTTTGCATTGTGATTCTCCAAAAATGACCGTGGTCACTTTCTAAATGTAAAAAGTGACCGTGGTCAATAATAAATTTGACCGCGGTCAATAAATGTGCGAGCAAGCGTCATGAAACAGCCGATTCAAAAACGAACGCTCAAAACACGTGCGCGCCTAATCTCAGCAGCAGAGGGCGTGATCCAGGTGAATGGGTACGAGGCCTTGCGCGTAGAAGAGGTGGTTCAGGCCGCTGGCGTCGCCAAAGGAACGTTCTTTGCCCATTTCCGTGACAAAGATGCTCTGATGGAAATCCTTCTGGCGGAAAAGCTGAACGCTTACTTTGATCAGGCCGAGGCCGGGCCTTCTCCAAAAACGGTATCCGAACTTATCGCCGCGTTGGATTCCGTGCACGGTTTCATGACGGTTGAACGCTATGTATTCGATCTGCTCATCCGATATTCGGGTGCGACAGCGATCACCGAAATCGGTCCGATCGCCTATTTCTTTGAACGGTATTTTCGCGTCGTAATGATGTGGCTTGAAAAAGCGGATGTCCGCAAAGACGTACCTGCTGAGCTTTTGGCCGAAGGGGTGCAGGCCTTTGCCATTCAGGCCATGTCGTTGCGCTTCTGTGAGCTTCACGCATCGACCCGTTTTGAGGACCGGCTCGAAACCTATCTTGAGGCGTGGTTGACCCCGGCGAGATAATTGCCGGGGTCTGACCGTCAGCTATGAATAGGCCCGTCACCGCAGGCCAAAGCGGCCTCGCGGACCGCTTCGGAATAGGTCGGGTGGGCGTGGCAGGTCAGCGCCAAATCTTCGGCTGAGGCGCCGAATTCCATCGCCACGCAAACCTCGTGGATCAAATCCCCTGCTGCTGGGCCGATGATATGCGCGCCCAGAATACGGTCGGTTTCTTTGTCGGCCAGAATCTTAACGAAACCGTCCGTCATCATGTTCGCCTTGGCGCGGCCATTGCCCATGAACATGAACTTTCCGACCTTATAGGCGCGGCCCTGTTCCTTCAGCGTTGTTTCGGTTTCACCCACATTGGCCACCTCGGGCCAGGTGTAGATCACGCCTGGAATGACACCATAGTTCACGTGGCCATGCTTGCCCGCGACCTGCTCGGCGGCGGCCATGCCCTCGTCTTCGGCCTTGTGGGCCAGCATCGGGCCTTCGGTCACGTCGCCGATGGCGTAGATGCCCGGAACATTGGTTTGCCAATCGGCCCCAACCTTGATCTGGCCGCGCGGCGTCATTTCAACGCCCAGAGCGTCAAGCCCCAGCCCGTCTGAGTACGGCTTGCGCCCCGTGGCCACCAGCACGGTATCGGCATCGATCACATGCTCGCTGTCATCCTTCAGCAGCTTGTACGTTACCTTGGCTTTGGTTTTGGTTGCCTCGGTTTTTTGCACCGCTGCGCCCATGACAAATTTCAATCCCTGCTTCTTGAGGATACGCTGGAAGGTCTTCTGCACCTCAGGGTCCATGCCCGGCGTGATTTCCTTGAGGAATTCGATCACCGTCACCTCGGCGCCCAAACGGCTGTAGACCGAACCCAGCTCAAGCCCGATCACACCGGCCCCGATCACCACCATCTTTTTGGGAATCTTGCCCAGCGACAGCGCCCCGGTCGAAGTCACGACAACTTTCTCGTCGACCTCAACACCGGTCAGCGCAGATGGCTCAGAACCCGACGCGATGATGATATTCTTGGCCTCATGCACCTCATCACCAACCTTGACCTTGCCCGCAGCAGGGATCGATCCCCAACCTTTCAGCCAGTCAATCTTGTTTTTCTTGAACAGGAACTCGATGCCCTTGGTGTTGCCCTCGATCACCTCGTCCTTATAGGCCTGCATCTGCTTCCAATCGACCGAAGGCGATTTGCCCTTCAGACCCATCTTGGCAAAGTTATGCTCGGCCTCGTGCAACTGATGCGAGGCATGCAGCAGCGCCTTGGACGGGATACAGCCCACATTCAGACAGGTGCCGCCCAGTGTCTCGCGTCCTTCGACCACGGCGGTTTTCAGTCCCAGCTGGGCACAGCGGATGGCGCAGACATAGCCGCCCGGGCCTGCTCCGATTACGATGACGTCATAATTTGCCATTTTATTCTCCTAAAACTTGAGGAGTGAATTGTGAAAGAAGCGGCCCGTTCCCTTGGTCCGCTTGATGACTCATGTGACCGGGGTCAACACCTTGACCTGAATATGTGCCACGCCACCACGTTCGTGATGCATGGCCAGTTCTTCGGATTCAATAAAGTCTTGTGCACGATCCAGATCCGTAATTTCGAACAAAGCAACCGCATGGTCCTTCTGCGCCGGATCTTGCCAGATGTGGAGGTCGCGGATACCCGCGGCCTCGCGCATCTTCTTGTCTTCCTGAAACACTTTCAGCCAGACATCGAAATCGGCCACATCAGCCTGCCAGAGTACATGTGTCGCCATGATTACAGGTCCATCAGCAGACGGCGCGGATCTTCCAGCGCCTCTTTCACGCGAACAAGGAAGGTCACTGCGCCTTTGCCATCCACGATGCGGTGATCATAAGACAGGGCCAGATACATCATCGGGCGGATCTTGATCTCGCCATTGATGACCATCGGGCGATCCTGAATCTTGTGCATGCCCAGAATACCCGATTGTGGGGGGTTCAGGATCGGCGAAGACATCAACGAGCCATAGACACCACCGTTCGAGATCGTGAACGTGCCGCCCTGCATTTCCGCCATCGAAAGCTTGCCGTCACGGGCGCGCTTACCCTTCTCGGCAATCGCCTTTTCGATGGCCGCAAACGACATCGAGTCCGCGTCCCGGATGACCGGAACCACCAGACCCTGAGGCGTGCCGGCGGCAACACCCATATGCACGAAGTTCTTGTAGACGATGTCATTGCCATCGATCTCGGCATTCACCTCGGGCACTTCTTTCAGCGCGTGGCAGCAGGCCTTGGTGAAGAAAGACATAAAGCCCAGTTTCACGCCATGCTTCTTCTGAAACAGCTCTTTGTATTCGTTGCGCAGGGCCATCACCTCGGTCATGTCCACCTCGTTATAGGTGGTCAGGATGGCGGCAGTGTTTTGCGCATCCTTCAGTCGCTTGGCGATGGTCTGGCGCAGACGGGTCATGCGCACGCGTTCCTCGCGGGCTGCATCATCTGCGGCGACCGGCGCGCGCGGTGCCTGGGCAGCGGGGGCGGGTGCCGCCGCAGGTGCCGGGGCCGCTGCCGTTGCGACCGCCTTAGCTACGTCTTCTTTCATGATGCGACCATCTCGACCGGTTCCTGTGACCTGATCAGCAGACAGACCGGCTTCGGCCATCGCTTTTTCGGCTGATGGTGCGTTTGCCACATCCTTGCCGGTGCTTGCTGCCGCAGCCGGGGCTGCTGCCGCTGCCACCGGAGCGGGTGCAGCACCCGCCGCCGCGCCGGAAATCACTGCCAGCTTGGCGGTGGCATCCACGGTGGCGCCCTCGGGCGCCACGATCTCAGCCAATACGCCTCCTGCCGGGGCGGGAACCTCGACCGAAACCTTGTCGGTTTCCAGCTCACACAGCATCTCGTCCTGCGCCACGCTGTCGCCGACCTGCTTGAACCATGTTGAAACGGTTGCCTCGGTCACGGATTCACCCAGCGTTGGCACCATGACGTCCACGCTGCCTCCCGACGCAGCCGGAGCTGCCGCAGCAGGGGCCGGTGCAGCCGCAGCCGGAGCGGGGGCTGCGCCTTCGCCAGCGGTTATCGTTGCCAACAGGGCATTGACACCAACGGTCTCACCTTCGCCAGCGACGATCTCTCCCATGGTTCCTGCAGCCGGAGACGGGACTTCGACCGTGACCTTGTCGGTCTCCAGCTCACACAACATTTCATCCACGGCGACCGCATCGCCCGGCTTTTTGAACCAGGTTGCAACAGTGGCTTCGGTGACAGACTCGCCCAGCGTGGGAACACGAACTTCAATCGTCATCGGTTACTTTCCTTCAATGGTCAGCGCTTCGTTCACCAGCGCTTCTTGTTGGGCTTTGTGTTGGCTGGCCAGACCCGTCGCGGGCGAGGCCGAGGTTGCGCGGCCCGCGTAAATCGGGCGTGTGTTTTTGGCGCCGATGCGGGTCAGGACCCATTCGATATTGGGTTCGATAAAAGTCCAGGCCCCCTGGTTCTTGGGTTCTTCCTGACACCAGACCATCTCGGCCCCCTTGAAACGCTCAAGCTCGTTGATCAGCGAATGCGCGGGGAACGGATAATACTGTTCAATCCGCATCAGGTAGATGTCGTCAATGCCACGCGCGTCGCGTTCTTCAAGCAGATCAAAATAGACCTTGCCCGAACACATGACGACCCGCTTGATCTTGTCATCTGCCACCAGCTTAGTGTCCGAGTTGCCCTGTTGCGCGTCATCCCACAGAACCCGGTGGAAGCTCGAGCCTGTGGTGAATTCCTCGGCCTTGCTGACCGCCAGCTTATGGCGCAGCAGAGATTTCGGCGTCACCAGAATAAGCGGCTTGCGGAAGGTCCGGTGCAATTGACGGCGCAGGATGTGGAAATAGTTCGCAGGTGTCGTGCAGTTCGCAACGATCCAGTTATCCTGACCGCACATCTGCAGGAACCGCTCAAGCCGTGCGGACGAGTGTTCGGGGCCTTGCCCTTCGAACCCATGCGGCAGCAGCGTGACCAGACCCGACATCCGCAGCCATTTCGATTCGCCTGAACTGATGAACTGATCGAACATGATCTGTGCCCCGTTGGCGAAATCGCCAAACTGTGCCTCCCAAAGCACCAGCGCATTGGGTTCGGCCAGCGAATAGCCGTATTCGAAGCCCAAAACTGCGTATTCGGACAGCATCGAGTCGATTACGTCGTAATGCGATTGCCCGGCGCGGATGTTGTTCAGTGGGTAATAACGTTCTTCGGTCTCCTGGTTGACCAGTCCAGAATGACGTTGGCTGAACGTGCCGCGCGTCGCATCCTGTCCTGCCAAACGCACCGGGTAGCCTTCGGTCAGCAACGAGCCGAAAGCCAGCGCTTCGCCGGTGGCCCAGTCAAAGCCGGCACCCGATTCGAACATCTGTTTCTTGTGATCCAGAAGACGACCCACAGTCTTGTGCAGCGCAAACCCCTCCGGAGCACTGGTCAACGCGGTACCAATCTCAGCAAACGTTTCCGGAGTAATCGCGGTCTCACCCCGCATATACTCGTCTTTGTGCTTGTCCAGATGCGACCAGCGCCCATCCAGCCAATCAGCCTTGTTGGGTTTGTAATCCTTCCCGGCATCGAACTCTTCGTTCAGATGCGCCTGGAATGCGGCCTTCATATCCTCGATCTCGCCCTCGGGGATCAGGCCATCCTTGACCAGACGTTCGGTGTACAGCGACAGCGTAGTCTTATGCGTCTTGATCTTCTTGTACATGATCGGGTTGGTGAACATGGGTTCGTCACCCTCGTTATGACCAAACCGGCGGTAGCAGAAGATATCCAGCACCACGTCCTTGTGGAACTTCTGGCGGAACTCGGTCGCCACTTTGGCGGCATGCACCACCGCCTCGGGGTCGTCGCCATTCACGTGGAAGATCGGAGCCTCAACCATCAGCGCGATATCCGTGGGATAAGGGCTGGAACGGCTGAAATGCGGCGCGGTGGTAAAGCCGATCTGGTTGTTTACCACGATATGCATGGTGCCGCCGGTCTTGTGCCCCTTCAGGCCCGACAGGCCAAAGCCTTCTGCGACAACGCCCTGACCGGCAAAGGCCGCATCACCGTGCAGCAGGATGCCCATGACCTTGGTACGGTCCTCGTCGTTCAACTGGTCCTGCTTGGCGCGGACCTTGCCCAGAACGACGGGGTTCACCGCCTCAAGATGGCTAGGGTTCGCCGTCAGCGACAGGTGCACCGAATTGCCATCAAACTCGCGGTCGCTGGAGGCGCCGAGGTGATATTTCACATCGCCTGACCCATCTACGTCCTCAGGCTTGAAGCTACCGCCCTGAAACTCGTTGAAGATCGCGCGATAGGGCTTGCCCATCACGTTGGCCAGAATGTTCAACCGGCCCCGGTGGGGCATGCCGATCACTATATCGCTGAGGCCCAAGGCGCCGCCGCGCTTGATGATTTGTTCCATCGCAGGGATCAGCGCCTCGCCACCATCCAGACCAAACCGCTTGGTGCCCATGTATTTCACATGCAGGAATTTCTCGAACCCCTCGGCCTCGACCATCTTGTTCAGGATCGCCTTGCGGCCTTCCTTGGTGAAGGCGATTTCCTTACCGAACCCCTCGATGCGTTCCTTCAGCCACGCGGCCTCTTCCGGGTTCGAAATATGCATGTATTGCAGCGCGAAGGTGCCGCAATAGGTCCTCTTCACGATCTCGACGATTTGTCGCATGCTGGCCATCTGCAGGCCCAGCACGTTGTCAATAAAGATCGGTCGATCCATGTCAGCATCGGTGAACCCGTAAGTCTTCGGGTCCAGCTCGGGATGCGTACTGGCGGCGCGCATGCCCAGCGGGTCCAGATCAGCTGCCAGATGTCCCCGGATACGATAGGCCCTGATCAGCATCAGCGCCCGCAGGCTGTCCAGCACCGCGCGCTTGATCTGGTCATCGCTGACCTCGACCCCCTTGGCTTCGGCCTTGTCCTTGATCTTCTTGCCCGCCGCCTTCGCGTCAATCTCGGCCCACTCACCGGTCAGCGCCCCGGTCAGATCATCCGCCGGCATCGGAGGCCAATCACTGCGCGCCCACGAAGGCCCCTCGGCCTCGCGCTGCACATCCGGCGCATCATCGCCCATGGCCTTGAAAAACTCGACCCAGGCCGCGTCTACCGCGCCGGGGTTCTTGGTGTATTGGGCATAAAGCTGCTCCAGATATTCGGCATTATGCCCCTGCATGAAGCTTGAAGCGTGAAACTGGTCGTTGGGCGAATGTTCGGTCATTGGGCTACCTCATATGGGTTGGGACCGTATTGGTTGGTGCCTGGTTCGCTGGGGCGGGTCAGCCACCACAGAACCAGGAGGGGCGACACGATGAGAACCAACAGTGTCGGAATGACGATAAGAAGTGTTGCGCGTGTGAACAGGATATCCAGTGTGCCACCATGAAACTGGCTGGCAAGGCCGATGCCAAAGATCAGAACGGCCAGCGCACCGAGGATCAGAAGGATCGGCAACAACGCATAAAACCCACTCCGCCCGGTATCATGCATCCGTCGCCACGCGACGGCCAAATGGGGGAAAAAGACGATCAGGCTGACGATGCTTTGCACCGGTTGCGAAGAACTGGCCGAGACGGATTTGGAAGTCTCTGTTTCGGTCACTGCAACCTGAGTGAAGAACTGCCAGTCGATGATCCCGGCGATGATGTTCCAGATCACGATGAACAGAAAAAAGAACCAGTATTCGGGCCGTGAAGCACGGCCCGAGAAGGTGAAGAACTTGGAGAAACAGGCTCTAACGGCTTCGCCGAAGGTCATGTTTACCGCTCCTCCCAAAGCAGTCCGATTCTGGTTACCCAATCGCTTCCAGCACAGCCTCGCCCAGCTGCGCCGGGCTTTCGGCCACGACGATACCGGCCGAGCGCATGGCTTCGATCTTGTCCTCGGCTCCGCCTTTGCCGCCGGCGACAATTGCGCCCGCGTGGCCCATGCGGCGGCCCGGAGGGGCTGTGCGGCCTGCGATGAAACCAGCGGTCGGCTTCTTGCGGCCCTTCTTGGCCTCGTCCGCCAGGAACTGGGCGGCTTCTTCCTCGGCCGAGCCACCGATCTCACCGATCATGATGATCGAGTGAGTCTCGTCATCGGCCAGGAACCATTCCAGCACGTCGATATGCTCGGTGCCTTTGATCGGATCACCGCCGATGCCCACGCAGGTGGACTGGCCCAGACCCACATCGGTGGTTTGCTTGACAGCCTCATAGGTCAGCGTGCCCGAACGCGACACAACACCGACCGAGCCGCGCTTGTGGATGTGGCCGGGCATGATGCCGATCTTGCAGGCATCCGGAGTGATAACACCTGGGCAGTTCGGGCCGATCAGACGCGAGTTTGAGCCTTCCAGCGCGCGCTTGACCTTCATCATGTCCAGAACCGGGATGCCTTCGGTGATGCAGACGATCACTTCCATCTCGGCATCAATCGCTTCGAGGATCGAGTCTGCCGCAAAGGGCGGCGGCACATAGATCACGCTGGCATTGGCTTCGGTCACATGCTTGGCCTCGTGGACCGAGTTGAACACGGGCAGGCCCAGATGCTCCATCCCGCCTTTGCCGGGGGTCACGCCACCGACCATCTTGGTGCCATAGGCAATGGCCTGTTCAGAGTGAAATGTGCCCTGCGAGCCGGTAAAGCCCTGACAGATCACTTTGGTATTTTCGTCGATGAGGACTGCCATTTTTAGGAGTCTCCTGAATTTGCCGCGCCGTGAGCGCGAGTGTTAAGCCTCCGAGGCGATAACCGCCCCTCCAAGTTTTTTTCCTTCGGCTTTGCCGCGATGGGAGTGATGCAAACGAACGACTTCAAATCGTTCTGCACCATTTGATTGAACAAACACGGAGTCGATCTTGGCGCGGTTCATTGACTTTTCGATTTCAGCCATTGCGTCTTTCCAGTGATCGAAGAATCCCAAATCTCTGTAGAGGTTGCCGGACTGTCTGATTAGCGCTGCGGAGACAGGGCCATCTTTTAATGTGCAAACTTCTCGCATTTGGGAAACGTAGATTGTGTCAGTTCGATTTGGATCAGCCAGTCGGTTTTCTTTCGCTACAAAGACCACGATGACCAATGCAGCGAAGGCTAACAGCGCGATGGCTTCTCCCACTCCCATGTTGGCTTAACCCTTAACCGCCTTCACGATCTTCTCGGCACCGTCTTTCAGGTTATCCGCCGCGATCACGTCCAGGCCCGAGGTGTTGATGATCTCTTTGCCTTTCTCGACATTCGTGCCTTCCAGACGCACGACCAGCGGAACCTGCAGGCCGACCTCTTTCACCGCAGCAACCACGCCCTCGGCGATGACGTCACAGCGCATGATGCCGCCGAAGATGTTGACCAGAATGCCTTTGACCTGCGGGTCCGAGGTGATGATCTTGAACGCCTCGGTCACTTTCTCTTTGGTGGCACCGCCGCCTACGTCGAGGAAGTTGGCAGGTTCGGCGCCATATAGCTTGATGATGTCCATCGTCGCCATTGCCAGACCAGCACCGTTGACCATGCACCCGATCTCACCATCCAGGGCGATGTAGTTCAGGTCGTATTTGGAGGCTTCCAGTTCCTTTGGGTCTTCCTCGGTCGTGTCGCGCAGCTCGGCAATATCCGGGTGGCGGTAGACCGCGTTGCCGTCAAAGCCGACCTTGGCGTCCAGCACCTTTAGATCACCGCTGTCCGAGACGATCAGCGGGTTGATCTCCAGCATCTCCATATCCTTCTCGACGAAGGCATTATAAAGCTGGTTCATCAGCTTGACGCATTGCTTGATCTGCGCACCTTGCAGGCCCAGCGAAAACGCGATGCGGCGACCGTGGTAAGGCTGATAGCCTGTCGCTGGGTCTACCGAGAACGAAAGGATTTTCTCGGGCGTGGCGGCGGCCACTTCCTCGATATCCATGCCGCCTTCGGTCGAGCACACGAACGAAATCCGGCTGGTCTGGCGATCCACCAGCAGAGCCAGGTACAGTTCGCGTTCGATGCCCGAACCGGCCTCGATATAGATGCGGTTCACCTGCTTGCCTGCTGGACCGGTCTGATGCGTGACCAGCGTGCGGCCCAACATCTTCTTGGCTTCTTCGGCGGCTTCTTCCACCGATTTGGTCAGACGGACACCGCCCTTTTCGCCCGCGTCGGTCTCTTTGAACGAGCCCTTGCCGCGCCCGCCCGCGTGGATCTGCGCTTTGACAACCCAAAGCGGCCCATCCAGTTCACCGGCTGCGGTTTTGGCTTCCTCGGCGCGCAACACGGCGCGACCATCGGAGACCGGAGCGCCATAGCTGCGCAATAGAGCTTTGGCCTGATATTCGTGAATATTCATCGATACTGTCCCGTCTGACTACGATTACCCTGTTATAGGGGTGTCTAAGCGCCAAAATTAAAGAGTTTTTTGACGTGTCACGGGAATTTGCCGAAGATTTTCAGTATTTGTGATCACAGGTTTTTGGGGTGTGATCACAAAGCGCAAAAGGCGCACGAGCTTGATTCGACTAGATGGGTTTGTACTGGGAAAACACATTCATGTTTCGGATTTGCGACGTTTGCGCCAACATTTCTGAGCCAAATGTTCAGCTCAAAAGAAAACCGGCCCACTAAAGGGCCGGTTCTGAAGTCCTGTGCGTGTATGATTACGCCAGCGAGCTGTCGATGCCTTTACATGCCTCGATCAGGCCTTTCACAGCATTCACCGAGTTGTCGAAACCGGCCTGCTCTTCCTCGTTCAGCTTGATGTTCACGACCCGCTCGACACCACCGGCACCAATCACGGTCGGGACGCCGACATACATGCCTTCAACGCCCAGCTCTCCATCGCAATAAGCGGCACAGGGCAGAACGCGTTTCTGGTCTTTCAGATAGGCTTCGGCCATTTCGATCGCCGAAGTGGCGGGCGCATAGAAGGCCGAGCCGGTTTTCAGCAGACCAACGATTTCGGCACCGCCGTCACGGGTGCGCTGAACGATGGCGTCCAGTTTCTCTTGTGTGGTCCAACCCATTTCAACCAGGTCGGGCAGCGGGATACCTGCGACGGTCGAATAGCGAACAGAAGGCACCATCGTGTCGCCGTGACCACCCAGAACAAAGGCGGTGACGTCGCGCATCGAGACGTTGAACTCTTCCGACAGGAAGTGTGCAAAACGGCCTGAATCCAGAACGCCTGCCATACCGCAAACCTTGTTGTGCGGCAGGCCCGAGAATTCGCGCAGAGCCCAAACCATCGCGTCCAGCGGGTTGGTGATGCAGATGACAAACGCATCAGGCGCATTGGCGGCAATACCTTCGCCAACCGATTTCATGACTTTCAGGTTGATACCCAACAGGTCGTCGCGGCTCATACCTGGTTTGCGCGGCACACCGGCGGTCACGATGCAGACGTCCGCGCCTGCGATATCCTCGTAGGACTGGGTGCCCTTCAGCTTGGCGTCAAAGCCTTCCGAGGGGCCGGACTCGGCGATATCCAGCGCCTTGCCTTCCGGGGTGCCTTCGGCGATGTCGAACAGGACAACGTCACCCAGTTCTTTCATTGCAGCGAGGTGGGCGAGCGTGCCGCCGATCTGACCTGCGCCGATCAGCGCGATCTTGGGTCTGGCCATTTGGAATATCTCCGATGGGTTTTGAAATCGCGGTTTTGCTAGTCGTAAATGCGACGTCGCGCAAGCCTTCTGCGCCGCGGCATGCTATCGCATACCGTTTGCATGCCCCGTACCGATTGCGCTAAACCGCCTGTGACACATGCATATTTCCGGGGCGCCCGATGTTCGAGATGAACCTTATGTTTTTTGCCGTGGCGATCCCGGCGGTGATCTTCGCGGGTATCTCGAAAGGCGGGTTCGGCTCAGGTGTGGCTTTTGCGTCGTCGTCGATTCTGGCGTTGATCCTGACGCCCGGGCAGGCGCTGGCGTTGATGCTACCGATCCTGATGGTGATCGATGTCGCCACTCTAAAGCCCTATTGGAAACGCTGGAGCTGGGCAGATTCCCGCCTTCTGATCCTGGGTGCAATTCCCGGCGTCGCACTGGGCGCGTGGCTTTATCGCGCCACTGATGATGATTTGCTGCGTCTGCTGATCGGCGGGATATCGGTCGGCTTCGTGATCTGGCATATCGCCCAGACCCGAGGCTGGGTGCGTGGTTTCGCAAATCGCCTGCCCCCTTCGGCGGGTTTGTTTGCCGGGCTGATCGCCGGGTTTACCAGCTTTGTCAGCCATGCGGGCGGCCCGCCCGCCGCCGTGTACTTGTTGTCTCAACGCCTGTCGAAGACCGAGTTTCAGGCTTCAACCGTTCTGGTCTTTTGGGTGATCAACGCTGTCAAATTTGTCCCGTTTGCCTATCTGGGCCTGTTTACCTGGCACACAGCCTTGGCTGACCTGTTGCTCACCCCGTTTGCGATCCTTGGGGCCTGGCTGGGTGTCCGGGCGCATTTCATGCTCTCAGAACGTTTGTTTTTCAACATTGCCTACGTTCTGCTGACCCTGACAGGGTGCAAGCTGATCTGGGATGCGCTGGTTTAGGTGTTAGGCGGCAGCGTTTCGGCCAGTGTTTCATAAGATTGACCCGAGGCGACCAGGCAGGTCACGCCTTCCGGCAAGGTCACAACAATGGTCCAGCTGCCGGATTGGTCCGATGCGAAAACCTCCATCACGGCACCCTGACGCGCTATCCCGATGCCACGTCGGGTTTCGCCATAGGTCTGCGCCAATCGCTTGATAACATCCTCGCGTGGCGCGCAATTCTGGGCGCTGACCTGTTGTGCTGCCAGCACCATGATGCCCAAACCAATCGTCATTTTCAGCAATATCGCCTTCATTGGTCACCCCTTTCGTGTTCTTCCTCAAAGCAGCGTGCCGCAGGCAAACGGACATCGCGTTAAGGCAACGCACGTTGCGCAGCGCTGGAAATGCTGCGCTGCGGCGATTTTGTTCTTGAACTTTCCGCCAAAAAATGCCCCATTCCGCGCAACATTATTTCAATGGGAGAGTCCTGTGGACCCGCGCCAACGCCCCTATCGCTCAGTTCTCTATATCCCCGGCTCACGAGAGCGGGCACTGGACAAGGCGCGCACGCTGCCGGTGGATGCGATCATTTTTGATCTCGAAGACGCGGTTGCCGCCGATGAAAAAGAGAACGCGCGCGAAACGCTCAAGGCGGCTCTGGCCGCCGGAGGGTATGGCGCGCGCGTCAAGATCGTGCGCATCAACGGGCTCGATACCGAATGGGGGCGTGCGGATGCCGAGGCCGTGCGTGAGATGGACGCCGACGCGGTGCTTCTGCCCAAGGTCAACTCCGCTGCTGATGTGGATGCGCTCTCCGCGATCACCGGCGATCTGCCGATCTGGGCTATGATGGAAACGCCGCGCGGTATGTTGAACGCAACGGAAATAGCAGCCCATTCGCTGATGGCGGGCTTTGTCATGGGCACCAATGATCTGGCGAAAGAGCTTCAAACCCGCTTCCGCCCCGACCGTTTGCCGATGATGACCTCGCTGGGGCTGTGCCTGCTGGCGGCCAAGGCCGAAGGGCTGCTCATCGTCGATGGCGTTTACAATGCGTTCAAGGACGCCGATGGCCTGCAGGCTGAATGTGCCCAAGGCCGCGACATGGGTTTTGACGGTAAAACGCTGATCCATCCCGCGCAGGTTGAGATTGCCAATTCTGCCTTCGCCCCATCGGAAGATGAGATTGATCTGGCCCGCCGTCAGATCGCCGCCTTTGAAGAGACCGAGGCCCAAGGACAGGGCGTTGCCGTTGTTGACGGCAAGATTGTTGAAAACCTACACGTTGTATCTGCCCGCGAAACTCTGGCAAAAGCAGAGGCGATAGTAGCTTTGCAAGCGGGGTAAGCCAGCGATGGGCTTTGTTCTTCTGATCCTTGGTGTGGCGCTGTGGTGGGCCGCACATCTGTTCAAGCGCGCGATGCCGGACCGCCGGGCCGCAATGGGCGATGCGGGCAAGGGCGTTGTGGCGCTTGCTTTGGTGGTCTCGATATTGCTGATGATTTTCGGCTATCGCATGACCGATTTCATCTATGTCTGGGCGCCGCCAACCTTCCTGATCCACGTCAACAACCTGTTGGTGTTGTTTGCGTTTTACTTGGCCAGCCCGGCCGGAACAAAAGGCCGCCTGCTGAACAAGGTCCGCCATCCGATGCTGGGCGGATTTAAACTCTGGGCCTTCGCGCATTTGCTGGTGAACGGCGATCTGGCTTCGATCGTGCTGTTTGGTGGACTGCTGGCCTGGGCAATTGTCGAAGTGATCGTGATCAACAAGTCCGAACCCGAATGGACACCGGGCGAACCCGGCACCTATGGCAAGGACGCGATGTTCTTTGTGGGCTCCATCGTGCTGTTGGGTGTTGTGGGCTATATTCACGGGCTGGTCGGCCCATCTCCGTTCGGTGGGTAAGGGGCTTTTTCGATGGCAAAAATTTATCGTCTGCTGACCGAAGAAGACACCTCGGCCTTTTGTCACAAGGTCTCGGACGCTTTGGCAAAAGGGTGGGACCTATATGGTGATCCCTCCTATGCCTTCGACGCGGCCAACAACGTGATGCGCTGTGCGCAGGCTGTGACCAAAGAGGTCGACGCCGACTATTCACCCGACATGAAACTGGGACAGCAATAATGGCAAAAACCAATCCGGGTAATTTCTTCGAGGATTATTCTATCGGGCAGGTCCTGCATCACGCCGTGCCGCGTACGGTGACCGATGGCGAGCGCGCGTTGTATCACGCGCTCTACCCGGCGCGCCATGCGCTCTATTCCTCGGATGAGTTCGCCCGGAATAGTGGCCTGCCGCAAAGCCCGATTGATGATCTGGCGGCGTTCCATGTGGTATTCGGCAAAACGGTTCCCGATATTTCGCTGAACGCGGTCGCCAATCTGGGCTATGCCGAGGGTCGCTGGCTGAAACCGGTCTATCCCGGCGATACCCTGCGCGCCGAATCCGAGGTGATCGGCCTCAAGCAAAACTCAAACGGCAAAACTGGCGTCGTCTGGGTCCGCACCCGCGGCCTGAACCAGCGCGATGAGGTGGTTATCGAATATGTGCGTTGGGTGATGGTGCGCAAATCCAACCTCGACGCGCCCGCGCCCGAAACAGTGGTGCCCGAGTTGAAGAAAGCTCTGGACGCCGGCGATCTTGTGGTGCCGCAGGGCCTCGATTTCTCAAAATATGATTTTGTACAATCCGGTGAAAACCACCGCTGGGATGCGTACAACACGGAAGAAACGATTGATCACGTCGATGGCGTGACCGTTGAAGAGGCCGAGCATATGCTCGCCACCCGCCTCTGGCAAAACACCGCCAAAGTGCATTTCGACCTGACGGTCCGCCCCGAAGGTCGGCTGATCTATGGCGGCCACGTCATCTCAATGGCGCGTGCTTTGTCCTTCAACGGCTTGGCGAATGCGCAGATGATCGTTGGTCTGAACGCAGGCGCCCATGCCAATCCCTGTTTCGCGGGCGACACGATCAAGGCCTGGTCCGAGGTTCTGGACAAGGCCGAAACCGGAACCCCCGGAATCGGTGCCATCCGCCTGCGCCTTGTTGCGACCAAAGGCGGCGAGCCCTTTGTTCTGCGTAATGACGATGGCAAATATCTTCCTAACGTACTGTTAGATTTGGATTATTGGGCTCTGATGCCGATGTGAGTTTCGCCATCTGGCGGCTAACATTGAAGTGATCGCGCTCTGCGAAAACCATGCTACGCTTGGTGCATGATGATGTTGCGTGCGATCATCGCCAGCTTGTGTCTGGCCCCTCAGGCTTATGCTTGTGATTTGGCTCTGGCCTTGGCTGTAGACGTTTCGGGCTCGGTCGATTCCCAGGAATACCGTATCCAAATGGACGGCCTTGCAGCCGGGTTGCGCGATCCGATTGTGTCCGAGGCCCTGGTGCGCGGGCAGGCCCGTCTGATGTTGGTACAATGGACAGGCAGCTCACGCCAACGGATCACAATCCCCTGGACCCGGATCGACAGCTTTCCCACGCTGGACAGTTTTGCCGAACAGGTCGCAGCCGATCCGCGTGTCTGGCGAAACTTCTCAACTGCGATTGGTGAGGCGCTCGATATGACCGTCACCAGCTTTGACGAAGTGTCTGAATGTAAAAGACATTTGATTGACCTTTCGGGTGACGGTATTTCGAATGAAGGTATTGAACCCTCGACAATCCACACCAAACTGCGTGATCTTGGGATCACCGTGAATGCAATCGCAATTGAAGAAAGCGAACCTGATCTTACAGCCTATTTCTTTGAGAATGTCATCGTGGGGGAAGGGGCCTTTGTCGTCTCTGCAGCGGGATTTGACGACTACCCGGAACGTATTCGCAAGAAGCTGTTGCGCGAGGTAACGCAGCAGACTGCTGGGTTAACGGCGGCGCAACCATAGATTCGTGATCACATTGCTTTTCCATTGAAAACGCTAACATTGGAGGTGTCGAAGGTATTTTGTGATCACGAGATTATTTTGCGTGATCACAAATGCGTCTTATCGTCAATTTTGCAGCAAAATTACTGGATTTTGCACCTGCAGCGCGTGACAGAGTCGCAAAAAACAGTAAAACGTTCGGTAGCCAACCGAAAAGGAGCCAACATGGCCGATGTAAATCGAGGCAACCGCCCGCTCTCACCTCATTTGACGATTTATCGTCCGCAGATGACCTCCATCTCTTCGATTATGGTGCGCATCACGGGTCTTGCGTCTTTTGGCTTGGCATTGTTGGTCGTTTGGTGGCTGCTTGCAGCGGCCACATCGCAAAGTGCCTTTGAACAGATCAATGGATTGATGACCAGTTTCCTGGGTGATCTGGTCATGTTCGGCGCGGCGTGGGCTATTTTCTATCACATGTTGGGCCGTTTGCGGCACGTCATTTGGGATCTGGGATATTGCGTGGATGTTGAAGTGTCCGAGAAGATGGGCATTGGCATGTTCGTGTTGGCAACCGTGTTGGCCCTGATCACCGCCGTGGCGCTTTAAGAGGAGGTTGGCTATGCAATTTCTGACAGACCGCAAACGCGCGCAGGGCATGGGAGCTGGACGCGCAGGAACGCATCACCATTGGCAAATGATGCTCAGCTCGGCGGCGCTGGTCATCCTTGTGCCGCTGTTTGTATTTACCTTCGGGCACGCCCTGGGTGGAACCTACGAAGAAGCTCTGGCCTACTACAGCCGTCCGTTCCCGGCGATTGTCATGGGTCTGACGCTGGTTGTTGTCATCCCGCACCTGTTGCGTGAAGCACAGGAAGCGATTGAGGACTATGTGCATGGCGTTGCCGAAAAGCTGGCGCTGATGGCCGCACGGGCCTTTGCATACACATTGATTGCTGCGGGTCTTTTTGCGCTCGCGCGGCTGGCCCTCGGATATGCGCAGTAAGGAACAAGAACAATGACAGCAGCATATGAATACGAAACCCACGAATATGACGTGGTTGTTGTTGGTGCCGGTGGTGCGGGTCTGCGGGCCACATTGGGTATGGCGGAACAGGGTTTGCGCACGGCCTGTGTGACCAAGGTTTTCCCGACCCGTTCGCATACGGTGGCGGCACAGGGCGGTATCGCCGCGTCCTTGTCAAACATGGGGCCGGACCATTGGCAGTGGCATATGTATGACACCGTAAAAGGCTCTGACTGGCTGGGTGACACCGATGCGATGGAGTACCTGGCACGCGAAGCGCCTAAAGCTGTCTATGAGTTGGAACACTACGGCGTACCATTCAGCCGGACCGAGGAAGGTAAAATCTATCAGCGCCCGTTCGGGGGCCACACCACCGAGTTTGGCGAAGGCCCCGCCGTGCAGCGCACCTGTGCCGCTGCCGACCGGACCGGCCACGCGATCCTGCACACCCTCTATGGTCAGTCGCTAAAGAACAACGCCGAGTTCTACATCGAATATTTCGCCATCGATCTGGTCATGTCCGATGACGGGCAGTGTCAGGGTGTCGTCTGCTGGAAGCTGGACGATGGCACGATGCATGTTTTCAACGCCAAGATGGTTGTTCTGGCAACCGGCGGCTATGGCCGCGCCTATTTCAGCGCGACCTCGGCCCATACCTGCACCGGTGACGGCGGCGGTATGGTGGCCCGCGCGGGTCTTGCGCTGCAGGATATGGAGTTCGTTCAGTTCCACCCAACCGGCATCTACGGATCAGGCTGCCTGATCACCGAAGGTGCGCGTGGTGAGGGCGGGTATCTGACCAACTCGGAAGGCGAACGGTTCATGGAGCGTTACGCGCCCCAGTATAAAGACCTTGCGCCGCGCGATTATGTCAGTCGCTCGATGACCATGGAAATTCGCGAAGGCCGCGGACATGGCGACGATGGCGATCATATTCACCTGAACCTCAGCCACCTGCCGGCCGAGGCTCTGGCGGAACGCTTGCCAGGGATTTCGGAATCGGCGCGTGTGTTTGCCGGTGTCGACGTGACCAAGGAGCCGATCCCTGTTCTGCCGACAGTGCACTACAATATGGGTGGTATCCCGACTAATTATTGGGGTGAGGTTCTGAACCCGACTGCTGACAACCCGACTGCCGTTGTCCCCGGCCTGATGGCTGTGGGCGAGGCCGGGTGTGCCTCGGTTCACGGGGCAAACCGTCTTGGTTCAAACTCGTTGATCGATCTCGTGGTCTTTGGCCGCGCAGCGGCGATCCGGGCGGGCAAAGTTGTGGATCCGGAAGCTCCAAATCCGGTTCTGAACCAAGCGTCGGTCGACAAGGCATTTGACCGCTTCGATGCGGTGCGCAACGCCAGCGGCGCGATCCCAACCGCCGATCTGCGGCTTGAGATGCAACGCACCATGCAGGAGGACGCAGCCGTGTTCCGGACCGCCAAGACCATGGCGGAAGGCGTCGAGAAGATGACGGCGATTGCGGCGAAGATGGATGACCTTAAAGTGTCGGACCGCAGCCTAGTCTGGAACAGTGACCTGATGGAATCACTGGAGCTGACCAACCTGATGCCAAGCGCTCTGGCCACCATCGTTGGGGCCGAGGCTCGCAAGGAATCGCGTGGCGCACACGCGCATGAGGATTTCACCGAGCGTGACGATGAAAACTGGCGCGTTCACACGGTCAGCCGCGTCGAAGGCAACAAGGTCGAGCTGAGCTATCGCCCTGTCATCGTCGATCCGCTGACGAACGAAGACGAAGGCGGCATCAGTCTGAAACGAATCGCGCCCAAGGCGCGGACGTTCTAAGGAGAGGAACCCATGGTACAACTGACCCTCCCCAAGAATTCGCGCATCACAACGGGCAAGACATGGCCTAAGCCCGATGGCGCGACGAATGTGCGCAAATTCCAGATTTACCGCTGGAATCCTGATGATGGCCAGAACCCGCGCGTTGACACCTATTTCGTCGACATGGATACCTGCGGGCCGATGGTTCTGGACGCGCTGATCAAGATCAAGAATGAGATCGACCCGACCCTGACCTTCCGCCGGTCGTGCCGTGAGGGCATCTGCGGCTCCTGCGCGATGAATATCGACGGGATCAACACGCTGGCCTGTATCTATGGCATGGATGAGATCAAGGGCGATGTGAAGATCTATCCGCTGCCGCATATGCCGGTGGTCAAAGACCTGATCCCGGACTTGACGCATTTCTACGCGCAGCACGCCTCGATCATGCCGTGGCTTGAGACCAAGACCAACCGTCCTGCGAAAGAGTGGAAGCAGTCGATCGAAGACCGCAAAAAGCTGGATGGCCTTTATGAATGCGTGATGTGCGCCAGTTGCTCGACTTCGTGCCCCAGCTACTGGTGGAACGGCGACCGCTATCTTGGGCCCGCCGCGCTTTTGCATGCCTATCGCTGGATCATCGACAGCCGGGATGAGGCCACAGGTGAGCGTTTGGACGAGCTGGAAGACCCCTTCAAGCTGTATCGCTGCCATACCATCATGAACTGCGCCAAAACCTGCCCCAAGGGACTGAATCCGGCCAAGGCGATTGCCGAGATCAAAAAGATGATGGTCGACCGCGCGGTCTGATCGCGCATATTACCAATGCACTTGCCGGGTTGCGGCAAGTGCATGACGCCTCTGCAAAACTATGCGATGCGTTTGCCTGTTTGCGGATCTAAGTTTCGCACAGGGAGGAGTGATAAGATCGAATAAAGGTCACTCCGATGAGCACGCAAAACCAAAAAATCGACGCTGCGAAAGCGCTAGAGCTGTTGGAACAGGCTTGGGCCTATTATACGCCCGAGCCGGTCGTTCCAGCCAAAGACGAAACTCCTGAACTATTTGAATACTCCAACGCGGCCTGATCTGCTGGGCTTGAAAAACGCGGCACAATCGGCCAAGCAGTTGCATGCCTATTTTGCTGCTTCTGCTTGCCGCCGGTGTGTTTGCCTATTTCTTTTGGCGATCCCGCACGTCTTCACTGACGCGCGACTGCAGATGGCGGCAACACCGAAGTGAGGGCCAGTGGCGTTGCGCCTATTGTGGCGCGGTCTCAAAGTCTGATGCCGAACCCACCCAATGCCTGAAAGGGCAATAAGGACGGTTTGGGGTTTTCCGTCAGGACGAACTGAGCCACTCTCCGCCCCATGACAGAATCTTGGAACACGCCCCGCCCGCCCGCCGATGCAGATACACGCCGTGCTGTAGCTCCAGTTATCTGCTACCCGAATGACGGGCTGCCAAAACCCGATCTCGGGCTGTATCAAGCTGCGCGTGATACAGCGCACAAAACGGATGAGGTGTTGGTGCCACCGCGAGATGCACGTTGCTTTGAGGTGCCCGCGGGGCATTTCTTTCGGATCACTTCTGTTGAAGGATCGCAAGTTGGCGATCTAAACCTGTGGAACCTCAATGACCTGACCGAGCGGTTTTACTCCGGCAAGACGCGGGCGTTGCACGGCACCCACATCACCACGGGTGAGCGTATGTGGTCGAGCTTTCCGCATATGCGCCCCATGGCAACGATCATTGCCGATACGTTGGGATGGTATGGGATTGATGAATTCGGAGGGTCGGTGCACGATGTGATCGGGACCCGATGCGATCCCTATACCGGTAATCTGCTAGCTGAGTCCCAGTACCATTACTGTTGCCATTCGAATCTGACGCGCGCGTTGGCGGATCATTTGGGTATTTCCTTGGCCGAAGCCGAGCCTGCCGTCCACGATGTGTTGAACGTGTTCATGTGTACCGGTTTCACGCGTGATACCGGGCAGTATTTCATGAAAGCTTCACCCGTCCGTCCGGGGGATTATCTTGAGTTCTTTGCCGAGATTGATCTGCTTGGAAATCTCAGCGCGTGCCCCGGCGGTGATTGTTCGTCCGAACACTCATCAGATACCGCTGCGTGTCATCCCTTGCTGGTCGAAACTTTTGCCCCGGCTGACGGTGCATTGAAGGGGTGGAGCAGCCCCGTGCGCAACGGATATGACCGCACGCACGGGCGCTAAGATTCTTGTGGCTCAGCTGTCAGGGAAGGCGGCTTGCAAGGCGATTTCGACCATATCACCAAAGCTGCTCTCTCGATCCGAAGAGGGCAGGGCCTCGCCAGTGAGCAGATGGTCGGAAACTGTAAGGACCGCTAGCGCCCGACATTTATGACGCGCCGCGAGGATGTAAAGCTCTGCCGCTTCCATCTCGACACCCAGGATCCCGTGCCGAACCATTTGTTCGTTCAGATCAGGACGTTCGTCATAGAAAACATCCGAAGAGTAGATGCCGCCTACATGGGTCGGCGTACCTTTGGCGTTCGCAGCCAGCGCTGCAGCCTGCAGCAAGCCCCAATCGGCACAAGGAGCAAAGTTCAGCTCTTTCATGATGCCGCGCGAAGGGGTGCTGAGCGTGGTCGAGGTCATCGCCAGAATGACGTCGCGCACATTCACGCTGTCCTGCATCCCGCCACAAGATCCGATGCGGATCAGAGTTTTGGCACCGTAGTCGCGGATCAGTTCGTTGACGTAGATCGACAGTGACGGCATTCCCATACCACTGCCCTGAATGGTAACGCGGTTGCCTTTCCAAGTGCCGGTGAACCCCAGCATGCCGCGCACCTCGTTGACCAGTTGGACATCGTCCAGAAAGGTCTCAGCAGCCCATTTGGCGCGATACGGGTCACCGGGCAAAAGAACGGTTTCTGCGATCTGGTCTTTTTCAGCTCCGATATGGATCGTCATTTGGGAGACTCCCTCGCTTAAATTTCGAGATCGGAGATATCAGTGCCAGCCTTGATTGCGTCATGCACCCATTGCGGTTTGCGGCCGCGTCCGGTCCAGGTTTGATCGGGATTTTCAGGGTTTCGGTATTTCGGCTTGGCAGTTTTTGACGATTTAGCGCCATCCACCGACAATTCGGACAGTGAAAATCCGAATTCGGCTGCCGCCTTTTCGGCGGCTTTCAACGCTTCTTTGCGCTCGCGCACCTCGGCGGTTTTTAGCGCTTTTTCGATCCGATCGCGCAATTCGCGCAATTCTTTACGCGACATTTTTTCCAGATCGATAGCCATTTTATTCTCCATTCCAGCGAATCCCCAGCTTATTGGCGGGGAAATTGAATTAGTCTGGCTTTAATTATTCCCATTTTAGGGGAAATAAAATTGGAGATTTCAGGAATTCCTTTTTATTCGGCGGCGATTTCCCTTGGGTCAACCAATGTGACGATATCACCCATGATCGCATTTAGTTCAAAATTCTTGGGTGTATAGACTTTTAAAACTCCCATGGAACGCAATTGCTCGGCGTCTTCATCGGGGATGATGCCGCCTACAATAACCGGGATATCACTTAGCCCTGCTGCTTTCAGTCGCGTCATCACGTCCTTCACCAAAGGCAGGTGGCTGCCAGACAGGATCGAAAGACCGATCACATGCGCTTTGTCTTCTTGTGCCGCAGTTACGATCTCTTCAGGCGTCAGGCGGATACCTTCATAGCTGATATCCATGCCACAGTCGCGCGCGCGGAAGGCGATCTGTTCGGCCCCGTTCGAGTGTCCGTCCAGACCCGGCTTGCCAACAAGAAACTTCAGCCTGCGACCCAGCCGGTCGCTGACTGCGTCTACGGCTGCGCGCAGGTCCTCCAGCCCTTCGGTTTTGTTTGATACTGACCCCGATACGCCAGTTGGTCCACGATAGGTGCCGTATGCTTTGCGCATTTCTTCAGCCCATTCACCGGTTGTCACACCAGCCTTAGCCGCAGCGATAGAAGGCGCCATCACGTTGGCGCCAGACTTCGCTGCTTCGCGCAGGGCTTGCAACGCCGCAGCCACGGCAGCGTCATCCCGGTCCGCACGCCAGGTGTTCAAGCGCCCGATTTGTTCCTGCTCGACCGCCGGGTCGACCACCATGATGCCACCATCTTCAGTCTGCAGAGGCGATGTTTCGCCCTCAGTCCATTTGTTTACACCAACGACAACAGTTTCGTTGCGCTCAATCCGGTTCAGGCGCTCGGCATTTGATTCGACCAACCGGGACTTCATATATTCGATCGAGGCAACCGCGCCACCCATCGACTCAAGGTTGGCAAGCTCGGCCCGCGCCCCATTCTTGAGCTCTTCGACCTTGGCATCGACGACCGGGTTGCCGTCAAACAGATCGCCATATTCCAGCAGGTCGGTTTCATAGGCGAGGATTTGTTGCATTCGCATCGACCATTGCTGATCCCAAGGGCGGGGCAGGCCAAGCGCTTCGTTCCACGCAGGCAATTGCACAGCCCGCGCACGGGCATGTTTCGACAATGTAACCGCCAGCATTTCGATCAAAATGCGATAGACGTTGTTTTCAGGCTGCTGTTCGGTCAGCCCCAGCGAGTTCACCTGAACACCATAGCGGAATCGGCGGAACTTGGGGTCTTCTACGCCATAGCGCTCGTGCAGGATCTCATCCCAAAGATCGACGAATGCGCGCATTTTGCACATTTCGGTAACAAAGCGAATGCCTGCATTTACAAAGAATGAAATCCGGCCGCACAGGGCGGGAAAGTCCTCGGCCGGTACGCGAGGGCGCAATTCATCCAGCACGGCAATGGCGGTTGCCAGCGCATAGGCCAGCTCTTGCTCGGGCGTCGCTCCGGCCTCTTGGAGATGATAGGAACACACATTCATCGGGTTCCATTTGGGCACGTTGTCATAGCAATATTCAGCCACATCCGCGATCATCTTCAACGAAGGCTTAGGCGGGCACACATAAGTGCCGCGGCTGAGGTATTCTTTGATCAGGTCGTTCTGGACGGTACCCTGTAGTTTCGAGACATCCGCGCCCTGTTCCTCGGCCACCGCGATATACAAGGACAACAGCCATGGGGCAGTGGCATTGATCGTCATTGAGGTGTTCATCTGTTCAAGCGGGATTTGTTCGAACAGAACCCGCATATCCCCCAGATGGCAGATCGGAACACCAACTTTGCCAACCTCACCACGCGCCAACGTGTGGTCGCTGTCATACCCGGTCTGGGTCGGCAGATCGAACGCGACAGACAGGCCAGTCTGACCTTTGGCCAGGTTCGCACGATAAAGCGCGTTTGACGCCTTGGCTGTCGAGTGACCGGCATAGGTACGGATGAGCCAGGGGCGATCTTTCTGCAACTGCGTCATGGGTCAAGCCTCGCGGATCGTTGAGCAATAAAATTACTTTCCTTGACGGTAAATAGTAATTTTAGACCCTTGTCAATTCGCTGCATCGCGGCATCACCCTTTTCTGCAGATTGTGGGTGGCCTCGATTGATGGCACTGTGCCCAAATGATGCAGACTGTGGAAATTCCGCTTTGGCTGTTTGTGCTGATCGTGCTGTTTGCTGCGGTCACATTTGCCTCGCATTTTTTGTTCCCTTCGGTGCGTTGGTTTTTCCGCCGCCGTCTTGAACGGGCTGTCGCGCGGTTGAACAAGCGCCTGCAACGCCCAATCCAGCCATTCAAGCTGGCTGGGCGGCATGACATGATCCAGCGGCTCATCTATGACCCGCAGGTCAGCCGTGCGGTGCAGCAACATGCCAAGAAGGAAGGTGTGCCCGACGCAGTCGCATCGGAACAGGCCCGTCGCTATGCGCGCGAGATTGCACCGTCATTCTCGACGGTAGCGTATTTCAGCATCGCGATCCGATTTGCGCGTATGCTGAGCAATGCGTTCTACAAAGTTCAACTGGGATATGAAGACAAGGCCGCGCTGGACAATATCGATCCGGACGCAACGGTGGTTTATGTCATGAACCACCGTAGCAACATGGATTACGTGCTGGTCACTTATCTGGCCGCGGATCACTCGACCCTGTCCTATGCAGTAGGTGAATGGGCGCGTGTCTGGCCGCTAAGCCGACTAATTCGCGCGATGGGCGCCTACTTTATCCGCCGCAAGTCAGGCAGCGATTTGTATCGTCAGGTGCTTGCAAGCTATGTGCGCCACGCGACCGAAGCGGGCGTGACGCAGGCGATGTTCCCCGAAGGTGGGCTGAGCCTGACAGGCAAGTTGGGTCGCCCTAAACTAGGCCTGCTGAAATACATCCTTGATGGTGCCGAACTGCAGGGTCGGGATGTCGTGTTCGTTCCCGTGGCCCTGAACTACGATAGGGTGCTTGAAGATACTGTTCTAACGGCAGCTGCGAAAGACAGCGAACGCCGTTTCCGTGCACGGATCGGAGTGATTACCCGTTGGACGCTCAAACAGATTTGGCGCAGGCTTGTTGGACGCTACAAGAGGTTTGGTATTGCCTCGGTACGATATGCGACCCCGATATCACTTAAGGAATTCCGGGCCTCGCATGAACGGGACCTCACGACTGACCTAGCGCGTGAGTTGATGCGTAGGATCGGTGCCGCCATCCCCTTTGTTCCGGTTCCTGCAACGTGTCTGCTCATACAGGAAGAGGGCCAGATGTCAGAGCATGAACTGAAGGAACGGCTGTTGGCTCTGGGTGGTGAGGCCGTTGCCGAGGATGGTGGCAAGGCGATTGACGATGCGATCAATCAACTGGTCGAGCGACGGATATTGCAGCGAGAGAACGGGGTTCTAAGCCCATCGGGTCAGCGGTCTGAGTTGCTTACCTATTATGCCGCCGCATCGGAGCCTACCGTTCTGGGCGGTAATGATGCAAGTGCAGAAAGTATTTCTGCAACCGCTGGGTCATAAAATTACAAAATAGACGCCAAAACGGTTGCAATATTACCAAAGGGATAATATTCCGTCTTTGGAAGCCCGCGATTCTGCGGCGCGGCAACATTTGGAAAAAAGGAGGCCAGCATGGCTTTGGATGTCGATAGCGGTATCGCGTCGTATGAGGCGCCGGAGAAGGACCTCTATGAAATGGGTGAAATCCCTCCGATGGGGTATGTTCCCAAGCAGATGTATGCGTGGGCCATTCGGAAAGAGCGCCATGGCGAGCCTGACACCGCGATGCAGCTTGAGGTCGTCGATGTCCCAAAGCTGGACAGCCACGAAGTTCTGGTCCTCGTTATGGCGGCAGGTGTGAACTACAATGGCGTCTGGGCGTCACTTGGCAAACCAATCAGCCCGTTTGATGGCCACGGCCAACCGTTCCACATCGCGGGATCGGATGCTTCAGGCATCGTCTGGGCCGTCGGTGATAAGGTTAAGCGCTGGAAAGTCGGCGATGAGGTTGTGATCCACTGCAATCAGGACGATGGCGACGATGAGCACTGCAATGGTGGCGACCCGATGTATTCGCCCAGCCAGCGCATCTGGGGCTATGAGACACCGGACGGCTCGTTCGCGCAATTCACCAATGTACAAGCACAGCAGCTGATGCCGCGCCCCAAGCACCTGACCTGGGAAGAAAGCGCCTGCTATACCCTGACGCTTGCGACCGCCTATCGGATGCTGTTCGGGCACGAGCCGCACGATCTGAAGCCCGGCCAAAACGTTCTGGTCTGGGGGGCCTCGGGTGGCTTGGGCTCATACGCCATCCAGTTGATCAATACGGCTGGTGCAAATGCGATTGGTGTGATCTCGGACGAAAGCAAACGTGACTTCGTTATGGATCTGGGTGCCAAGGGCGTTATTAACCGCAAGGATTTCAATTGCTGGGGCCAGTTGCCCACTGTGAACACGCCGGAATATGCCGAATGGTTCAAAGAGGCCCGCAAGTTTGGCAAGGCTATCTGGGATATCACCGGCAAAGGTGTGAATGTCGATATGGTGTTTGAACATCCCGGCGAAAGCACGTTCCCGGTTTCGACCTTTGTTGTGAAGAAGGGCGGAATGGTCGTGATTTGCGCAGGCACCACCGGTTACAACCTGACCTTTGATGTGCGTTACATGTGGATGCACCAGAAACGTCTGCAAGGTTCGCATTTTGCGCATCTCAAGCAGGCCTCGGCTGCGAACCAGTTGATGGTTGAGCGGCGTCTGGACCCTTGCATGTCCGAAGTCTTCACCTGGCAGGATCTGCCCGAGGCGCACATGAAGATGATGCGCAATGAACACAAGCCAGGCAACATGTCTGTATTGGTGCAAGCCCCGCATACGGGCATGCGGACACTTGAGGAAGTATTAGCGGCCCGCGACTAACGGTCTCAGGCAATCAGCAGCTACAACACCTGTAGGGCGCGCATCCGCCTTGCGGGTGTTTGCTATTTCTGTCAGTGATTGTGTGTTTTCAATAACTTACGAAGTATCGTCCCGCTATTTTTGGGGAGTAGAAAGCAGCGAGTAGGCCGAATTAGTCTGCACATGTTATGGTTGTGTTAACCCTTCGTTAACTATTTCGGGGACACCCTGATGGCGCAAAATGAGTGGATTTTGGACGTTCTGTCGGACCTCAACGCCTTTGCGATAGCGAATGGTTTGAGCGCACTTGCCGAGCAGCTTGACGACACAAGACTGATCGCCGCGGCCGAGATTGCGTCCTTGAAGGATGAGGCTTGCGCGCCTGCGAATGGGAACAAAATTCGATTTGAGCCAAATCCTCGAGGATTTGGAAAACACCAGCACGCTTGAAGAACTGACCGATGTAGCGGTCCAGTTACGTAAACCACTGCAAATTGATCACATGACCTATCACTGGGTTGATGGCGCAGGGGATCAATACGGGTTTACGACCTATTCAGACGCCTGGGATGAGCGCTATAGGGACAAAAATTACCATCGTATCGATCCGGTTATTTTGGGATGTTTCCAGCGTTTTCACGCAGTGGATTGGAAGCAACTAAACTGGTCCGGCAAAGCAGTGCGGGCTTTCTTGCAAGACGCACAAGTGCATGGAGTCGGAAATCAGGGATATTCGATTCCGCTGCGGGGACCCAGTGGGCAGTTCGCACTGTTTACTGTTAATAACACCTGTGATGACGCCGCGTGGCAGACATTCATACAGTCTTATGGCCGCGATCTGATCCTTGTCGCACATTTTCTCAATCGCAAAGCGTTGGAGTTTGCCAAAAACCGGCAGCCGGAAACCACGCGCGGTCTCTCGCCCCGCGAAATTGATGCCATGACCTTGTTGGCACTGGGCTATAGCCGGGCGCAGGTGGCCCATTCGCTCTCGATTTCCGAACATACGCTGAGGGCTTATATCGAAAGCGCGCGCTCAAAACTCGGAGCGCAAAATACGACTCATGCAATCGCCACCGCGCTGAGTAGAGGATTAATAGTCGTTTAACGACCGTACGGTGGTCTCATCTTAAATTAACCACGAGTTCGTACCCCCCTTTGTTCCAACTATGGACGACAAGGGGAATACGTCATGTTGCGTTATTTGTATGCGGATGAGCTGCATAAGTTTCCGGATTTGGCCAAGGGGATGTTCAGGGACCGTGCGGATCAGTTCAAAACCCGCCTTGGCTGGGACGTCAAGGTTGATGACAAGGGGGAAGAGCGGGACCAGTATGATGATCTCAACCCGCTCTATGTGATTTGGGAAGAGGCGGATGGCAGCCACGGCGGGTCGATGCGTATTTTGCCAACGACCGGGCCGGTTATGGTTAATGATGTGTTCGGGCATCTCACTGGTGGCAGTCCCATCAACAGCCCGCTGATCTGGGAGGTCACCCGCTTTTGTCTTTCGCGCAACGCGAGCGCTCATACCGCTGGGGCCATCATGCTCAGCGGTGGTGAAGTGATGGAGGGCTTTGGCCTTACTCATATCGCGGGCGTTTTTGATGCGCGCATGATCCGGATCTATCGACTGATTGGTTCTTCGCCCGTTGTGCTGGGCACCGAAGGGTCGGGCCGCGATCAGATTTCGGTTGGTCTGTGGCCGTATTCGGCGGAAGATTGTAACCGGGTCGCTGCCCGCGCAGGTATCCCGCGTGAGTTGTCGCGGCTGTGGTTCAGAACAGCCTTTGGCAACAGCGTGCAGCATCGGTTTGCGCTGTCTGCCTGAATGTGCGGAAATCGTATTCCGCATCTGGTGGGGCGCTGCGCGTCCCTGTAGGGTCGCGCCATGTCCTTGCCCCAAGTCACCTTTTCCGAAGATCAGGCCGCCGCCTTTGACAATATTGCCGAGATGTTGCGCGCGGCTGGTGTTGACCTTGAAGACGATGCGCTGCTGAAACTGCCTGGCAACGGCAAGTCCGGAGTCATGGCCGTTATTGGCAAGGCTGGATCAGGTAAAACCCTATTGCTGGCAGAGCTTTACAAGGCCTTGGTCGAGTCTGGGGTCAACTTGATCTCGGGCGATTTCGAAAGCCGCAAATCGCGCGACAGGCGCAGCCTCGCGATCCTTGCGCCAACCAACAAGGCCGCAAGTGTGCTGCGGCTGCGTGGGGTACCTGCGACGACGATCCACCGCATCCTTTACACGCCCGTCTACGACCCGGAATATGAGCGAATTGCCGGGTGGTTAGCGGGCAATGATGAGCGCCCCGAGATCGAAGGGCTGACGGATGAGGCGCTGGATCGGGCAGCAGCATTTTATGCCAACAACAAATCCATCCCCGGCGCACTGGCCGCTGCCGGTTTGCGCGGGTCCGACTTTATAACGGGCTGGAAACGCAGGGATGAGCCGCTGGACATTGGTTTTGTGGACGAAGCCTCGATGCTGGATGATCGACAGTTCGAGGATCTGAAAGAAATTTTTCCGACGCTTTTGCTGTTCGGTGACCCGGCGCAGCTGGCACCTGTCAATCAGTCGGGTTCGATGGTGTTCGACGCGTTGCCAGAGCCGCGCAAGCAAATTCTGCATCGCGTGCACAGACAGACGGCAGATAACCCAATCCTTGATCTGGCCCACGCTCTGTCCGATCCCGCCATGGGCTTTGAGGATTTCGAGCGATTGGTCGAAGACACCGCTCGTAAAGATGATCGTGTTGTGTGGGGCCAGCGGGTCGAGGTTGATCTGATGGCGCGCAGCCCGGTTCTGGTTTGGCGAAACGCAACCCGTATCCGTTTGATTCAGGCGTTTCGCACCGTCCATGGGGCACCAGAAACCGAGTTGCTGGAAGGAGAGCCGCTGATTTGCGACGGTATTGAACTTCCACTGAAGCATCGGAAGAAACGGTTGGACCTTGAGGCACGCGGGCTGATCAAGGGGGCTCAGGTTATCTATCTCGGCCCCGGTCGCAAGCCGGGGTTCTCGCGCCTTCATGTGATGGGGGCCGAAGACCCACAGGTTTCGGCGGCGTCGATCGTACAGATCGAGAAACCCGATGAGGAAGAGCCGTTCATTCCCTATGCCGCACGTATGGGCGCCACGTTTCTGCACGGCGCGGCGGTGACGATCCACAAGGCACAAGGCTCACAATGGGACACGGTGCAAGTCTTTGCACCCGACATCTATGCCGCGGCCCGTATGGGGCGCACCGAAGCGGGGCAACCCTTGTGGAAGCGTCTGGCCTACGTCGCCATAACCCGCGCGCAGGAGAGGTTGAATTGGGTGGTGCGGAACCGGCTATCAAAGCCGACGCATCCGCTGCGCGTGGATGATTTGCGGGCGGTTGCTGCACCGTCACTGACATTGGAGGCGGAAGAGACATGAAAACCATCATTGTAACCGGAGCCAGCTCGGGGATTGGTCGGGCGACAGCGGAGTTGTTTCTTGAAAAGGGTTGGACCGTCGGTTTACTTGCGCGCAGCGCTGATGCGCTGGACGCGATGGCTGACACGTTCGAAAGAGCCATACCGCTGGTCGCGGACGTCACAGATCCTGTCGCTGTCACGCGGGCATTTCGGACCTTCTCGAATCGCACGGACCGGTTGGATGTCTTGTTTAACAATGCAGGTATCTTTGCTCCTGGAGGCACGATTGACGAGATCGCGCTGGAGGATTGGTACAACTCGGTAAACGTAAACCTGAATGGCATGTTCCTGTGCGCGCGCGCGGCATTTGCGGCGATGCGGGCACAGTCACCGCAAGGCGGTCGGATTATCAATAACGGCTCAATTGCAGCCCATGTACCGCGCCCCAATTCGGTGCACTATTCGGCGACGAAACACGCGATTACCGGACTAACGCGCAGCTTGTCGCTGGATGGGCGGGATTACAGCATCGCTTGTGGGCAAATCGATATCGGCAATGCGCGGACTCAAATGGTTCAGAATCTGGTCGACAAGGCTGTTGCGGACGGGCAGACTCCTGATCCGACCATGGATGTTGGCGATGCCGCCCGATCGGTTCTGCACATGGCCGAATTGCCGCCCGAAGCGAATGTTCAGTTCATGACGGTGATGGCTACGACCATGCCGTATATCGGGCGCGGCTAAAGATCAGTTCTCCCGCAACATGCGGAACGCTGTTGATGCACCCCAACCAGCCGCAATCGCGATGGCCAGAGACATGAGGCCGTACCAGATCGGTTGCTCACGGGACATGTTGTAGAGGAACCTCTCAAGCCCAACTTTGCGCACATCGATGGTTGTTTCAAAGGTCGACACAACCTCACCACCCCGCGTCAGAAATATGCGGGCTGCATAATCCCCTTCGGTAAGGTCGGCAGGCATCTCGATTGACGTGCGAAACAGGGTCTGCTCGTCCACCGCAACCGTATTTTCTCGGATCGAATAAAGCCCGTCATCTTCACGAATGCGGATGACGGCTTCGGAAAAATCCTGAGCACCCTGAATGTTCATATCGGCGCCGACCGAACGGATGGCGCGTTCGATCGAGACTTTGTACCGCAGGTCTTCGGTATGGGTTAGAACATCCTCAAACGGGGCGCTGGTGGCGACGGCGTAAAAGCTTGGCGCCAGATCAACGACAAGGCTATCGGTGTTCACCCAGATGCCAAACCGCTTTTCCTTGCGCCGCACGGTGACAGGCTCTGACGGGCCAACAATGGATACGATGACCTCAAGCGGTGGCCCCGATGGCACAGGTGCTTCACGTTTTACGGCACCAAACACCAAGATTTCAGACCCGTCGAAATTAGCGGTGATAGAAACGCGATCCTGGCTGAGGCCGAGCACAACCTGTTCTTCGGCCGCATGCACAGGCAGGCAAATCAGGCACATAAGGGCGATCAGGCGCAACATCTCAGTGCCCTCCCGCAGCGCCGAGCGAGTACAGCTCAGAGGGTTGCAACAACAGATCAAGCGCAAGCTTGCCACAAACGGCAAGCACTAAGGCTGCCAGCAGGACGCGCAGTTGTTCAGCCGGCATCCGCGCACCTATAACTGTTCCGATCTGGGCACCTACAACACCGCCAACCAGCAACAGAACCGCCAGCACGACGTCCACGGTATAGTTGGTTGTTGCGTGCAGCATGGTGGTGAAGGCAGTCACAAAGATGATCTGAAACAGCGAGGTCCCAACAACCACTTTAGTTGGCATGCCCAGAAGGTAGATCATCGCAGGCACCATGATGAACCCGCCGCCGACACCCATGATTGCTGACAAGACGCCGACGAAGAGGCCGACAATGACCGGCGGGATAACCGAGATATATAGTCCGGAGGTCCGAAAGCGCATCTTGAACGGCATGGCGTGGACCCATCCACGCTGACGCCGTTTCGGAGCTTGTGCCCCGCCCTTGCGAGATTTGCGGAGCGCATTGAGGCTTTCGATAAACATCAGGCTGCCAATGACGCCCAGGAAGACGACGTAACACAGCGTGACCAATAGATCGACCTGCCCGAGACTTTTGAGATAGTTGAAAATGACGACACCCAATGCCGCCCCTACCAATCCTCCGATCAGCAGGACCGTCCCCATTTTCAGGTCCACCGTTCGACGCCTGAAATGCGCCAGCACCCCTGAAAATGATGAGGCGACGATCTGGTTTGCCTCGGTGGCAACCGCAACGGCGGGTGGAATGCCGATAAAGAACAGCAGCGGGGTCATCAGGAACCCGCCGCCCACACCGAACATCCCCGAAAGGATGCCCACCATTCCGCCCAAACCCAGCAACAGAAAGGCGTTTACAGAAACTTCGGCAATCGGGAGGTAAATCTGCATGGCTTCTTCTAGACAGGACAGGCCGTGCCACGTGACGTGACAAAGCCGTTAGTAACGTAACTCTCAATAGACGAAGCGCGCGCGCCAGGTGGGGCCATCCGTGTGTTTCCGTGGCTCAACCTGAAATTAGTCGAGAGCATGGCTGCGGAACTCGTGCGGGACACGTCCATACCCCCTTAGAGCGGTTGCGGCATACAAAATCAACTCTGTATGCCGCTTTGCAGCAAACAGGACTGAGGGGCAGTCCTAAACTGGCTCTATCAACGTTCTTTTACGTAGGGTTCACCGCCCGCGCGCGGTGGAATCGCTTTGCCGACGAAGCCCGCAAGAATCACCACGGTCAGGATATAAGGCAGCGCGTCCATGACCTGCACTGGGATCACGACCCCGCCCAGATCGATGTTCTGGAATCGCAAAGCGATAGCCTGCAGCAGCCCGAACAACAGACATGCCCACATCGCGTGCCAGGGTCGCCATTTTGCAAAGATCAGTGCGGCGAGCGCGATAAAGCCGCGCCCCGCTGTCATCTCTTTGACGAACCCGGCCTGCAGCGCTGTAGCCAGATAAGCGCCCGCAATTCCGCAGAGAACGCCGCAGATTGCAACAGCCGCATAGCGCAGACCCACAACTGAGACCCCTGCTGTATCGACCGCCGCCGGGTTCTCACCCACGGCGCGCAGGCGCAGACCAAAGCGTGTTCGGAACAGAATCCACCAGGTCAGAGGCACCATAAGGAATGCCACATAGACCAGAATGGAATGACCGGACAGAAGCTCGGAATAGGCCATATGCAGAGCATTTGTTTCAGACATAAGCTCGGAAACCGGGCGGCCTGTCAGTTCTGCGTCGGCTGGACCGATTGCGTAAGGGAACTCGGCGGATTCAAACCGTCCTTGTCCGAAAAGCGATGGGGTGCGGCCACCTTGTTGGAACCAGCTTTGGGCGATCAAAACGGTCAGGCCTGAGGCAAGGAAGTTGATGGCAACGCCCGAAATCAGTTGATTGCCCCGGAACGTGATTGATGCAAAGCCATGCAGTGCTGAAAGAACCAGAGACGCCGCGATCCCAGCGAACAACCCCAACCAGACAGAGCCAGTCACCGCAGCGACAGCTGCCGAGAAGAAGGCTGACATCAGCATCTTGCCTTCGAGACCGATATCAAAGATGCCTGCGCGCTCGGAATAGAGGCCCGCCAGACAGGCCAGCAGCAGCGGTGTGGCTAGCCGCACTGTGGAATCGAGGACCTGGATGAGCGTAACGAAGAACTCCATCACTTTGCCCCCTTCCGCAAGCTGAGAAAGATTTTTTCAAGCGGTATGCGCACCATGTTGTCCAGCGCACCGGTGAACAGGATGACGAGCGCCTGGATGACGACGATCAGCTCACGCGGGATCGATGTCCAAAGCGCCAATTCAGCGCCGCCCTGATACAGGAAGCCAAACAGAATCGCGGCCAGAAAAACGCCAAACGGATGTGATCGGCCCATCAGGGCCACGGCGATGCCGATGAACCCCGCGCCTTCGGTCGAATTCAGAACCAGCCGCTCGGCCTCGCCCATTACGTTGTTGATCGCCATCAGACCTGCGAGCGCGCCTGAGATAAGCATCGCGATGATCGTGATGCGCACGGGCGAGATACCCGCATAGACCGCACCGGTTTCCGAATGACCATACGCGCGGATTTCATATCCCAGCCGCGTGCGCCAGATCAGGGCCCAAACAACGATACAAGCGAGGATCGCGACGAAAAACGAAATGTTTGCAGGGGCCCCCCGAAAGACGATGTTCTCAGCACTCGAAAACATTGACTGGAAGGTCGGCAGGTGTACCGCCTCGGGGAACCGCGCGGTTGCCGGGTCTTGTGAACCTTGCGGCCGCATCACGTTGACCAGCATATAGTTCAGGAAGGCGGCCGCGATGAAATTGAACATGATCGTGGTGATCACGATATGGCTGCCCCGTTTGGCCTGTAGATAGGCCGGGATCGCTGCCCAGGCGGCACCAAACAGTGCCGCACCCAGTGCAGCAGCGACCAATGCGATGCTCCAGTGCGGCCAAGGAATATAAAGACAGACCATGGCAACGCCAAGCCCGCCCAGCATCGCTTGACCCTCACCCCCGATATTGAACAGACGTGCGTGGAAGGCGACGGCAACAGCAAGGCCTGTGAACATAAAGTTGGTCGCGTAGTAGAGCGTATAGCCCCAGCCATAAGTCGACCCGAGGGCGCCTGTGACCATAAGGTTGACCGCGGCGATCGGGTCTTCTCCGATCGCGAGGATGACGATTGCCGAGAGGATTGTGGCCAAGAGCAGGCTGATGATCGGGATCAGCACCACATCGGCCCATTTGGGCATTTTTTCCATGGTTCAGGCGGCCTCTCCTGCAACACCGGCCATTAGCAGGCCCAGTTCTTTTTCATCCGTGTCGGCGGGCAGGCGCTCGCCCATGATATGCCCATCAAACATCACCGCGATCCGGTCTGATAGCGAGAAGATCTCTTCCAGCTCAACTGACACCAGCAAGATCGCCTTACCCTGATCGCGCAGGGCGACAATCTGTTTGTGAATGAATTCGATCGCACCAATATCAACGCCACGCGTGGGCTGTCCGACCAACAACAGGTCGGGGTTGCGCTCAATCTCGCGTGCTACGACGATCTTTTGCTGGTTGCCGCCCGAAAAGCTTTTGGCGGTTAGCCAGCCATTGGGTGGGCGCACATCGAATTTCTCGATCTTGGCTTCGGTATCGGCACGCAGGGCAGCGTTATCCATGAAGATACCGCGCTTGTAGGCCGGGTCGCGATGGTAACCGAAGGCCACGTTTTCCCACGCGTGGAAATCCATGATCAGGCCTTCGCGCTGGCGGTCTTCGGGCACATGAGCGATGTGCTTTGCGCGCCGCGCCTGCCCGTCAGATCCGGCACCGCTGAGGGCCAAAGGTTCACCATTCAACTTGATCGATCCTTGACCAGAACGCATCCCGCCCAGAACTTCGAGCAATTCGGATTGCCCATTTCCGGCGACCCCGGCAATGCCAACGATCTCACCTGCGCGGACCGTCAGATTGATGCCTTTGACACGCTCAACCCCAGACGAGTCGGTGACGCTGAGGTTTTCGATTTCCAGAACCGGTTTGCCCGGTTTCGCCGGTACCTTGTCAACCTGCAGCAGGACCTTGCGGCCAACCATCAGCTCGGCCAGTTCCTGCGGGTTGGTGTCGGCGGTTTTTACGGTCGCCGTCATTTCACCACGCCGCATCACCGAGACGGTGTCGGTGTTTTCCATAATTTCGCGCAGCTTGTGCGTGATCACGATGATCGTTTTCCCTTCGGACCGGAGCCGGTCAAGGATGCGGAACAATTGATCCGCCTCGGCGGGCGTCAAAACCCCGGTGGGTTCGTCGAGGATCAGAATCTCGGCCTTGCGATACAGCGCTTTGAGGATTTCGACCCGCTGCTGCATACCCACGCCAATCTCGTCGATGCGCTTATCAGGGTCGACGAAAAGTTCGTATTCTTCCTCTAGGTCTTTCAGCTCTTTCCGGGCTTTCGCCAGCGACGGGGCCAACAGCCCACCGTCTTCGGCTCCAAGAACGATGTTTTCCAGAACGGTGAAATTCTCGACCAGTTTGAAATGCTGAAACACCATTCCGATGCCCGAGGCGATCGCCGCCTGGCTGTCAGGGATGTCGGTTTTGGTGCCGTTGATCCAGATTTCGCCTTTGTCGGCTTTGTAAAATCCGTAGAGGATGCTCATCAGCGTGGATTTGCCCGCTCCGTTTTCACCGATGATCCCGTGGATCGTTCCGGGGGCGACGCTGATGGAAATATCTTTATTGGCCTGAACCGGCCCAAAGGCTTTGGAAATCCCTTTGAGCTCAATGGCGGGGACGGTCATATCTTGTCCTTGGGTTGCCGAAAGGGCCGCATGCGGCAGAGTGGTGCAGGGCGGAGGCCATGGCCCCCGCCCCCAGTTACATCAGAACTGCAGTGCAGGGCAGCTGTCGTTCTCGTAGTAGCTAACGACGCTTACGTTGCCATCGATGATGTCGCGACGGGCACTTTCAATGGCCGAGTTCATTTCTTCGCTCACCAGTTCCGCGTTGTTTTCATCCATCGCAACGCCAACGCCATCTTGTGCAAGACCCATGGTGTAGACACCGGTCTGGACGTCTTCGCCAGCCTTCATGGCGTCATATACAGCAACGTCCACACGCTTGAGCATCGAGGTCAGGACTTTGCCCGGGTGCAGGTGGTTCTGGTTGCTGTCGACACCGATTGACAGGATGCCTTCGTCGGCGGCGGTTTGCAGAACGCCAACACCGGTACCGCCCGCAGCGGCGTAAATCACGTCAGCACCCTGGCTGATCTGTGCTTTGGTCAGTTCCGAACCTTTCACCGGGTCATTCCATGCTGCAGGGGTGGTACCTGTCATATTGGCAACAACGTTGATGTCCGGGTTCACGGACTTCGCGCCTTGTGCATAACCACAACCAAAGTGACGGATCAGAGGGATATCCATGCCACCGATAAAGCCCACCGTGCCGGATTGGGACGCCATCGCCGCCATCATGCCGACCAAGTATGATCCTTCATGTTCGGCAAATCCGATCTGGCGAATGTTCGGGGCTTCCAGCCAGGTCACGTCGACCGCAACGAATTTGGTATCCGGATAGTCACTTGCGACCGCCGCCAATGGATCGGCCATGGCGAAGCCCATTGTGATAATTGGGTTTGCGCCCGCTTCGGCAAAGCGGCGAAGCGCCTGTTCGCGCTGGGCTTCCGACTGAAGCTCGATCTCGCGATAGGTTTTACCGGTCTGTTCCGCCCAACGCTGAGCGCCATTATGCGCGGCTTCGTTGAACGATTTGTCGAATTTGCCACCCAGATCAAAGATAAGGGCCGGTTCCGCCATTGCAGCGCCTGCGGTTAGTGCAACCGCCGCGGCTGCGCCCATCAAGGATTTCATAAAGGTCATTTGTTACTCCCGTTGGCTATTATCGGTCCGGGGCTCAATCCCCTGGTACCCACTCAGAGCGAGCATACCTGTTGTGATGGCGGGAATTAAGGCTGTTTGCAACAGCTTCGGTCAACTGATTTTTGACCATATGGTCTAAAAAAGTGATTATTTGCCGTTTAGAAGGCATTCCATGACAATCGCATCGACGTTTTGGCCGGTTTTGCGTTGATAATACGCACTGCGCCTACCGCATGGCGTGTATCCACAGGATTGGTACAGGGCGATAGCCGGTTGGTTGTCTTCGGCGACCTCCAGAAAGGCGCGGGTTGCGCCAAGAAACCGTGCTTTGGCGTGCCACTCTGACATGATGGTCCGAGCCAGCCCTTGTCTTTGATGGTCAGGGTGAGTCGCGATTGTCAAAAGCTCAGCCTCATCGGCGATGACTTGGATCAGAGCAAAAGATCTTGCATCTCCAATGATATAGGTAAAGCGATTGGCCAACAATTCGGCGAATTCATCAGCGGCCCATGGCCGAGACTGGCTGAACGCGGCTGCGTGGATATCCGCCATTTCCTGCGGTGTCATTCGTCCAACAGCACCGGTGGGATATCGCTGGAGGGCGCGGCATCGGCGGGACGAACATAGAAAGGGGCTGGTGGGGCTTGCACATCAGTCCAACGGGCCGCAGCAATCAGCGCGATCGCGTTTGCCTGCTGTTCCGGGCTGCTACAGAAATACAGGGGGCCCATTTCTTCTGCCAACTGACGTGAGGTCAATCGAGCCGCTTCACCCGCGGGCTGCACATAAACCTGATCACGCGGGGCAGGAATCGCTGGCAGATGACCAGCGGGCGCCAATTCTGCCAGAGCGTCAAAGCCGGACACACCGACGGCGGGAACACCCAGCCCAAGCGCCAAACCGCGCGCTGCGGATACCGAAATACGAATGCCGGTGAAGTTGCCGGGGCCTATTCCAACGCCAATCGCGTCAAGCGACTTCCACGTGCAGCTGTTCCGGGTCAACAGCTCTTCGAGCAATGGCATCAACCGTTCGGCCTGCCCTCGGGTCATCGCTTCAGCATGAGTCGCGATAGTTTGGCCGTCTTGCAACAAAGCGGCCGCGCAATGCGCGGCCGATGTGTCAAATGCAAGGATTGTCGGGTCAGACCGCAACAGGGCGAACCTCGGTCACTTCGGGAATGTAGTGACGCAGCAGATTCTCGATCCCCATTTTCAGCGTCAGGGTCGAGGAGGGGCAGCCAGCGCAAGCGCCCTGCATGTGCAGGTAGACTACGCCCCGATCAAAGCCGTGGAACGTAATGTCGCCGCCGTCTTGCGCCACAGCGGGACGCACCCGGCTGTCCAGCAGATCTTTGATCTGGTTGACGACCTCGGCATCTTCACCCGTATGTTCAGCGTGGCCCGAGGCCGTTTCTGCATCCGCGCCCATGACCGGTTGGCCAGACTGGTAATGTTCCATCACAGCGCCAAGGATGGCGGGCTTGATGTGATCCCATTGCACGTCCTCGGATTTGGTAACAGTGACGAAATCATTGCCGAAAAACACGCCTGTCACGCCGTTCACGCCGAATATACGCTGCGCCAGCGGCGATTTTTCGGCGGCTTCGGCGCTTGGAAAATCTGCGGTGCCCGCTTCCAGAACCGTCTGGCCGGGCAGGAACTTTAATGTTGCCGGGTTAGGTGTGGATTCGGTTTGAATGAACATGTCGCAGCTCCGTCTAAGGTGCCTCTGATATGCGCGCCCGGGCTGGGGAAGTCAAGATTTGGAACCGTTCTAAATTGCGTACGCATGAGAAATTGCGTCATCCAGGCGGTCGTCGCCCCAAAACAACTCATCCCCGGTGATAAAACTTGGCGCGCCGAATATGTGCAGGGCCTTGGCCTGATCGACCTGATCAAACAGGACCGTTTTGATCTGCGGATCACCCATCCGTTCCAAAGTTTCAGGTGAAACATCCGCTGCAATAAGGCAATCGGCTAAAACCGAAGGGTCCGAGATGTTCTGCCCAGCCCCAAACTGTGCTGAGTAGACCGCCCTTGTAAAAGCGGCTCTCTGATGCCCTTGCTCAACCGCCAACGCCAGACGCGCTGCTTTCAGACTATTCTGCGGAAACGGGTCTGGTTGTTTAAGGGGCAGATTGCGGGCTGTACAGAGTCGCTTCATATCGCGCCACATGTACCGCCCTTTTGCGGGATAGAGATTGAATGGCGAGGTGTTCCAGCCCTGTTCCGCAAAGATCGGTCCAAGAAGAAAGGGTTGCCATTCCACGAAAACCCCTTTTGCGGACGCCGCCTGTTTGATCCGCATCGCGCTGAGGTAAGAATAGGTTGATGCGAAATCGAACCAGAACTGCAGCTTGGCAGACATGGGCTGGCCTCAGGTAATGGCTTCCAGCTTTTCCTTGCTCAGGTCGCCGGGAACAATTGTGATCGGAATGGGAAGGCTGCCAGAGTTCCGGGTCAACTGCGTGACCAGCGGTCCGGGGCCTTTCTTGTCGGTCCCAGCACCCAGCACTAGCACCCCTATTTCGGTGTCGGATTGGACATGTTCGATGATCTGGGGGACCGGATCGCCTTCGCGGATGGCCAATTCGGGTTCGACCCCTTGCTTGTCGCGCATCCACTTTGCGAAAACTTCAAAATGCGCGTGAATGCGTTCGCGCGCTTCTTCGCGCATCACTTCAGCTACGCCGATCCAATGGTTGAATTCGTCTGGTGGAATAACCGAAAGAACCGTAACTCCGCCGCCGGTATGGGCCGCGCGCATGGCAGCAAAGCGCATGGCGTTCAGGCACTCGCGGCTGTCATCCAGAACGACTAGGAACTTGCGCATATTTGTCCTCGTTTGTTTTCAGGATCATGCCTGACAGCAGGCACTGAGGCAACCGAAACAGGCAGGATCGGGTCAACGATTGTCCGCCGCCCAATCCCAGTACATTTCGCGTGCGCGGCGGGCAATTGGGCCGACCTGATACTGCGTATCATCCAACGCGGTGACCGGGGTTATCTTACTCATGTTGCCGCTCATGAAGACTTCGTCGGCCTGGTGAAAATCATCAAAGCTAAGGACTGTTTCGTGCACGGTCACGCCATCATCGCGCAGGTTTTTGATGTGGCGCGCGCGGGTGATCCCGGCCAGGAAGGTTCCGTTTGGAATCGGGGTGAAAACCTCACCATCACGGACCATGAAAATATTCGCGGTCGCAGTTTCCGCCACGTGCCCCATCGCATCAGCAACCAGCGCATTTGAAAACCCCTTGTTGCGCGCCTCACGCAGCATCCTTGCGTTGTTGGGGTAGAGGCATCCGGCCTTGGCGTTAACGACAGCCGACTCAAGCACAGGACGACGAAAGCGGGTGGTCGTCAGCGTCGCCGAGGCGGTCTCGGGCGCCATTGGAATTTCTTCGAGGCAGATGGCAAATCCGGTGCTGTCTTCCTGTGGCACAATCGCGGTCTGATCTCCATCGATTCCCCAATACATCGGTCGGATATAAACTGCGGTGTCCGACGCATAGCTTTGAAGTCCTTCATGCACCAGTTCGACCATTTGTTCGGTACTCACCATAGGCGTCAGCATCAACGCCTCGGCCGAGCGATTGACCCGCGCGCAATGAGCATCCAAATCCGGGGTGAGCCCGTTGAAGAACCGGGCACCGTCAAACACGGATGAGCCCAGCCATGCGCCATGGTCAGCTGCGCGCATGATCGGGGCGTCCCCGTCATGCCATTGCCCATCGAAATAGGTGCGGATGTTTTTGCCGACTGCCATTGCGCCCTCCCTCAAGCTTCGGGAAACCTAGGTTGGGGTTGGCGTAAGGTCCAGCAGATTATCCACGTGGCATGGGCAACGCCTCACGCTTGACCATGGTGCGCAAGGCAAAGTTCGATCGCAGATTTCGGATCCCTTGGATTTTCATCAGACGGTTCTCCAAAAACGCATCAAACGCGTTGAGGTCTTTGGCCACAACACGCAGCAGGATATCCCGCGATCCGGTCATAAGGTAACACTCCATCACCTCGTCACAGCGGCGAATGGCCTTTTCGAAAGAATCAATGGCATTCCGATCCTGCTTCTCCAATTCGACAGATACAAAGATCGTAACGCCGAACCCAAGCCGCTCGGGATCAATCCGGGCAGTATAACCCGTTATTATTCCGTCTCGCTGCAACCGATCCAGACGGCGCGCGCAGGGTGTGGAAGACAACCCAACATGATCAGCCAGATCGATCACGGTCATGCGGCCGTCGTTTTGAAGGGCGCGAATTATCTTGGAATCGATGTCGTCCATGGTGGAAAGCGCTATCAGAGCTAGTCTGAGTGTAGAATATCACTAAAATACCGCCAAAGATAGCGACATTTAGGTGAAAATCGCTCGCTAATAGGTGGCAAACTCCACGGGATAGCCCGGAGGAGAAGAATGGACATCACCGTCATAGACGCGCCAGAGCACGAGCGCGTGGTTGAATTCAAAGACAGCACACTTGGTCTTTTGGGCTATATCGCTATTCACTCGACCCAACGCGGTCCTGCGGCTGGTGGTGTGCGGATGCGCCCCTATGGGCATGCGGCTGAGGCGTTGCACGATGCCCTGCGATTGGCGAGAGGCATGACTTTCAAAAACGCTGCGGCTGACCTTCCACTTGGGGGCGGCAAAGCCGTCATTATTGGTGACCCGCAGGTCGATAAATCGCCCGAGCTTTTGCGGGCTTTTGGACAAGTGATCGAAAGCCTGAGCGGCCAGTATTGGACCGCAGAGGACATGGGCATGACACCGGCTGACATGGCGCATATCGGGTCGGGGACCACATATGTGGCCGGTTTGGCAGAAGGCGCGTTTGCCAGCGGGGATCCATCACCGATCACTGCGCGTGGGATCTTCAATGCCATCCGCGTTACGGCGCAGCATCGGTTTGGGCAATCCAGTCTTGGTTGCCTGACCGTATCCGTTCAGGGCCTTGGTCACGTGGGTGAGCATCTTTGCCAATTGTTGCACGATGAAGGCGCACAGCTGATCGTGACAGATATCGATGCCCGGCAGTCGGCGCGCGTGGCCGAACGGTATGCAGCAAAGGCGGTTGCACCAGATGCGATCTACGGCGTCGAAGCAGATATTTTCGCCCCCTGCGCGATCGGAGGTATCCTGAACGAAACGAGCATTCCACTCTTACAGGTTGGTGCAGTGGCAGGGGGCGCGAATAACCAATTGGCCAGCGACGCGGATGCGCAATTGCTTCACCAGCGCGGCATTCTGTATGCGCCTGATTTCGTCGCCAATGGTGGAGGCATCGTGAATGTGGCGACAGAAATCTTGCGTATCGCCGAGAGCGAGGCCTGGGTTGCCGATCGATTGCAGGCGCTTGAACAGACGATGGATCGAATTCTGACCAGAGCCAGTATCGAAGGGGTCAGCCCACATGAGGTTGCCGAATCTATCGTGCATGAGATGCTGCGCCCGCAGGCCGCCTGAGAGACGACAAACCGAAAAACGCCGCCCGTGATGGGGCGGCGTTTTGTTTTTCTAATCTGCGGTTACGACTTCCCTGCGCCTACCATGCCGACAATCTCGTAGGTTTTCTGCAAGATCGGTGATGCGATGGCCCGAGCGCGTTCAGCACCACGGGCAAGAATCTGATCGATCTCAGCCTCTTCTCCCATCAGGCGCGCCATCTCGGACGAGATGGGCGACAGCTTTTCAACCGCCAATTCAGCCAGCATTGGCTTGAACTCACCGAACTGCTTGCCGCCAACCTCTGCCAGAACCTGCTCGGCTGTCTGATCGCTGAGCGCGGCGTAGATATTCACCAGGTTGCGCGCCTCGGGACGCTCTTCAAGCCCTTTGATTTCCGAAGGCAATGCATCCGGATCAGTCTTGGCCTTGCGGATTTTCTTGGCGATGGCGTCGGCGTCGTCGGTCATATTGATCCGCGTCATATCAGACGGGTCCGAGGACGACATCTTACGCGATCCGTCGCGCAGGTTCATCACGCGCGGCGCTGGGCCACCGATGACCGGTTCGGTCACAGGGAAGAAGTCGGCGCCATAATCGTGGTTGAACTTGATCGCGATATCGCGGGTCAGTTCCAGATGCTGTTTCTGATCCTCACCAACCGGCACATGGGTCGCGTGATACACCAGAATATCGGCTGCCATCAGCGCAGGATAGGCAAACAAACCCAAAGAGGCGTTCTGAGCATTCTTGCCCGCCTTGTCCTTGAACTGAGTCATCCGCTGCATCCAGCCAATCCGGGCGATGCAGTTGAAAATCCAGGCCAGCTGAGTGTGCTCGGGCACCTGGCTCTGGTTGAACAGAATGGACTTTTCAGGGTCCAGACCCGCCGCAATGAACCCCGCACAGACTTCGCGGGTCTTTTCACGCAGGCGATCGGGGTCTTGCCAGACAGTGATCGCGTGGAGGTCAACCATGCAATAGACGGTCTCGAAATCCGGTCCTTGCATATCCACGAAACGTTTGAGTGCACCCAGGTAGTTACCCAAGTGCAGGTTTCCTGAAGGCTGGATGCCGGAAAACACGCGGGGCGTGAATTGGGTCTCGGTCATCAAAGGAAACTCCTGTCTGGAAAAATCAGCCCCCGTCGCTTACCCATGAGGCAAAGGGACGTCAACAGCCGCGGAAGGCCAGCCCAATGAGCAGTGAGCATTATACACCGCCCGTGAACCCTTTGCCGCCGGTGGTGGTGGCGTTGGTTCTGTTCATTATCGGGATCGAACTGGCCTTCATGCTGGGCAGCCGGGGCTTGATTGGTGGGCCGACCGCTGTCGGGTGGCGGTTGGATGCGCTGCAGCAGTATACGTTCTCGCCCGATATCTTCGACTGGATGGTTCAAAACGGGCGTTGGCCGTTCGAGCATGTGATCCGCTTTGTCACTTATCCCTTTGTCCAAGCAAATTTCACGCAAGCCGTGTTTGTCTGCGTGTTTGTTTTGGCGATGGGGAAAATGGTCGCCGAGGTCTTTGGCAGCGTCGCCATGCTGATCATCTTTGTGCTGTCCGGTGTCGGCGGCGCGCTGGCCTATGCCTTGCTGCTGAACCCTCCTTATCCGCTGGTCGGTGGGTTCCCTCCGGTCTACGGGCTGATCGGCGCGTTTACCTGGCTATTATGGCGCAAGCTTTCACTGGTCGGGGAAAACCAATCCCGCGCCTTCAGCCTGATCGCGGTTCTTATGGGGATACAGCTGCTGTTCGGCCTGATTTTTGGAGGCACCTCTGATTGGGTTGCCGATCTGGGTGGGTTCGCCACAGGCTTTGGCTTGTCGTTCTTTCTGGCCCCTGGTGGCTGGGCACGCATTCTCAGCAAAACACGGCGCGATTAATAGGCACTAGCTGCGGCGCAGCGCTGTTCGGAACTCTGAAATCCGGAAGGCGCCGAAGACGTGTCCCAAAAGGAAGTACGCCGCTGCCGCAGACATAATGAGCATCAGCAGTGCAAGATAACGCCAACCCGGCAGGTCAAACGTCCATCCGAATAGCTGGATCGCCGCGAACAACACCACGCCCATGCCTGCTGAGGCCGCAACGATCCGCCAAATCCGTTGTTTGAACCGGTCGTCAAACCGGGCCTCATCACCCATTCTGCGCGCACCGATTGCAAGCAGCGCCACCATCGCCCAACCAGCCGTCGATGCTGCGATTGCGGGCGCAATCCACCCGATAATGGGGTAGAGGCCAAAGGCAAGCCCGGCATTCACCACCATTGCAACAACAGCGTATCGAAACGGTGATTTGGTATCCTCGCGCGCAAAAAACAGCGGCTGCAGTAGCTTTTGCAGCATGAATGCGGGCAGTCCGACCCCGTATATGGCCACGGCCAACGCGGTGGCCGCTGTATCCTCGGCGCTGAACTGGCCGCGTTGAAACAGGACCGACACGAGCGGGCCGGGGATGATCATGAAGGCAACCGTTGAAGGCAGGGTCAGCAGCAGTGTGAACTCGCCAGCCCGCGAAAAGGCGTTGCGTGCACCATCCTTGTCATCAGCACGCAGCCGGCGTGACAGGTCGGGCAACAGTACGATGCCGACAGCGATGCCAACCACACCAAGCGGCAATTGATACAGGCGATCTGCGGCAAACAACCAGCTGACGGCCTTTTCGGTTTTTGAAGCCACAAGCTGCCCGACCACCAAATTGACCTGCGTCACCCCCATGGCCAGCGCCGCCGGCACCGCGATCCGCACCATGCGCCGCATTTCCGGGCTTAGCTTTGGCCGGCCGGGTCGAATGCGAATGCCCGCGCGTTCAGTTGCAACCCAGACCAGCGCCAATTGCGCGACGCCCGCAACCGGAATGACCACGATCAGCCAACGGATGACCTCACCACCCGTGATCGCGCCAAAGATCAAGGCAGTGCATGCGAAGATGTTCAGCAATACCGGAGCGGCAGCTGCAGCTGCAAAGCGCCCAGTCGCGTTCAGCACACCCGAAAACAGCGCGGCGAGGGACATGAACAGGATGTAGGGGAACACGACATAGCCGTAGTCGACCGCAAGGTCGAAACGTTCATCGCCATAGAACCCTTCGGCAGTTACCCAGACCAGTGCAGGCATGAAGACCATCGCCAGACCGACGAGAGCCAGCACTGCCACGGCCAGCAAGTTGAACGCATCTTGTGCAAAACCTTCGGCGTTTTCACCGCCCTCCAGGCGTTTTGAGAACATCGGCACAAAGGCTGCATTAAACGCACCCTCGGCGAAAAAGCGGCGGAACATATTGGGCAGACGGAACGCAGCAACGAACGCGTCCATCACCGGGCCTGGGCCAATATAGGCGGTCAGCAGAATCTCTCGCAAGAAGCCCAGAATGCGGCTGGCCAAGGTCCAGAAGCCAACGGTGAAGAAGCCCGAAATCAGGCGGATAGGCTTCATGAGGCCGCCCGCTCGGCGCCTTCGGTGATGGCCGTGCGCAGCTTGGCTTCCAGCCCGCGCTGCTTGGCCTCGGAGTGGTACTTCAAGCCGAACATGTCTTTGACATAGAAGGTATCGACCACCTGTTCGCCATAGGTCGCGATGACGGCGTTGGCGACATAGACATTCGCCGCCGCCAGCGTACGGGCTAGGTCATAGAGCAAACCGGGCCGGTCGCGGGTATCAACCTCGATGATCGTGTAAATCTCGGATCCTTCGTTGTCGAAGGTGATATGGGTTGGGACGTTAAAGGCACGTTCACGTTTCTTGATCTTGTCGCGTGATTTCAAGGCATCCCGCGCTACCACTTCACCCTTGAGGGTCTTGTGGATCATCTGGGTCAGACGCGGCAATCGCGAAGCCTCAAACGGATGACCTTCGGCGTCCTGAATCCAGAACGCATCAGTCACATAGCCGTCTTTGGTCGTATAGCTACGAGCATCCACCACATTGGCCCCGACAAGGGCCAGCGCCCCGGCGATCCGTGCAAAAATACCCGGGTGATCCCCCATCGCGAAACAGGCGCGGGTCGCGTCGCGATCTTCATCCGGATGAAGGCAGATTTCGACGGCACCGGGATCGCCGCTGTCTTCCAGCGATTTCAACATTTGCGCAAACTCGACATGGGTCGAAAGGTTCAGACCCTGCCAATAGGGATCATAGTGCCGCCCTGTTTCGGTCTTCAGATCGGTTTTGGACCAGCTCTCCAACGCAGCGCGCAACCGTTTTTTCGCCTCGGCCCCGCGATTGGCGCGGTTGAGGACTTCCATCCCGGATTCCAAAGCGCGCTTGGTGTCTGCGTGCAGGGCGCGCAGCAATGTGGCTTTCCAGTTGTTCCACGTGTTTGGCCCAACCCCGCGAATGTCGCAAACTGTCAGCACCGTCAACAAATCCAGCCGTTTGACGGTGCCAACGGCTTTGGCGAAATCGCGGATTGTGCGAGGGTCCGAGATATCGCGCTTTTGCGCCATATCGGACATCAAAAGGTGATAGCGCACCAGCCATTCCACGGTTTCTGCGTCCGACTTGTTCAGCCCAAGGCGCGGCGCCACCTTGCGGGCGATTTGCGCGCCAAGGATTGAGTGATCTTCGGGCCGCCCCTTGCCGATATCGTGCAGCAGTAGGGCCACGTACAGAACCTTGCGATTGACGCCTCCTTCAAGGATCGATGACGCCAGCGGCAGTGCTTCGATCAGCTCTCCGCGCTCGATCTGGGCCAGATTGACAATGCACTGGATCGTGTGCTCATCCACCGTATAGCTGTGATACATATTGAACTGCATCATCGCCACGATCGGCTCGAACTCGGGCAAAAAGGCTGACAAAACACCCAATTCGTTCATCCGCCGCAGGGCGCGTTCGGGGTTGCCGTGTTTCAGCATCAGATCAAGGAAGATGCGCCGCGCCTCTTTGTCGTTACGCATCTCTTCGTCGATGAGGTTCAGGTTTGCCGTGACCAGACGCATCGCGTCCGGGTGGATCAGCATCCCTGTGCGCAGGCCTTCTTCGAACAGTCTCAGCAGATTGAGCTTGTCTTGCAGAAATTTGTCTGGCTCAGCGATATCCAGTCGACCGTGGACAACTCTGTACCCGGCCTTGACCCGAGGACGGCGGCGGAAGATGCGTTCCAGCAAAGCCGCGCCCTTCATGTGTGAGGCTTCTAGCTTAGTCAAAAAGATGCGGGTCAGCTCGCCCACGCGGGTGGCTTCACGGAAATAGCGTTGCATGAACACTTCGACGGCGCGCCGACCGGCGCGGTCTTCGTATCCCATACGTTCGGCCACCTCGACCTGCAGATCGAAAGTCAACTGTTCGGTAGCGCGGCCCGTCACCAGATGCAGATGCGACCGAACGGCCCATATGAAATCTTCGGCCTGAACGAACTCATTGAACTCTTCAGGGGTGAATAGGCCCATCGGGACCAGTTCAGCGACATCTTTCACGCCATAGATATACTTGGCGATCCAGTAGAGTGATTGCAGATCGCGAAGGCCGCCCTTGCCCTCTTTGACATTCGGCTCGACCATATAGCGTTCACCCTGCTTCAGGTGCCGCTCATCCCGCTCTTTCAGCTTGGCTTCAATGAACTCGCGTTCGCTGCCTTTGAACAACTCGGTTTTCAGACGCGCCTCAAGCTCAAGCGCCAATGCCTGATCCCCAACCAGATAGCGCTGCTCCAACATCGCAGTCCGGATGGTAAAATCATCGGCCCCTAGTCGCAGGCAATCTTTGATCGTGCGCGAAGAATGTCCGACCTTCAGCCGAAGATCCCACAGGATGTACAGCATGGACTCAATCACACTCTCGGCCCACGCGGTGATCTTGTACGGGGTCAGGAACAGCAGGTCCACGTCAGACGAGGGTGCCATCTCACCCCGCCCATACCCACCGACAGCCAGAACAGCGATCTTCTCGCCTTGGGTGGGGTTTGCCAGAGGGTGCAAATGCTCGCTCGCGACGCGCATCGCGGTGCAAACCATCTGATCAGTTAGAAAGGTGTAGGAATGTGTCAGCGGTCGCGCGTCGAACGGGCGTTGTGCAAAAGCATCAGCAATCGCTTTGCGTCCGTCCTTTTGGGCGTCGCGCAGAATACGCACCGTTTCGGCACGCAGGGCGGCATTGTCCGAAGTGTTTTTAACCGCATCGGCCAGGCTGGCGTTGACCTTGGCACTGTCAAAAATCTCGTCAGCCGGACAAATCAGTTTGGCTTCGAGCGCAGAATTCTGCGCCGGTCGCTCAGAATCCGGCGCCAGAGAAGCTTTGTGGGGCAGGGTCAATCACAACCACCTGTTTGTTCTGGATCGTGGCAACAGCCAGACCGCGTTCATTCGTACCGTTCGGTCGTAGGCGGAAGATACCGCCGACACCCTGAAATCCGGCGTTTTGGGTCAGTGCTGCCCCTGTCAGGGCATCGGATTTGCCTTGGCTGACCAGCGCTCCGATTGCTGCGATCCCGTCATAGGCCAGCCCAGAGATCGGGTGTGGCGCCTCGCCATACGTGTTGTTGTACCGCTGGCGATAGGCCTGTGCCTTTGCCGGATCAGGCAGCGCAAACCACCCGCCCTGAACACCAGGCAATTCCAGCGTCTGAGCCGGGATGTCCCAACGTGTCAGGCCGATATACTGGGTTGTTGCAGGGGATACGCCTGCCTCGGGCAGCAATTGGCTATAGAGCGGCAGCGCGCCTGCCGTGGTTGCAGTCAGGAAAATCGAATCCGCACCGGTCGAATCGACCGTTGCTTTGATCGCAGGAACCGAATCGATCACGCCTTGTTGAGACCGGTCATACCCAACCGTTCCCGCATTGTTGACGCGGCTGTTGCTAAGCGCGGTGGCAATCGCGGACTGGCCGAGCTGACCCGCAGAATCGTTGCTATGCACGATGACTGTGCTGTTTTTGCCCTGCTGTCCGGCGTAGTTCACCAGCCGATTGGCCGTGTTCTGGAAGGTGGGACCAAGCACATAGACATTTCCGCCCGCGATGCTGGTGTTGTTTGAGAAGGACAGCACGTTGACGTTATTGCTCAAAACCGCAAGGCCCGCCGCATTGGCCGCTTGGGCGTAAACTGGTCCAAGAATGATCTTGGCCCCGTCTGCCACCGCTTGCTGTGCGACGGCTGAGGCCGTTCCAGCATTGCCAGCGGTGTCATACACGCGCAGATCAATCTTGACGTTCGGCAAATCTGCGATGGCCAGCCGCGCCGCGTTTTCAAGGCTTCGGGCAAGGGCCGCGTCACCGGACTGAGGCGATCCGCTTGGGACCAGCAGGGCCACCGGCACCGGGTCAGAGGTGTCGATCGAAGGCCCTCCGCCAATGCCTCCGACTTCGCAGGCGGCCAGAAAAACGGCCGTGGCCAGAACAATGGCGGATTTCGCCAGTTTGCGTGCGGGCTTGCAAACGGTAAACATCTAAAAGAAAACTCCCTGATCCGGCGTCTGAGGGCACCTTGGTCTATTGAACCGCGATAATAAACGTCACGCTGTGAGGGTCCAGCTTTGAATTTCCAAAAGATCAGATTGGCCGCTGGGCTGTACTTTATTGCCACCCCAATCGGGACGGCGCGCGACATTACGCTCAGGGCGCTGGATGTGCTGGCCTCGGCCGACATGATTGCCGCCGAGGATACCCGCAGCCTGCGTCGGTTGATGGAAATCCATGGCGTACCGCTCGAAGGGCGCCGCATATTGACCTACCACGATCACAGCGGCGCGGGCGCGCGGGGCAAAATACTTGAAGCGCTGGAACAAGGGCAATCGGTGGCTTACGCGTCCGAGGCGGGAATGCCGCTGATCGCCGATCCCGGCTATGATCTGGGTCGTCAGGCGGCTGAGGCTGGGTACACCGTGACCTGTGCGCCGGGACCGTCTGCCGTGTTGACGGCGCTGACGTTGGCCGGGCTTCCCACGGATGCATTTTTCTTCGCCGGGTTCCTACCCAATGCCTCTGGCGCACGGCGTTCGCGAATCGAAGCTCTGCGCAGCGTCCCGGGAACGCTTGTCTTCTATGAATCGCCCAAGCGTGTGGCCGGTTGCCTTGCCGATCTGGCCGACATTCTTGGTGGGGACCGGCAAGCCGCGCTGTGCCGTGAACTGACGAAGAAGTTCGAAGAAACGCGTCGTGGCACGCTCGCTGATCTCGCAGCCGAGTACGAGGGCGCATCGGTTAAGGGCGAGGTCGTTTTGCTTGTGGATCGCGCCCATTCGCAATCTGTTAAGGAGTCTGACGTAGAAGAGGCTTTGATGAAAGCCTTGGAAACACATTCGGTGCGGGATGCTGCAGATTTGGTGTCAGAAATGTTCAGCCTGCCGCGACGTCCGATCTATCAGAAGGCTCTGAAGCTGGGAAAGGGATGATATGGCAGGGCGATCCGTTCAGGGTTCGGTATCCTATCACGCTGGACAATCGGCGGAGCTTTGCGTGGCCTCCGAATACGAGCGACGAGGTTATTCAATCGCAAGACGCAGGTGGCGTGGTACTGGCGGTGAAATTGATCTGATCGCGCGAAATGCGGATGGCCTGGTCTTCGTTGAAGTCAAGAAAAGCCGCAGTTTCGAACGCGCAGCCGTCCGGATCAGCCGCCGACAGATGGATCGGATTTGTGCATCCGCTGCCCAGTATCTTGAGCACGAGCCTAACGGGCAGTTGACGAATTCTCGGTTTGACGCAGCGCTGGTAGATGACGCCGGGGCTGTTCAAATCATCGAAAACGCCTTTGGTTTGGACTGATCCCCATTGAACCCGTCAAGTCTCTGCGCCATGTATCGGGCGTGGAATTGAGGGATACACCATGAAGATCGCCTTTCAGATGGACCCGATCGGGGCCGTGGATATCAACGCCGACAGCTCGTTCCGTCTGGCAGAAGAGGCGCAGGCGCGCGGCCATCAACTGTTTTTTTATGGCCCGGATCACCTTGCGTATCAGGAAGGCAAGATCACTACGCGCGGGCATGACATGACGGTGCAACGAGTCGCTGGCGACCCGGCTGTGCTGGGCCCTGAGCGTGACGTGGATCTGGCTGAATTTGATGTCATCTGGCTGCGGCAGGACCCGCCGTTTGATATGCATTACATCACGTCGACCCATTTGCTGGACCGCCTTAAGGGGAAGGCCCTGGTGGTGAACGATCCGTTCTGGGTACGGAACTATCCCGAAAAACTGCTGGTTCTGGATTTCCCTGAATTGACCCCGCCCACCACGATTGCAAGGGATTTGCAGACCATTAAGGCGTTCAAGGAAAAGCACGGCGATATCATCCTCAAGCCGCTTTATGGCAATGGCGGGGCTGGTGTGTTCCGTCTGGACGCGAATGACCGCAATCTGACGTCGCTGCATGAGCTGTTCACAGGCTTCTCGCGTGAGCCCTTGATTGCGCAAGAATTCCTGCCGGACGTGCGCAATGGCGATAAGCGTGTGATTTTGGTTGATGGCGAGCCTGTCGGTGCCATCAATCGTGTACCGGCCGAGGGTGAAACTCGTTCAAACATGCATGTGGGCGGACGTCCCGAGAAGATCGGCCTGACCGAACGCGACTTGGAAATCTGCGCTGCGATCGGGCCGCTGTTGAAAGAACGCGGACAGATCTTTGTCGGTATCGACGTGATTGGCGACTATCTGACCGAGATCAACGTAACCTCGCCTACCGGCATTCAAGAGCTTGAGCGGTTTAACGGCGTGAACATTGCCGAGAAGATTTGGCAGGCGATTGAGGCCAAGCTTTAAGCACCTGCCTTGGCGCTGATGCGAAAGCTTAGCGCCTCGGCCACATGGGGGCGGCGTACATCGGGTTCTGCGTCGAGATCGGCGATGGTTCGTGCCACCCGCAGGATGCGGTGAAAGGCGCGGGCCGATAGACCGAAACGTTCGGCGGCCTTCAGCAACAACTCTTTGCCTTCTGCGTCAGGGGCGGCGATTTCTTCTAGCAAGTTCCCTTCGACGTCCGCATTTTGTCGGGTTTCCGGCGTGTCGCAAAAGCGATCTGCCTGGATAGCGCGCGCCGCTTCAACCCGTGCCGCGACTGTGGCCGAGCTGTCGCCGGAAGGCGGTAGGTCGAGATCGGTAAAGCCGACCGGTGGAACTTCGATCCGCAGATCGAAGCGGTCCATCAGCGGCCCTGAGATACGGCCCAAATAATCCTCGCCACAGACCGGAACACGAGAACACGCGCGGGATGGGTCTGTCAGATATCCGCATTTGCATGGGTTGGCGGCGGCCACCAGCATGAACCGGCAGGGATATTTCACATGGGCGTTTGCGCGCGCGACCATCACCTCGCCGGTTTCAATCGGCTGGCGCAAGGTTTCAAGAACGGTGCGTGGGAACTCGGGGAATTCATCCATGAACAAAACGCCGTTATGCGCCAATGAGATTTCACCCGGCTTTGCGCCTTTACCACCGCCCACGATGGCGGCCATCGAAGCCGTGTGATGTGGCTCTCGAAACGGTCTTGCGCGGCTAATGCCGCCTTCGTCCAGCAGGCCGCATAGCGATTGGATCATGGATGTTTCCAGCGCTTCGACCGGTGTCAAGGGTGGCAATATCCCGGGCAGGCGAGCAGCCAGCATGGATTTGCCAGACCCCGGAGTGCCGATCATGATCAAATGGTGCCGCCCGGCTGCAGCGATTTCCAACGCCCGTTTGGCGCGTTCCTGTCCTTTCACGTCCCGTAGGTCTCTCGCGCTGGGCGAAAGGTTCACTTCGCCCGGTGTGGCGGCGGGCAGGGCGGCTTGGCCAGTAAAGTGGCGCACCACATCCCCCAAGGACCCGGCTCCGATCACCTGAGTGGCATCCACCCACGCAGCTTCAGCGCTTGAGGCGCTGGGGCAAAGCAGGCTGCGATCCTCGGCGGCTGCGGTCATGGCAGCGGGCAAAGCGCCGACGACTGGAACCAGAGAGCCATCCAATGACAATTCGCCCAACGCAACCGCGCCCTCAGCGGCATCCGCTGGAATGATTTCCAAAGCGGTCAACAAGGCGACCGCAATGGGCAGATCAAAATGGCTGCCTTCTTTGGGTAAATCAGCCGGAGACAGATTGATGGTAATCCGTTTGGAAGGCAGCGCGATGGCCATCGAACTTAGCGCACTGCGCACACGGTCACGCGCCTCGGACACAGCCTTGTCTGGTAAGCCGACGATGGAAAACGCTGGTAGGCCCGGAGAAACGGCGCATTGCACCTCGACCGGGCGGGCATCGACCCCCTGAAAAGCAACGGTGTGGGCGCGGGCGACCATGGCAATCCTGTTCTTGGTTAACAGGACGTTGCTGCCATGGCTGCGGTTTAGGAATCGTTAACGCCGCTGATCATCGCCGTGAATTTTGGCCAGGCGTCGGGATCGGCAACAGTTTTGTCTCGGCAAAATGGATTGCATAATCCCCAGATCTTGCCGTCGAGTTCCAGATAATCGTTCACTGGTTTGCCCGAATAGGGACAGGTGGCGTTTTTCGATGGGCCAGTGCTGATCGCCGACGCCTTTGTATCCCCGCCAATCGGCCAGTTTTTGGCGGGAAGGTCCTGCGCATAGGGAAATGGTTCATAAGCGACCGTCAGGCCCATAGCGCGCCATTGCCGAACGGACATGTCTGAAAGCAGCTCGACACAGTAAGCGTGATTGGCATCCGATACGGGCAGGTCGTAGCCGACGATCCGGGCCGCGACCGGCGTGTAGAAGACATCGGCCAATGAATAAGCGCCGAACAATGGACCCGACGCAGTCCCCGAAATATTACGAGCGTGGGCCCACAGGGTTTCGATCCGGTGGAGGTCCGCAAGCGTGTCAGGAGAGGGCTTGAACCCTTCCCAACGATATTTCAATTGCATCGGGCATTGCCCCCTTAAAGCGGTAAAACCCGCGACCATTTCAGCGCAAAGCCATCGTGCCGTCGCGCGGGCGGCTACGTCCGTGGGCCAAAGCCCTGCTTCGGGGTGGTGTTCCGCCAAGGTCTCGGCCATGGCAAGGCTCTCGCCAACCACCGTGCCGTCCGGCAGACGCAGCGCGGGAACCAAACGTGCTGGCGCCAGTGCTTCCATATCCGCGGCCATCGTCCCGGAATAGAGGCCAATCATCTTGGTGCGGTATGGCAGGCCGAATTTCTCAAGCATCAACCAACCGCGCAACGACCAGCTTGAAAACAAGCGGTCACCGATAAAAAGTTCATAAGTCATGAGCGAACGATGGCGGGTCGATGCGCGTCCGTAAATCAGTGATTTGTGTGCAACCCGATCACGGTCGGTGATTGATCTGCTCTACGGACCACCCAGCGTCATGTCTCAAAATCTCTGTGACCGAGAGATTATCGATACGGTGGCCGAAGGCCTCTTGCGCCTCGACGTCTAACGCCCGTTGGACTTGTGTCAGGATCACACCAAAATGGGCGACCACAATCAGGTCTTGTCCGATATGGGTTGCGATCAAGGCATCAATGGCCGCGTCAATGCGACTGCGCACCTCGTTCCAGCTTTCACCACCCGGTGGCCTGACGTCGCCTGGGTTGTCCCAATAGGCAAAACTCAGTTCGGGGTCTTCGGCTTCAATCTCGGCAAAGGGGCGCATCTCCCAAGTGCCGAAATTGATTTCGCGCAGTTCACTTTGATGTGGCAGGCGGTGGCGCTTGGCTTGAATTGCAGTTGCTGTATCAACTGCGCGCGATAGGTCTGATGAGACAACAACGGCGTTCGATGGCAGATGTTCGTTGAGGCGGGCGATAGCAGCGTGATCACTCAGATCAGCCGGGATATCTGACCACCCCACCATGGTTTTTGCGTGGGTTGGGCCGTGCCGCACCAAATGCAGACGAGTCACAGCGGCGCGCCTTTCAGAACCAATGGCAGCCCCGCCGTAACCTGCACAACACGATCGGCCTGCGCGGCCAGCGCAATATTTAGCCGACCTTGCGCTTCGCGGAAGCGGCGGGACAGCGCGTTGTCTGGTACAATCCCGTGACCAACCTCATTTGAGACAATGACGATCTGCGCCGCGCAGTTTGTCAACGCGTTCAGAAGTCTGGCCTGCGCGTCCTCAAGATCATTCTCTGCAAGCAAGTGATTTGTCAGCCACATGGTTGCACAATCGATCAGGCAAACCTGATCAGCCGTCAGCTTTGCAAGTTCGGGTGAGAGGTCGAATGGCGCTTCGATTGTCATCCATCCGCTGCCGCGTTGTGCAATATGTTGCCTGATTTTTAGGCGCATTTCGTCATCAAACACTTGTGAAGTCGCCAGATAAACACGCCTTTTCCCAGTTGTAACAACAAGTTGCTCCGCAAAAAGGGACTTTCCGGATGCCGCGCCGCCCAAGACAAAGGTTAAATCGGGATGCACTTTTATTACCTTTCTGGTGATCCACCCGGTTTTGCTCTGCGTATCGACCCTGAGTCGGCAAAGCAAGCCCGGCGCATAGTCTGTGATTAAGGGGAGAATTGCATGGCACTGGACAACGCACATGATTTTTCGATGTCCCGGCAGGCAATGAAAGCGGAATTGCTGGATGCCGAGACTGAGTTAAGGCTGGCCTATGCGTGGCGCGATGATCGGGATGAGCAAGCGCTGCATCGTTTGATTACTGCCTATATGCGGTTGGCGATTTCAATGGCGGCGAAGTTCAGGCGCTATGGTGCGCCGATGAACGACCTGATTCAAGAAGCCGGCCTTGGCTTGATGAAAGCCGCCGACAAGTTTGACCCGGATCGGGGCGTTCGGTTTTCCACCTATGCGGTCTGGTGGATCAAGGCCAGCATTCAGGATTATGTCATGCGCAACTGGTCGATGGTGCGTACCGGTTCGACCTCTTCCCAGAAGTCTCTGTTCTTCAATATGCGCCGCGTGCAGGCGCGGCTCGAGCGCGAAGCAGCGACTGAAGGTCTGGATTTGGACCGTCATCAGTTACATCAGATGATCGCCACTGAAATCGGTGTTCCATTGCGGGATGTGGAAATGATGGAGGGTCGGCTTGCCGGATCGGATTTTTCGCTGAACGCGGTGCAATCGGCGGACGAGGATGGGCGCGAATGGATCGATGCACTGGAAGATGAAAGCGAACAGGCCGCCGAAACCGTCGAGAACAGCCATGACAATCAGCAATTGCGCGAATGGCTGGTGGCCGCGATGAAAGCCTTGAACGATCGTGAGCAATTTATCGTGCGAGAACGCAAGTTGCGTGAACCCGCAAGAACGCTGGAAAGCCTCGGTCAGGAGCTTGGCCTGTCGAAAGAACGCGTGCGTCAGCTTGAGGCGGCGGCGTTCATCAAGATGCGCAAGAACCTTGAAGCGCAATCGCGCGAGGTGCAACACTTCTTCGCATGAGACCAATTGCGATTCTTGCAGCTTTCGCGGTGTTCTTGGCTTTGCCCGGAACAAGCCGCGCGGATGAACTTATTCCTCAGGATGTACTGGACGACATGCGTTCGGCGGATGTCGTTATTCTGGGCGAGATTCATGACAACCCGCAGCATCACCTTGTTCAGGCCGAAGCGGTTGGAGAGATAGAGCCTTCAGCGGTTGTCTGGGAAATGGTGACCGAAGAAGGGGCTCAGCGGTTAGCGCAGAAAGCGGCAACCAATCCAGATGAGCTGTCTAGAATGCTGCGTTGGGCCGAATCCGGCTGGCCTCCGCTCAGTATGTATTACCCTGTTTTTCAGGCGGCGAACGTGCCGGTTTACGGCGCGATGGTCCCCAGAGCAGCCGCGCGCGCTGCGATGGAGCGTGGGGCGGCCACCGCATTGGGTGCGGATGCGGCCAGATACGGACTGACCGTGCCGCTGTCGGCTGAAGAGCAATCCGCACGAGAGGCTGAGCAACTGGCGGCGCATTGTGATGCCTTGCCCGCCGAAGCGCTGCCGCAGATGGTCGCGATTCAGCGGCTGCGCGATGCTGTATTGGCCCGTGCCATTTTGAAGGCCGCAGATGAGACTGGCGGGCCGATTGCGGTAATCACCGGCAACGGCCACGCGCGAAAGGATCGCGGTATTCCAACATTTCTGTCACGTCTGCGCCCGGGTCTTAGGGTCTTTGTGCTGGGCCAATCCGAAGATGGGATAGTGGACGGAGAGTTTGACGCCGTGATCGATAGCCCCGCGGCTGAGCGTGAGGACCCCTGCAAAGCCTTCGAGGTGCAGAATTAACTGCTGGAACTGCCCGGCAGCGTTGCCTAATGTCAGGGCCGACCGGGACGGGAAGGGCGAAACATGCTGTCATCCAAACGCATTCTGCTGATCATCGGCGGTGGAATCGCGGCCTATAAGTCGCTGGACCTGATCCGTCGCTTGCGGGAACGCGGGGCGGCAGTCACGCCGGTTCTGACCCGCGCTGCCGAAGAGTTTGTGACCCCGCTATCCGTGTCTGCCTTGGCTGGCGAGAAGGTCTATCGAGACCTCTTTGACCTGACCGACGAGGCCGAGATGGGGCATATCCAACTGTCCCGTTCGGCTGATCTAATCGTGGTTGCGCCTGCAACTGCCGATCTGATGGGCAAGATGGCAGGCGGATTGGCGAATGATCTGGCCTCAACCCTGCTGATGGCGACCGACACGCCGGTTCTGTGCGCACCCGCGATGAACGTTCGTATGTGGGAGCATCCAGCGACCGGACGCAACCAAGTGCAGCTAGAAGCGGATGGAGTACGGTTTGTCGGCCCGAACGAGGGTAATATGGCCTGCGGTGAATACGGCCCGGGCCGCATGTCAGAACCGCTGGAGATCGTCGCTGCGATCGAAGCACAACTTGCGGCGGGTCCCTTGGCAGGCAAGCGCATTCTGGTGACCTCCGGCCCCACGCATGAGCCGATTGACCCGGTACGCTACATCGCCAACCGATCCTCGGGCGCGCAGGGAACGGCTGTGGCCCGTGCGCTGGCTGCGCTGGGGGCCGAAGTTACCTTTGTCACAGGCCCGGCTGACGTGCCACCCCCTGACGGGGTGAATATTGTGCGGGTCGAAACAGCACAACAGATGTCAGATGCGGTAGATGCGGCACTTCCTGTAGATGCAGGCATATTCGCGGCCGCCGTGGCCGATTGGCGGGTGTCTGGCGCATCAGACAAAAAGCTGAAGAAAAGCCGCGATGGAATGCCCGCGCTAAACTTTGCCGAGAACCCGGATATTCTCAAGCGCATTGCCCATCTGGAAACGGACCGGCCCGGTTTGGTTGTGGGCTTTGCGGCTGAGACGGATAATGTGATCGAACACGCCACCGCCAAACGCACCCGTAAGGGGTGTGACTGGATCGTTGCGAACGATGTTAGCCCTGCGACAGGCATCATGGGCGGGTCCGAGAATGCTGTGATCCTGATCTCTGACGAAGGGGCCGAGGAATGGCCGCGCATGGGTAAAGACGACGTGGCAAAGCGGTTGGCGAACAGGATCGCTGAGGCGCTGAGCGAACAAGAACCAAAAGACTAGAGGTGCAGTGATGGTGGCAATTCGTGTGATCCGCGAGGAAGGGGCCGATCCGTCGGTGCCTTTGCCGTCTTATGAAACATCGGGCGCTGCCGGGGCAGATGTGCGTGCCAACCTGCCGGATGGCGCATCGATTACCCTAGACCCGGGCCATCGTGCGCTGGTGCCCACGGGCCTCCGGATCGAAATACCGCAAGGCTATGAAGTTCAGGTGCGACCACGTTCGGGCCTCGCTTTGAAGCACGGGATTACCTTGCCCAACACTCCGGGTACTATAGACAGCGATTATCGTGGCCCGCTGGGTGTGATCGTGATGAATGCAGGTCAGGACCCGTTCGAGATCACACATGGCGAGCGTATCGCGCAGTTGGTTGTTGCGCCTGTTGTGCATGCCACTTTTGAAGGTGTTGAGGTTCTCAGTGAAACCGACCGCGGCGCGGGCGGGTTCGGATCAACCGGTCGGGGCTGATGCTGCTGGTTCTGATTTTGGCCGCCGGGCTTTGGGGCGTCGGCTATATGGCTGGCGTGTCGCGCAACGCGCGGATGGTTTCTGTTGGCGCATTGCTGACGGGCGTGATCATTGCTCAACTCGTGTTGCCCGAGGGCAATCCATTGCGCCAAGCGACTGGTGGGTCTGCGGGGATGTGGCTGATCCTCGCTGGCGTGGCTCTGCTGGTTCTGCTTTATGGGCGGGGCATCAAGGCGTTGCGCAATCGCGCCGCGCCCGGCCCAACGACGGAGCCCGCCATGCCATCCGATCAATTCAGCGAAACCGAACTTGAACGCTATGCCCGCCATATTGTGTTGCGCGAACTTGGCGGCCCGGGTCAAAAGCGGATGAAACAGGCGCGTGTGCTGGTGATCGGGGCCGGGGGCCTTGGCGCGCCCGCGCTGCAATATCTGGCCGCGGCCGGAGTAGGCACCATTGGTGTGATCGATGATGATGAGGTCGAGAATGCCAACCTGCAACGGCAAGTGATCCATCGCGATGCGGATATCGGCATGCCCAAGGTTTTTTCGGCTCAGCAGGCCATGGTGGCGCAGAACCCCAATGTGGTGGTCCTGCCCTATCACCGTCGTCTGACCGAAGAGATTGCCGCAGATCTATTCGCCGACTTTGATCTTATCCTAGATGGTACCGACAATTTCGAGACCCGTTATCTGGCCAACCGAACGGCCGTGGCACTGGGCAAACCGTTGATCTCGGGCGCGCTGTCGCAATGGGAAGGACAGCTGAGCGTGTTCGACCCCGCCACCTCGGGCCCCTGCTATCAGTGCATTTTCCCCGAAGCGCCAGCCCCCGGTCTTGCGCCCTCATGCGCCGAGGCGGGTGTGATCGGCCCGTTGCCCGGCGTGGTTGGCTCGATGATGGCGGTTGAAGCGATCAAAGTGATCACTGGTGCCGGGCAGGCGTTACGGGGTGAGATGCTGATCTACGATGCGCTTTATGGTGAAAGCCGCAAGATCACCTTGGCGCGCCGCGCAGACTGCCCGGTTTGCGGTTCAGGGGATCAAAATCCGGGCTAGCACTGGATCATTCTGCCACACGGTCTTAGCTATGAGGTCAAAGGAGACCTCAATGACCAACCCGATCCTGTCCGACTGGAACACGCCCTTCGAAATCGCGCCGTTTGCCACGATTTCGGACGATGATTTTGCCCCTGCACTGGAACAGGCGATGCAAGCGCATGATGCTGAGATCGCGGCGATTTCAGCAAATCCGGATACGCCCACCTTCGCCAACACGATCGAGGCACTTGAGGCTGCCGGGGAACAGATGGACAAGGTTCTGTCGGTCTTCTTCACAGTTGCGGGTGCCGACAGCAACTCCAAGCGCGAGGAGCTGCAGCGCGCGTTTTCCCCGAAACTGGCGGCGCATTACTCGCGGATTTCCTCGAACAAAGACCTGTTTCAGCGGGTGGCGGATCTGTGGGATCGACGGAGCGACTTGGAACTGACGGACGAACAGGCGCGCGTGTTGATGCTGTCGCATCGCGGGTTTGTGCGCGCAGGCGCTTCGCTGACCGGCGATGACGATGCACGGATGCAAGAGATCAAGGCGCGCTTGGCATCATTGGGCACGTCCTTCACACAAAACCTGTTGGCGGATGAACGCGATTGGTTCATGGACCTGACCGAAGAAGACCTGGAAGGACTGCCGGGGTTCGTCGTTGATGCGGCCCGCGCAGCTGGTCAGGAAAAGGGCGCGGATGGCCCGGTTGTGACCCTGTCACGCTCGTTGATCGTGCCGTTCCTTCAGTTTTCGCCTCGCCGCGATCTCAGGGAAAAAGCGTATCGTGCCTGGGCGGCGCGCGGCGCGAATGGCGGAGAGACTGACAACCGCGAGATTGCGGCTGAGATTCTGGCCTTGCGAGAGGAACGGGCCAAGTTGCTCGGCTATGACAGCTTTGCCGACTACAAGCTGGAAACCGAAATGGCGCGAACTCCGGATCGCGTTCGCGAGCTATTGATGCAGGTCTGGGAGCCCGCAAAAACCCGCGCGGATGCGGATGCCGGTCTGCTAACGCAGATGATGCAGGAAGAGGGTGTTAATGGCCCGTTGGAGACCTGGGACTGGCGCTACTATGCCGAAAAACGGCGCAAGGCCGAGCATGATCTGGATGAGGCCGCGCTGAAGCCGTACTTGCAACTGGACCGGATGATCGAGGCCTCGTTTGCCTGCGCCAACCGTCTGTTCGGGCTGGAATTTACGCCACTGGATGTACCTCTCTACCATCCCGACTGTCGTGCGTGGGAGGTCACGCGGAACGGCCAGCACATTGCCGTCTTCATCGGCGATTATTTCGCCCGCGGATCGAAGCGTTCGGGTGCATGGTGCAGCGCGATGCGTGGGCAGGCGAAATTCCCGAAAGAGCAAGCCCCGGTCGTGATCAATGTCTGCAACTTTGCCAAAGGTGACCCAGCGCTGCTGTCATATGACGATGCGAGAACGCTGTTCCACGAATTCGGCCACGCCCTGCACCAAATGCTGTCCAACGTGACCTATGAAAGCATCTCGGGCACATCCGTCGCGCGGGATTTCGTGGAGCTGCCAAGCCAGCTTTATGAACACTGGCTTGAAGTGCCTGAGGTTTTGGCCGAATTTGCAACCCACGCCGAAACCGATGAGCCGATGCCGCAGGAGATGCTGGAGAAAGTGCTGAAGGCCGCCAATTTCGATCAGGGATTTCAGACGGTGGAATATGTCGCCTCGGCACTTGTAGATCTGGCATTCCATAATGGAACGGCACCTGCTGACCCGATGGCGAGACAGGCCGAAGTTCTGGCTGAGATCGGCATGCCCCCAGCGATCGGCATGCGTCATGCAACACCGCATTTCGCGCATGTGTTTGCAGGCGACGGCTATAGCTCTGGCTATTACAGCTACATGTGGTCCGAGGTCATGGATGCCGATGCGTTCGCCGCCTTCGAGGAAGCAGGCGGTGCGTTTGATCCGGAACGGGCCAAAGCGTTGGAGGACAACATCTTATCTACCGGAGGATCGCGCGAGGCCGAAGACCTGTATCTTGCCTTTCGCGGTCGCCTACCCGGCGTCGAAGCCCTGCTGAAAGGTCGCGGATTGATTGCAGCCTAGTAGCCTAGGTCCCGATCAACGAGGTGCAGGTATGGCTCTCCTGCCTCACCTCGGCGGATGTTTTCGCAAACCACCTTTGCTGTAGTGATGGGGCGGGTTTCCGAGGCGATATGCGGCGTTACGGTAACGTTGGGATGCGCCCAATACGGGTGTTCGGACGGCAAGGGTTCAGTGCGAAACACGTCCAGCGTGGCATGCCCAACCTGACCGGAATCTAACGCCGCCAGCATGGCATCGTCTTCGATCAACGGCCCACGCCCCGGATTGATGATCTTGGCCCCTTTCGGCAATAGGGCGAGCGTTTCAGCGTTGAGCGTATTCTCGGTCGCTGGGGTATCGGGCAGCAATAGAACCACGATCTCGGCTTGCGACAACGCCTCGCGCAGCCCGTTAGCACCATGCAGGCAGGTCACGCCGGGGATATCCTTTGCGGTGCGGCTCCATCCGGTGACATTGAAATTCAACGCCACCAATGCGCGGGCAGCGGCCTCTCCCAAAGTGCCCAAACCCAGGATGCAGACCGTGCGTTGCGAGGCAAGCGGTGGCGCCTCTGGCAACCACGTGCCATCCTGCTGTGTGATATGTTGATCCATCCCAAGATGATAGCGCAGCACGTGCCCGACCACCCATTCGGTCATGCCCTGCGTCAGCCCTTCGTCGACCATCCGTGTCAGCGGAACCGTCAGGGTTTCATTGCCCGCGATTTTCTCGACCCCGGCCCAGAGGCCCAGCACCGCCTTGAGACGCGTGTATGGTGTGAAATCCTGTAGTGGCCCGGTTGGGGCATAGATCACGTAATCGACCTGATCCGCTGGGATATCTGTCGCCAAGTGATAATCCAGCCCCGCGTCTGCCAGGTGCTGGCGCAGCAAAGGCTCGTACTCCGGCCACAATCCGGCGCGTGCGGAAAACAGGATATTCGCGGGCATTGGGAACCTTTCAACGGGGGCGGTGGATATGGGCGCTTTGCACGATACCGAAAGCAGCCATCAGCACAAGCATTGCCGAACCACCATAGCTGACCATGGGCAGCGGTACTCCGACAACCGGCGCCAGACCCATCACCATCGACATATTGACTGCAAAGAAGAGGAAGAAATTGAGCGCGATGCCCAGTGTCACCAGAGACGAGAACCGATCCTTGGTCGACAATGCCGTGACCATGCAGAAGATCAGGATCATGCCGTATAGGATCAGCAGGGTGATGCCGCCAACAAAGCCGAACTCTTCGGCCAGAGTGGTGAAGATGAAATCGGTGTGTTTCTCGGGCAGAAAGTTCAGACGTGATTGCGTGCCTTCCATGAAACCGCGCCCATTCCAGCCGCCTGAACCCAGTGCAATCTTGGACTGAGTGATATGATACCCCGCCCCAAGCGGGTCTGTCGAGGGATCAAGAAAGGTATCGATGCGCCTGAACTGGTAGTCCTTGAGAAGCTGCCATTCCGTCCCACGGCTGTTGAACACGGTTGCAATCAGACCAACCCCAGCCGCGATCACCGCAGCGAAATAGGCCCAGTGAACACCAGCCAGGAACATCAGGCCACCACCCGCTGCCAGCAACAGGATCGAGGTGCCAAGATCAGGCTGCCGCAGCACCATGAAGGTGGGGATCAGGATCAGTAGGACAGGGATAATTACCCAAATCGGGCGCGAGGTTTTATGCGCGGGCAACCAATCGTAATAGGCGGCCAGCACCATCACCAGCGCAACTTTCATCACCTCTGAGGGTTGGAGCCGCATGAACCCCAAGTCAATCCAGCGCTGTGCGCCCATGCCAATGGTGCCAAACAACTCGACAACAATCAGTAGACCGATCGAGCCCAGATAGGCCACAACCGACATGTTGCGCCAGAACCAGATCGGTACCAAGGCGATGATGAACATGGCCGCCAGACCCAGCCCGAACCTCTCCATCTGCGGTTCGGCCCATGGCGTCCAGGATCCACCCGCGACCGAGTAGAGCATCAGGAAGCCAGCACTGGCGACGCTGATCAGCAACAGCGTCAGCGGCCAATTCATATACAGGAATTTGCTGAAGCCTGATGGCGTGGATTTGACGGCGTATTCAAGATAGCTCATGCGCGATCCTTTGCGTCGGGACGCGCTTTGGGGCGGCGGTCGCCCTCAAGCCGTTTTTGTTGTTCCTTGATGCGCTCTCGATCAGCGACCGGGTAGGCTTCGAGCGGTGGGGTGCCGTTGTATAGCGCCTGAAGCATGATGTCCCGCGCGACGGGGGCCGCCGCCTTAGAGCCACCGCCCCCATGCTCGACCACAACCGCGATCGCATATTTGGGATTGTCGTAAGGCGCAAAGCTGACGAACAGGGCATGGTCGCGCCGTTCCCAAGGAAGGTCTTCATTGCGGATCACACCTGCCGCGCGTTCCGCCTTGGTAATATTGCGCACCTGGCTGGTGCCCGTTTTGCCCGCCATACGGAAATCATCGGCGATGATGCGGCTGCGATAGGCTGTGCCGCGCCGATCGTTCGACACCGACCACATCGCCTCGCGAATATACCGCAGGTTTGTACGGTTGATCTCTAGCGGGTCACCGGCACCTGTTGGCTGTTCGATGCCGTCGATTGATCGCACCAAACGGGGTGCAACAGCGCGCCCGGTGGCGATCCGCGCAGTCATTACGGCCAATTGCATTGGCGAGGCCAGCATAAAGCCCTGCCCGATCGATGCGTTGGCCGTATCACCGATCAACCAGTCCTCGCCATGGGTCCTTTGTTTCCATTCCTGATTGGGGGCCAAACCTGCGCGAACGGCGGACATTGGGATGTCGTGCTTGACACCCAGACCAAGGGTGCGCGCCATCTCAGAGATTTTGTCGATGCCGACCTTTATCGCCACATCGTAGTAATAAACATCGCAGCTCCGCTTGAGCGACGTATTTAGGTCTACCATCCCGTGCCCGCCGCGTTTCCAGCAGTGGAAGCGGCGGCTGCCAACCTTCAGGTGGCCGGGGCAGTAGACTGTGTTGCCGGGGCCAATAACGCCTGCCTCAAGTGCGGCCAAGGCCGTGACCATCTTGAAGGTTGAACCGGGCGGATAAGTTCCTTGAACAGTCTTGTTTGCCAGCGGGCGATATTTATCCTGTGTTAGAAACTGGTAATCCGCAACCGAGATGCCGCGCACAAACAGGTTCGGATCGAAACTGGGTGCCGAGGCCATTGCCCGCAGATCGCCGGTTTCGCAGTCAATGACTACGGCAGCCGCACTTTCCCCGGCCAGCCTCGCCTGTGCATATTGTTGCAGATCCGCGTCCACGGAAAGCTGCAGATCTGCGCCCGGTTGACCCTCTTGACGGTCCAGTTCACGCATGACACGCCCGGTGGCGTTGACCTCAACCCGCTTTGATCCAGCCCTGCCGCGCAACTCGAATTCCTGCTTGGCTTCCAGACCAACCTTGCCGATTTGGAACCGGGGGATGCGCAGCACAGGCTCCGGGTCTTCGATCTGGCTCAGGTCATAGTCGCTGACCGGGCCAACATACCCGACAATATGCGCGAAATCCTCATATCGCGGGTATTGCCGAGTTTGACCCACTTCGGGTGTGACGCCGGGCAGGGCAGGGGCGTTGACCGCGACCTTTGAGATATCCTCCCACGTCACCTGATCGGCCAGCGTGACGGGCAGGAAAGGGGCTGATCGGCGCATCTCGGTTTTGGCACGCTCGATCTCATCCTCGGTCAGCGGGATCAGATTAGACAGCTTGGCGAAGACCTCATCAATGTCGCCTGCATCTTCTCGCACGATGACGATGCGATAGGAGGGTGAGTTCTGGCCGATTATCTGCCCGTTGCGATCATAGATCCGGCCTCGGGTGGGTGGGATCAGGCGAATATTGATCCGGTTTTCTTCGGCCAACAGACGGTATTCGTCTGCCTGATCCACCTGCATGAAACGCATACGGGCCGCCAGCCCCCCGATAAAGGCGGTCTGTAACCCGCCAAGGATCAGGGCGCGGCGCGGCAGCCTCTTATATGCAAGACCTTGTGGTTTGGGTTTGCGCTGCTTCATGGCCGCACCCTTGCCGTTCCGTTGTCCGCGACTGATTTACGCCGCACACCAAATGCGGTCTGGCTAAGCAAAACCATCAGTGGATATATAGCAATCGTCATGAACACTTGAATGACCACCGGTCCCAACGTCGCTTGCTGCACGGACAGGATCGCAAGGATCAAACGATCGAGCACGAAGACGGTGGCGATGGCCGCTCCGACAGTTGTCCATTCGCTGACAAATCCTGCATCCCGCATGCCTGGCGCTGCGGTGCGCAAGTAAGCCGCGCCAAGCACCACCAGCGCGGCCAACAGGCCCGGAGGGCGTTGTAGCAGCAAATCGGCCATAAACATGACGATGGTGATGATCAGAACCGGGACATATTCGGATCGCCGCAGCACCCATGCATAGGTGAGCGCGATCAATACGTCAGGAAACGGCAAACGGTCTGGTTTTGCATCCAGCGGAAGCAGGTGCAAGAACACCACGAGTATTGCCAAAGCAACATAGAGACCGCGTTTGGCCCAAAGGTGAGTAACCGCCCTATCCATCGCTAACCTCAGCCGGGGTCAATGATGCCTCGGGTCGGCGGGGGCCGACAATGTCCCCTGAATCGGTGATTGGTGGGGCAGATTGGAACCGCAGCACGCGCAGAAATTCCAGCCGCTCGAAATCCGCCGACAAACGCACGCGCAACCGGCCGCCCGGATCAACGGCGATTTGTCCGATCAGCAGCCCGCCAGGAAACACGCCGCCATCGCCTGAAGTCACAACACGGTCACCCGGGCGCACAAGCTCTCGGTTCTCCAGAAACTCGACCGTGGGCGTGGCACTGTTGTCGCCGGTTATCAGAGCTGTCTGGCCCGAGGGCTGGATGGTCGCAGGTATCGCGCTTGAAGCATCGGTCATCAGGATGACGCGGGCTGTATCCGCCCCAACGCCCGAAATGCGTCCGACAACGCCAATTCCGTCCATGGTCGCCCAGCCATCCCTGATGCCGTCTCGCTCACCCACGTTCAGAAGAACCGATTGCCGGAACGGCGAACCGCTATCTGCCATCACCACACCGGTTACGTAGGTCAGGCGCGGATCAAGCCGCACGTTGTTCAAATCCAGCAGGCGGGCGTTTTCCTGTTCCAGCTGCAGCGCGGCCTCTTTCCACGCGCGCATCAGCCGCAATTCGCTGCGCAATTCCTGGTTCTGTTCGCTGAGGCGTTGGTAGCTTTGAAAATCACGAGACAGGTTCACCAGCGCCGTAACAGGCACCATTGCCCACTCCATAGAGGGTACAACCGTGTCGAGCACCTGAGCTCGGAATCGTTCGACTCGCGGGCTGTCAATGCGCCAGACGAGGAAAATACCAAGCAGGCATAAAACAACAATCCCCAGCAACAACCGGCGCAGGGGTGTCGTATATTCATCGCGCTGTGATCGGTCCTTTGCCACAGGTTACCTTCCCGTGCTGCTCGTGCCCGAGTTCTCACCCCAATAAGGTGCGCGCCTTAGCTATCGTAGTCAATCGCGTGGCGCAGTTGTTTTTCGTATTCAAGCGCCTTTCCGGTGCCCAAAGCCACACAATTCAGGCTTTCATCAGCGATTGACACGGCCAGCCCGGTCTGTTCGCGGAGAGCCAGATCCAAATCGCCCAACAGCGCACCGCCACCGGTCAGCATGACGCCGCGGTCGACGATATCAGCCGCCAGATCGGGCGGTGTGGTTTCCAGCGCGGTCATCACCGCCTCGCAGATCGCCTGAACGGGCTCGGACAGTGCTTCGGCCACCTGAGCCTGGCTGATCTCGATTTCCTTAGGCACGCCGTTCAACAGATCGCGGCCTCGGATATGCATCGACTGCCCACGCCCATCATCGGGCATCCGGGCTGTTCCAATGGTGGTCTTGATGCGTTCGGCGGTGGATTCACCAACCAGCAAGTTCTGCTGGCGACGCAGATACGAAATGATGGCCTCGTCCATCCGGTCACCGCCCACGCGGACCGAACGAGCATAAACGATGTCACCCAACGACAGAACCGCGACCTCGGTGGTGCCGCCGCCGATATCAACGACCATGTTGCCAGTCGGGTCGGTGATCGGCATGCCCGCACCGATCGCAGCTGCAATCGGTTCGGCAATCAGGCCCGCGCGTCGCGCACCTGCAGACAGAACCGACTGGCGGATCGCGCGTTTTTCAACTGGTGTTGCACCATGCGGGACACAGACGATGATCTTTGGTTTCGAGAAGGTCGAGCGTTTGTGCACCTTGCGGATAAAATGCTTGATCATCTCTTCGGCAGTGTCGAAATCGGCGATGACACCTTCGCGCATTGGACGGATCGCTTCGATTGAACCCGGGGTCCGGCCCAGCATCAGCTTGGCATCTTCCCCAACGGCCAAAACTTTCTTCACACCGTCCTTGACGTGATACGCCACAACCGAAGGTTCCGACAGGATCACGCCGCGCCCTTTGACATAAACCAGCGTGTTCGCCGTCCCGAGGTCAATTGCCATGTCTGCTGAGAACAGGCCGCCCAGATTGCCAAAGATGCCCATATTTTCACTGATCCCGTTTATCAGAATTTCCACTGCCCGCGACTCGACGGTTCCGGGACGGATGCCTTATAGGGTGCCAACTCGCCCGGTTAAAGGGCTGATTCCGCGACAGTCAGCACCTTTCCGCCTTATTGATGGGGACTTTAGAAGGCAAGATGCTCTCATATCAACACATTTACCACGCAGGAAATCTGGCTGATGTACAAAAGCACACATTATTGGCGTGGACGCTGCAGTATCTGACCCAGAAGGACAAACCAGTCAGCTATATCGAAACGCATTCGGGGCGCGGGTTATATCAGCTTGATGCGGCCGAAGCGGTTCGGACGGGCGAAGCAGCCGCCGGTATCGCGCGGGCACAACGAGAGGGGTGGTTTGACCCGGATCACCCGCTGGCACAGGTGTTGCAGGCCGTACAGGCTCGCCATGGGGCGCAGGCCTATCCCGGATCACCACTGATCGCGGCCAATTTGCTACGCGAGCAGGATAGCCTGCACTTTGCCGAGTTGCATCCGCAAGAGCATGCGGCGCTGTCATTGACGCTATCTCCGTTCGGAGCCAAGGTCTATCAGCAGGATGGCTTTGACTTGGCGCATTCCCGGCTGCCGCCAACGCCAAGGCGGGGGATGTTGCTGATTGATCCCAGCTATGAAGTAAAGGCCGAGTATGATCGCATGCCCGGGCTTATCGCCAAGCTGCATCGCAAGTGGAATGTTGGGGTGATCGCACTTTGGTATCCAATCCTGACGGATGCGCGTCATAAGGCGATGATCTCGTCGCTGAAATCCGCTGGATATCCAAAAACGATTTGCCATGAGATTACATTTCCTCCGGCACGTGAAGGCCACCGCATGGTCGGATCGGGAATGTTCATACTGAATGCGCCCTTTGGGATCGAAGAGGAAACACATCGGCTGTCCCAGATGTTCGCGGAACTCTGAACACTTTGAGCGCAGTGTAAATTCTCCCGCTCCGTTTGCCTGCATCAAAGATGCCGTCAAACGCGTTGGGCCCGGCAGCGCGCCAGAGGCGCGCTGCCGGGCCCAAAACCCAAGAAGGGTCGGCGAAGCCGGGCCGCCGCGGGTGCGGGAGCGTTTCGCCCTTTGATCAGGTCAGGTCTTTATAGCTGATCTCGCGTGCGTCGGCCCCGGGGCCTGCTTTTTCGCGCCGCATGATCAGACGATTCAGCGCGTGAATATAGGCTTTGGCCGAGGCAACAACCGTGTCAGTGTTGGCAGATTGGCCAGTCGCGATCATTCCATCCTCTTCCAAGCGCACCGAAACCGTCGCCTGAGCGTCCGTGCCTTCAGTGACGGCATGCACCTGATACAGCTGCAGATGCGCCTTGTTCGGATAGATTGCGCGGATCGCTTTGAAGGTCGCGTCAACCGGACCATCGCCGTGTTCGGTCGCGATGACGTCTTTGCCATCGAACTCCAATTCGACGGTCGATTCAGCCTGCCCGCTGGTGCCGCAGGTCACTTTCATCGACACCAGTTGCAGGCGATCATCGTCGTCGTCCAGCGACATCAGGGCGATCAGGTCATCGTCAAAGACCTCTTTCTTGCGGTCGGCAAGATCCTTGAACCGGACGAAAATGTCCTTAAGCTGGTTGTCCCCAACCTCATAACCCAGCGTTTCCAATTTATCCCGCAATGCGGCGCGGCCTGAGTGCTTGCCCAATGGCAAAGACGTGCCCGACAGCCCGATATCTTCGGGCCGCATGATCTCGAAGTTTTCGCGGTTCTTCAGCATTCCATCCTGATGGATGCCGCTTTCATGGGCAAAGGCGTTCTTGCCGACAATGGCCTTGTTGAACTGGACCGGGAAGCCTGCAACGGTCGCCACCCGCCGCGAGATGTGCATGATCTTGGTCGTATCGATGCCTGTATGCCATGGCATGATGTCATTGCGCGTGCGCAGGGCCATCACGACCTCTTCCAGCGCGGTGTTTCCTGCGCGCTCACCCAGGCCGTTGATCGTGCATTCGATCTGCCGTGCGCCCCCTGCGACCGCAGCCAGCGAGTTCGCAGTCGCCATGCCAAGATCGTTGTGGCAATGGGTGGCAAAAACCACCTCATCCGCGCCAGGCACCGTCTCAATCAGGCGTTTGATCAGATCCGCGCTTTCGACCGGGGCGGTGTAGCCAACCGTATCGGGGATGTTGATCGTGGTAGCACCCGCCTTGATCGCAATCTCGATCACGCGGCACAGGTAATCCCATTCGGTCCGGGTCGCATCCATCGGCGACCACTGCACGTTTTCGCACAGGTTGCGCGCATGGCTGACCGTTTCGTGGATTTTGTCGGCCATCTCGTCCATCGTCAGGTTCGGGATGGCGCGGTGCAGCGGAGAAGTTCCGATAAAGGTGTGAATCCGGTTCTTCTCGGCGTGTTTCACCGCCTCCCAACACCGATCGATATCAGCGAAATTCGCCCGCGCAAGGCCGCAGATGCGGCTGTTTTTCGACCGCTCGGCGATCTCGGACACCGCTTTGAAGTCGCCTTCTGATGCGATCGGGAAACCTGCCTCGATGATATCGACCCCCATCTCATCGAGAAGCTCTGCAATTTCCAGCTTTTCGTTATGGGTCATGGTCGCGCCGGGGCTCTGCTCGCCGTCGCGCAAGGTGGTATCGAAGATCAAGACGCGGTCTTGGTCGGTTACATAGGTCATGGGGTACTCTTTCTTCTTCTGTCCTAAGCCTCTTGGCGCGCTGGCGTCCTCCTCTGAGCGGGCGCGCCGGATGGCACGCTCAGAGGCGGATTAGGATCAGTAGACCACGCAGCGACGCACCGCATTGGGCGGCGTCAGCAAAAGCGATATCTGCGCGGTTGATCATGCATCCAGCTTATACAGCGCAGGTCGTGAATGAAAAGCGGGAAAATGAATAGGGGTGGAATTTGAGTAATCAGTTGAAGGTGCCGGGATTTCGTCTAGCTCTGAAACCATGGAAACCGCATTGATTATTGGCGCCTCTGGCGGAATTGGACGCGCGCTGAGCGCGCAATTGCAGGTGCAGGGTGTTGAGGTTACGCGTCTGTCCCGATCTGTGGATGGGTTTGATCTGAGTGTCCCTGATAAGGCAGAACAGATATTGGAGGCTCTCCCCGGGCCGTTCGATGCAGTTATTGTCGCAACCGGAGCGCTCGAGATTGACGGGGCGGCACCTGAAAAGTCGATGCGTGCGGTGTCTGCCCGCGCGATGATGGATCAGTTTGCCCTGAATGCGGTTGGTCCGGCGTTGGTTCTTAAACAGGCATACAGACTATTACCGCGCGACCGGCGATCGGCAATCGTCGTCTTATCGGCGCGCGTTGGGTCAATTGCAGATAACCGGTTGGGAGGCTGGGTAAGTTATCGCGCAGCAAAGGCCGCAGTGAACCAGATCGTCCATACGGCGGCAAATGAACTGGCGCGCACCCACAAACAAGCGATCTGTGTCGCGTTGCATCCCGGCACGGTCAAGACGGCATTCACGCAGAAATATCTGGGACGCCATCCAGCGGTCGAGCCTGAGGCGGCGGCGCAGAATTTGCTTGCAGTGATCGCGGGGCTTTCACCTGCCGATACGGGTGGGTTCTACGATTGGGCTGGGCAACGCGTGCCCTGGTAGGTCGCGCCTAGCCGTCGCTTGTATCCGTGGTATCCGCGTTGGATTCGGGTTCTGACGGCGCAGGCTCTGGTTCTGGCGCAGGCGTTTCAGTTGCAGTCTCGGCTTCACGCGCGAGTGTATCGTTCTCCCAGACGCCCGTTTCGACCTCACCACCGGCGAACCGCATAGTGCCTTCTCCGTGGCGTTTGTTATCCAGGAAATTGCCCTCATAAACGTCGCCGGTTTCATAGGTTGCCGTCCCTGCGCCGTTGATTTTCCCTTCGGACCATTCACCCGAATAGCTGAAGCCACCAGGGCGGGTCAGCGTACCTACACCGTGGCGTTGACCATCCAGAAAGTCGCCATCGTAGATGGTTCCATCAGGAAATGTGGCTTTGCCTTTGCCTTGTCGGACGCCATCTACCCAATCCCCATCATAGCGATAGCCGTTGGCGAAGGTCAGTACGCCCTTGCCATGGCTGCGCGCATTTTTGAAGTGGCCCGTGTAGACCGTGCCATTGGGATATGTTGCGGTTCCTGTGCCTTCAAACACGCCAGCGACCCAGTCACCATCATAGATAGTGCCGTTTGGATAAGTCGTGCGGCCTTTGCCGTGCTGCAGATCGTCCAAAAAATCGCCCACATAAACGGACCCATCCGCATAGGTCACTTCGCCTAGGCCGGCGATCTGACCATCAGACCATTCGCCAGAATAGCGAAAACCGTCAGGACCGGTAAAGGTCCCTTGCCCGTCGCGTAGGTCATCCGCGAAATTGCCCACGTACACCGCACCGCTGGCATAGGTAACCTTGCCTTCACCCTGACGCCGCCCGCTGACCAAAGCACCCTCATAGACATCCCCATTGGGAAGGGCCAAGCGCCCGTTACCTGTCATTTGATCGTCGACCCATTCGCCGGAATAGGACATCCCGCCAGCGAGGTTCAGACTGCCGGTGCCATTGCGCTTGCCAGCCTTGACGTCGCCCTCATAGGTGCTGCCATCGGCATAGATGATCTTGGCCGTGCCTTCCTTGCGGCCATCGACCCAGTCGCCATCATAGACGTATCCGTCAGGACCGGTTAGGATACCTTGACCGTGGCGCTGAGCCTCTTTGAACGTGCCCTCATACCGCATGCCATTGATGTATTCTGCAATGCCCGCGCCATTGATCGCGCCATTGGACCATTCGCCTTCATAGGTTTGCCCATCGGCATATGTAATCTTGCCGCGACCCTCTGGTTGGCCCTTGACGAACTCGCCTTCGTAGATTGAGCCATTGGTGTAGCGGGCAACGCCTTGCCCCTGGATTTCACCTTCGATCCATTGCCCGGAATACTCGAACCCGCTCGGTAGCCGATAAGTCCCGGTGCCGTGCCTCAGGCCGTTCTCGAAAGTGCCTTCGTAGACACCTCCGACGTCGTCATCGGCTATTCTGACCTGATCGTTTTGTTGCGCTGACGCAAATTGTGCCAGCATGGCAAATGTAGCAGCGGTAATGGATGTGCGGATCGCTTTCATATTTGTACCTGCCTGCGGCTCTTATGACGTGTTGGCGCAAAACTAGGATACCGTCGGGGGCAGAGCAACGGGTTTTGCCGCATTTGCCTTTCACTTGCGCTGTGATCTGTTAAATCCCTGAAGGACTGACGAGGGCAAGAGGGCAAAATGGCCGACCGTTTCCGCATCACTCTGGCGCAATTGAACCCAACTGTTGGGGATATCGAAGGCAATGCCGCAAAGGCTGCAGCAGCTTGGCGGAAGGGGCGCGAAGCACAGGCCGATCTGGTAGCACTGCCTGAAATGTTCATCACCGGCTACAACACTCAGGATTTGGTGATGAAGCCAGTGTTCCACCGAGCGGCCATGCGGGCCGTACAGGCGCTGGCGGAAGACTGCACCAATGGCCCTGCTCTGGCGATCGGTGGCCCATGGGTCGAGGACGAAAAGCTCTATAACGCATACCTCATCCTTCGGGGTGGGAAGATTGTCAGCAAGGTTCTCAAACATCATTTACCGAACGAGACCGTCTTTGACGAAGTCCGTTTGTATGACGCGGGCCCAATGGGTGGGCCTTATGCAGTGGGCAATGTCCGCATCGGGAGCCCGATTTGCGAGGATGGCTGGCACGAAGATGTCGCCGAAACGCTCGAGGAAACCGGAGCCGAGTTTCTGCTGATCCCCAACGGGTCGCCCTATTTCCGCAACAAATACGATATCCGGCTGAACCATATGGTGGCCCGCACGGTCGAGACAGGCCTGCCGGTGATCTATCTGAACATGGTCGGCGGTCAGGATGATCAGGTTTTTGACGGTGCCACCTTTGGCCTGAACCCCGGCGGAGAACTTGCGTTTCGCATGCCCGTCTTTGATGAGGCGGTACAAAACATTGACCTGTTGCGCACAAAAGACGGCTGGCAAATCGATCTTGCCGAGGTGGTTCCGCAGCCGGATGAGTGGGAGCAGGACTATCGCGCGATGGTCCAGTCCCTGCGTGACTACATGGATAAAACCGGCTTCAAAAAGGCGGTGCTTGGCCTATCAGGGGGCGTCGACTCGGCACTGGTTGCAACGATTGCGGTTGATGCCATCGGTTCGGACAATGTGCGCTGCGTGATGCTGCCTTCGGAATATACCAGCCAAAGCTCTTTGGATGATGCCGAAGCCGTCGCCAAGGCGCTGGGTGTTCACTATGATTTCGTGCCGATTTCCGAAGGCCGGACCGCGGTGACCAACACGCTTGCGCCGCTGTTTGCCGGGCGCGATGAGGATTTGACCGAAGAAAACGTTCAGTCGCGCCTGCGTGGCTTATTGCTGATGGCGATTTCGAACAAGTTTGGCGAGATGCTGCTGACCACCGGCAATAAATCCGAGGTCGCGGTGGGGTATGCCACCATCTATGGCGATATGAACGGTGGCTATAACCCGATCAAAGACCTGTACAAGACCCGTGTGTTTGAAACCTGCCGTTGGCGCAACGCCAATCACCGCGATTGGATGATGGGCCCGCAAGGAGAGGTCATTCGTCCTTCGGTCATCGACAAGCCGCCGAGTGCCGAACTGCGTGAGGATCAGAAAGATAGCGACAGCCTGCCGGATTACCCGGTGCTGGACGCCATTCTGGACATACTGGTGGATCAGGAGGGCTCGATAGCCGATTGCGTTGCGGCTGGTTTCGATGAGGCTGAGGCGCGGCGCGTTGAGTATTTAATTTACATCAGTGAATACAAGCGCTTCCAATCTGCACCGGGCACTCGACTGACGCCGAGGGCCTTCTGGCTGGATCGCCGATACCCCATCGTGAATCGCTGGCGAGATCGGAAGTAAGCACTGTTCTCAGTGCCCGCGGCGATATTGTTGCGATTTACGAACCAATGGCACGATCAGAATTCCATTGTAACTGCTACGCCGTTGTTTGTGCGATGAAAACTCAGGTTTGACTTGTGCGCGGGTCCCTTTTTTGCCACATTTGTGACAGGGGTTCGCCTCATATGGGGCGGGTGTGACGCAATCCGGTAGGTTGGCCTGCCATTTTCAGACCCAACGATCTGGATTGTTAAGCTGGAAAGGGCATCCGTGTTTGGGATGTCAGTAAAGGTATTGGTGGTAAAATGACGAATGGGTACGATAAACCTCTTCATTCTCCGTCGCTGTTGAAGCCGATGGAATCTCGTCCTCTTGAACTTGATGAAGCAGCCGTTGATGCAGCGATTGCGGATATCATGTGCCAAGAGGTGCCTGCGTCGCAGACGGCATCCGGCACATCGCTTTTGCGACCGGAATTCCCGGTTCTGCAGTCGCAGGAATCGATCGCGACAAAAACTGAACAAGGGCTAAGCTCGGTGCTGCGTCAAAAGTGGGCGCAATTGTCCGGCGCTGCCTGATCTGAAGGTTATGTGCGGCGGGAATCGCCGCGCGTTGGCCGATTGGCCACAGGTTCCTGCAATTGGCGGGAACAACGGCGTTTGCACATTGCCAGTGCAATCGTCTTCAGGCTGGATGACGCTCTGACGAATTAGCACCGAGCGGTTGATGCCTGGCCCTACTCCGACACCCGTCGAATCTGATCTTTTACTCCCTAAACACGTAGATGTTGTCGTAATTGGCGGTGGAATCATTGGAACCTCGACAGCCATTGAACTGGCTGAGCGTGGTGTTTCCGTTCTGTTGTGCGAGAAAGGCCGAATAGCGGGCGAACAAAGTTCACGCAATTGGGGCTGGGTTCGGCTGGGCACACGTGATCCGCGCGAAATTTCCCTGATGCAAGAGGCGATCCGGGTTTGGAAAGGGCTGGATGCACGGCTTGGTCGGGCGACGGGGTACACCCAATCGGGGATCGTATTCGGAGCATCGGGTTCAAGGGATGAGGCAAATCTGGCGCGATGGTTGCAGCATGTTGAAGGGCTGCAAACTGGTGCACGCATGGTGTCCGGGCCTGAACTGGAAAAGCTATTACCAAACAGCGCTATGAAGCTGCGCGCGGGCCTCTACATGCCGCAGGATGGTCGCGCCGAGCCGCAGTGGGCGGCACCCGCCATCGCCGAGGCCGCCCGTGAACGCGGCACCGCAATCATGACGCAATGTGCAGTCCGGAGTGTTGATCTTGAGGCCGGTCGGATCGCTGGCGTTTTCACTGAGCGTGGGCGCGTAAGTTGCAGCCAAGTCGTGCTTGCAGGCGGGGCATGGTCGCGTCTGTTTGCAGGCAATGCCGGGATCGATCTGCCCCAGCTCAAGGTGCTGAACACCGTCATGCGCACCTCACCGGTAGAGGCAGGGCCTGACGTGTCGCTGTGGAGCGATGCGTTTGCCATCCGGAAACGCGCGGACGGGGGATATACCATCGCCTCGGGGCATGAGAACACTGTGGATATCGTCCCTGAAAGCTTTCGCCTTGCGAAACAGTTTCTGCCCGCCTTTCGGCAAGAGTGGCGCTCGCTGAGGTTTCGATTGTCCGGTCGCTGGGTGACCGAGGCCAAACAGGAAAAGGCCTGGGTACCAACCGATGTGACCCCGTTCGAGCATTGCCGTGTTCTGGATCCCGAACCTTCGCAAAGAGTGTTGCGGCGGGCATGGGCCAGCGCCCGAAAGGCGCTGCCTGCGTTGGATGGGGCAGAAATCGTCCAAAGCTGGGCCGGAATGATCGATGCAATCCCGGTCATCTCGCAGGTTGATGAAATCCCTGGCCTGCATATTGCGACCGGATTTTCCGGCCATGGGTTTGGCATTGGCCCCGGTGCTGGACGCCTGACGGCTGATCTGGTTACCGGAACCACACCTTGTGTTGATCCGACCGCCTTTCGCCTGTCCCGTTTCACGGATGGCTCAAAAGTGCGGCCGGACCCTGGATATTAGGGCTTAGCCCATCATCTGATAGCTGACCGGAACAAACCGGAACCCGTCGCCTCGGGTTTCAACATATCCGGCTGCCGGGAAGGGCATGTGATAGCCGATCATCGGCACTTTGTCCGCAGCCAGCATTCCCAGCACATTTCGGCGAGATGCCGTTGCGGCGGCTGCATCCATGTCAAAGCTGAACGGCCATTCAGGGTGTGCAAAAGACCAGACATAGTGGTTTGCCAAATCCGCCGTCAGCACCAGTCGTTGGCCGTTGCTTTCAAGATGGTAGACCGTGTGGCCGGGTGTATGCCCATAGGCAGCGACGGCCGTGATCCCCGAAGCAACCTCTCCGCCATCTTCCAGGAAAGTCATCTTCTCGGCCTGAGGTGTGACCTTCGCCGCCACCATATCTCCGACGCGGTTCCCTGCTTCCAGCGCCGACCAGAAATCATATTCCGGAGCGGCGGTCACAAATCGAGCGTTGGCGAATGTCGGCGCGTCATTTGTCGTCATGCCGCCGATATGGTCGGGATGCATGTGGGTAATCACCACCACATCAACCTGATCGGGTGTGACGCCTGCATCAGCCAGCGCGGCCTGGATCCCACCTTGCCCCAGACCTGTGTCGAACAACACCAGTTCCGAACCGGTATGAACCAGCGTGGGGGTAAAGAAGAACTGTGCGACGTTAGTGGGGATGAAGTTTTCGGCCGAGACAGCCGCAAATTCATCATCGGCCACGTCCGCAGCAAAAAGCGCCTTTGGATCGTCGCGGGGGACGCTGCCGTCCAGCAAAGTTGTAACGGTGAAATCACCCAGCTTGAAGGATTTGGCTATAGTCGAATTTGCCTTGGCCGCCTCACCTGCCGCCAGAACCGGGGCTGCTGCTGATGCAAAAGGCAATGCCGCTGCTGCACCCAGAGCAGCTCTGCGTGTCAATTTGATGGTCATGTCGATGTCTCCCTGTCAGAACGCCAGTATTGGAATTAGCTCGGCGTGGGTCGCTTGCCAGTTATAGACGCATTACATGGGCTGCGTGGATGAACATTACGTGTTAATTTTTGTTCATGCCGCAAACTCAGAACAAAACGGTTCCCACTGGGCAAAACGTCGCCGATTTTCTGACGGCAGTACAGCCTGCGCGCAAAGCGGAAGAGGCGCAGGTGCTGGACAGGCTGTTTCGAGAAATCACCGGATATGAACCAGTAATGTGGGGGCCGTCGATTATCGGCTATGGCCGATATCACTATCGCTATGCGTCAGGGCGCGAGGGGGATTTTCTGGCAACCGGGTTTTCTCCGCGTAAGGCTGCGCATTCCATCTACATCATGCCGGGATATGCTGATTTCAGCGACATCTTATCGAGGCTGGGCAAGCACAAGCTGGGTAAATCCTGCCTTTATGTGAACAAGCTGCCGGATATCGATCTCGACGTGCTGCGTGAACTGATCAAAGCCGGGCTTGAACGTCTGGATGCAATGTGGCCGGTCGAGCCTACCTGAAAGCCCCTGCTGGACAAAAACGCGCCCATGTGAGATGAGCCGCGCCAACAGGAGAACTACATGACCACGACCCGTTTTGCCCCGTCGCCCACCGGTTACATCCATGTGGGCAACCTGCGCACCGCCCTGATGAACTATCTGATTGCTCGCAAGGCTGGCGGTACATTCATTCTGCGTATCGATGACACCGATCCTGAGCGGTCGAAGGAAGAATATGTCGATGCGATCAAACAGGATCTGGAATGGCTGGGCCTGCATTGGGATCGGGTTGAGCGTCAGTCTGAACGGCTGGATCGCTATGCCGAGGCTGCAGACAAGTTGCGCGAGATGGGCCGGTTTTATGAGGCGTTCGAAACGCCAACCGAGCTGGACCTTAAGCGTAAGAAACAGCTGAATATGGGCAAGCCGCCGGTCTATGACCGTGCGGCGTTGAATCTGTCGGATGCCGAGAAAGAAGCCCTGCGTGCCGAACGCGGCAACGGCGTCTGGCGGTTCAAGCTGAACCACGAGCGGATCGAATGGAATGACGGCATTCTGGGCGATATCTCGATTGATGCGGCCTCGGTTTCTGATCCGGTGCTGATCCGGGGCGATGGTCAGGTTCTGTATACGATTGCCTCTGTGGTCGATGACACCGAAATGGGCGTAACCGATGTCGTGCGCGGCTCGGATCATGTCACCAATACCGCAACGCAGATTCAGATCATCGAAGCCCTGGGCGGCACCTGTCCGCGTTTCGCGCACCATTCACTGCTGACCGGCCCACAGGGCGAGGCGCTGTCGAAACGTCTGGGTACTCTGGCCCTGCGCGACCTGCGCGAACAGGGCGTGCAGCCGATGGCTCTGCTGAGCCTGATGGCGCGGCTGGGGTCGTCTGACCCGGTCGAACTGCGCTCGGACATGTCCGAGCTGATCGACGGGTTTGACATTAATCGATTTGGCGCGGCGCCGACCAAGTTTGACGTGCAGGACCTGTTCCCGCTGACCGCGAAGCACTTGCAATCGCTGCCGCTGGCCGATGTGGCTGATGCCGTGGCCGACGCAGGCGTTCCGGCAGAACTGGCCGAACCGTTCTGGGCAATGGCGCGCGAGAACATCACCACCTTGAGCGATCTCAAAGGCTGGTGGGACCTGTGCCGCGAAGGGGCAGAGCCATTGATCGCGGATGAAGACCGTGAATTCATTGCCGAGGCGATTGCCCTGCTGCCCGAAGGTCCGTTCGATGCGGAGACATGGAGCACATGGACCAAAGCCGTAAAAGAGGCTACGGGCCGCAAAGGCAAAGGCCTGTTCATGCCACTGCGCAAAGCGCTGACCGGGATGGAGCGAGGCCCAGAGATGGCCTCCTTGCTGCCGCTTCTGCAGGTGATCCGCGCGCGCAGCTAATCCGCGGGATCGACGCTAAAACTCAAAGGAGGCAGGCAATTCGCCTGCCTTTCTTTGTTCTTCGGGCTGCAAGACCCGGGCTGAAACGCGTTGCAACCGATCATTCACGAATTCAGTTTCAACGGGCTTTAACTGCTGATGTCGTGGATAACGCGGCTCGGCCCGATCATTCAAAATCGGTGCGTCCCAGCCATCAGTTGTGGCAAAGAAACGATCCGCACCTTCTGGTCCGAATGCCCGCAGATAGCCTTGTACCACTACATCGATATAGCTCAGCAGCAGCGGATGGTGATTGTTGGGCGCAGTGTGGCGGTCATGGGGAACCGCATAGACTGCGATTTCTGCTTCTTGCGTCAGGGTGTGGGTTACGGAATGCGTGGCCAACACTCGGTCATAGGCCCATTCCCGTTCATCCAGCGCAGCCCAGTCGTTCTTTGGGACATGGGCGATCATCCCCTCGATTTCGCAATCGGCATCCGGAACAGCCGTCAGAAACGCGACCGGACGCAGATCGGTGTGTCGCCACGCGCGCCGCCACCCCTTCAGCCGCGCAGGGCGCGGGTCGGGAAAGTCGTGTGTCGACAGGTTCACGAGGCTGCCATAGCCGAAGAAATAAGGGTCTGCCATGTGCGTCGCGTCCTTCTTTGACGATTGATGTATGTCAAACAGTCTTTTTACGGGACATGCAATAAGGCTTCATCTTGAGATTCGGGAGGCCCTCATGCGGATTACCAAACGGACGAACATTGCGGTGCGTGTATTGATGTATTGCGCCGCGCATCAGGATCGGTTGGTCACAAAGGCCGAGATTGCCGATGTATGCAACATCTCGGAAAACCATCTGGCACAGGTGATCAACCAGCTCAGCCAGTTGGGCTATCTCAGCACTCAACGGGGCCGCAATGGCGGTATGACACTAGCGCGCCCGGCGGATCAGATCCGTGTCGGATCGGTGTTCCGCCATGTGGAAGGCGGTTTGCCGATTGCCGAGTGTTTTGCGGATGCCGACAACACCTGCCCACTGACGGATGCCTGCCGCTTGCGGTTGGCGCTGCAGGATGCGGCTGAGGTGTTCTATGCCTCGCTCGATGAAATCACGCTCGACGCGCTGGTGTGTGACAATGATCAATTGCTGAAGATATTACAGCCGGTCGCCTGTATGCGCTGACCTCAGTCGCTGGCGCGCAGAATGCGCGCCGGGCGTACAGACAGCGGCCTGAGGGCAAAGACCATCCCCGCGCCCAGCGTGACGCCGACCCCGGCGAAGACGATCCCCAGCGCGGACGACCAGATAACCGCGAAATCCGTGTCGAATATATACGTGGCCACGGCCCAGCCGCCCAAGATACCGGTTAATAGGGCAACGCAACCAGCGGCTGCCCCCAACAGGATCGCGCGCAGCGCAAAGCTGCGCAGTATGCGCCCCCGGTTTGCACCCAGAGTTTTGAGGATCGCGGCCTCATATCTGCGCGCAGGTTCTCCTGCGGCAGCAGCGCCGATCAGCACCAGAAAACCGGTCAACAGGGATACGCCCGCGCCGTATGAGGTGGCTGCCGCCAGCCCCGCAAGAAGGCCCGAAACCCGGTCGATGGCGTCCCGGACCCGCACTGCGGTGATGTTGGGAAATTGCCCGGCCAGATCGCGCAGGATGGCAGCCTCGGCCTCTTCTTCCGCATAAACGGTCGCGATAAAGCTGTGCGGTGCACCCGCCAATGCTGAGGGGTTAATAGACATGATAAACCCAATCCCCGCGGTCGAGAAATCAACCTCGCGTAGTGATGTGATCTCAGCGGTGATGTCGCGCCCCAGAATATTCACGGTCAGCTCATCGCCCAGTTTCAGCCCCATCTCGGCGGCCTCTTCTGCGGCAAAGCTGACCTGAGGCGGGCCGCTGTAGTCCTCGGGCCACCACTCACCGTCGGTGACACGGGCGTTCTGTGGCGGTTGGGCGGAATAGGTCACGCCCCGATCGCCGTCCAGCACCCAGTGATCTCCCGCCACCTCGCGCGCGGGCTGACCGTTGATCCTGGTGATGATCCCGCGCAGCATCGGTGCGCTTTCAACGCGGCTGACGGCGGGGTCACTGTTCAGACGTTCGCTGAACCCGGGCATCTGATCCTTTTGGATGTCGACGAAGAAATATGAGGGTGCAACTTCTGGCAGGTTCCCCGAGATCGCGTTGCGCAAGGTACCGTCGATCTGCCCCACGGCTGCAAGGACTGAAAGGCCCAGGCCCAATGACAGAACTACCGACGCGGCCCCTTCGCGTGGGTCAGAGATGGCGGACAATGCCCACCTCACGGCTGGGCGGCCACGCACCCATGGTGTCCCGGTGCGCGCCAGTTTTCGAATGGCGAACGCGGCAAGCGCCAACAGGGCCAGCGCCCCGGCAAGTCCCGCGCTGGTCCACAAGGTCAAACGGGTTGAACCGCTGAACCAAGCGGCGGATCCGATCAACACAGCAAGGCCAAGGGCTGTTGCGCCGACGTAGATCAGGCGTGGAAAGCTGCGGGCTGAAGACAGCGCATCGCGGAACAAGGTGGCGGCGCGCACTTCTTCTGTTCTGGCCAACGGCCAGAGTGTAAACAGGAACGCCGTCAGCACGCCATAAAGCGCAGCCTCCGCCAATGGTTGTGGATAGATTGAAAACACTGCCGGAATCGGGAGTTGAGATTCGATAACCGGAGCCAGAAGCATGGGCAGCGCTCCGCCGAGGAACAAGCCCAGGACAATACCAACGCCGGACAGAACAGCGATCTGGATCATATAGGTTTGAAAAATCGTCGCCCGGTCCGCGCCCAAGGTGCGCAGGGTCGCGATGGTCTCGGTCTTCTGGGAAAGATAAGCGCGCACGGCAGCCGATACACCAATCCCGCCGACCGCCAACCCGGACAGGCCCACCAGCACCAGAAATGCGCTCAGGCGGCCGACGAATTCGGATATGCCCGGCGCGCCATTGCGAGCATCAGTCCAGCGCATGCCGGTGCCTTCAAAGGCCTGTCTTGCCTCTGACGACAGCGCATCCAATTGGGCTGCTGCTGGCAAATCCATTCTGTATTTCGTTGAGAACAAAGTGCCCGGCGCCAGCAGGCCCGAGGATTGCAAGTCCTCGGTTCGAACCAAGGTGCGTGGTCCCAGCGAAAAGCCATCTGCTGCACCGTCCGGCTCATGCTCAAGCGCAGCCATCAGAACAAAGGTTTGCGTGCCAAGGTCGAACTGGTCGCCCACCGAAAGGTTCAAACGGTCAATCAAAGACGGGGCCATCACCGCACCGGGTAGCCCACCGGTGCCGGCAAAGGCGTCAGCCAAAGATAGCTCGGGTTCCAAAACGGCCGATCCCAACAGCGGATAGGCTTCGTCCACCGATTTGACTTGGGTTAACCCTCGCTGCACTTCAGCGCCATCACGCGTCACGGCCATGGACCTGAAATCAACGACCTCCGAGACCGCTTGCGCGGTTTCAGCCATCCACGCGCGCTCCTGATCGTTGGCAAAGCGATAGGTGAATTCCAGCTGGGCATCCCCGCCCAGAAGCGACGCACCCTCTTGCTGCAAACCGGTCTGGATGGCCTGACGCACCATGCCGACCGCTGCAATTGCCGCGACGCCCAAAGCCAAGCAGGCCAGAAACACACGAAACCCGCGCAATCCTCCGCGCAGTTCGCGCCGCGCCAGACGACCGGCCAGACGCAGGCTCATTCGGCGGCCTCGCGCTGGGATTCTTCGGCGATACGTCCATCCCGCAAGCGTACGACGCGGTCGCATTTTTGTGCCAAAGTATGGCTGTGCGTTACCAGAACCAGGGTCGCCCCGTGCCGATCACGCAGACCGAACAACAGGTCAATGATTGCCGATCCGTTGGTTTCATCCAGATTGCCCGTTGGCTCATCCGCCAGCAAAATCTGTGGACGCGGGGCCGAGGCGCGGGCCAGTGCCACGCGTTGCTGTTCACCACCAGACATTTGCGCGGGGTAGTGATCGCGTCGGTGCGACAGGCCCACGGCATCCAATTCAGCCTCAGCGCGCTGAAAAGCATCCTTGTGCCCTGCCAGTTCAAGCGGAGTTGCCACGTTTTCAAGCGCCGTCATCGTCGGGATAAGGTGGAAGTTCTGAAACACAACTCCCATCGCATCGCGCCGAAACCGCGCCAGCGCATCTTCGCCCATGTCGTTCAAATCTTGACCTAATGCGCTAACGCGACCAGCGGTGGCCTGCTCCAGCCCGCCCATCAGCATCAGCAGGGAAGACTTGCCTGAACCGGAGGGGCCGACCAGCCCCAGAGTCTCGCCCTTGTTCACTGTCAGTGAGATGTCGTGCAGGATATCCACTCTTCCGGCATTGCCATCCAGCGATAATGCGGCATCTTGGAGGGTGAGAACAGGTGTCGTCATCGATCAGGCCATCAAGAGGGGTACAGTCCATTGGGATATGGCGCGAAACAGAAACTGCGCAAGGGTTTGATGTCGTGTGTGTTCATCTGTTGCGGATTTGCAGCGACGGCCGAGCCGGTGGTGATCGCAGCGCTCGGGGATTCCCTGACGCAAGGCTACGGGCTGCCGGAACGGGACGGTTTTGTGCCGCAGTTGCAGCGCTGGTTGCAGGCGGAAGGGGCGGATGTTCAATTGATCAACGCCGGTGTTTCCGGAGACACCACTGCAGGCGGCGCAGCCCGCGTTGACTGGACCCTTACACCTGATGTCGATGGCATGATCGTGGCCCTTGGAGGCAATGATTGGTTGCGTGGGATCGATCCCGACGTGTCACGCGGCAATCTTGAGACGATCCTGAACGCTGCGGCAGCATCGGATGTTCAAGTGCTGCTGATCGGGATGCAGGCGCCCGGAAACTACGGCGCTGACTACAAGCAGAGTTTTGATGCCATGTATCCCGAGCTGGCTCAGCAATTTGGCGCGCTTTATGCGGAAAGCTTCTTTGATGGGCTCACAACCGAGGGCGACCCAGAAGCTGCGCGTCAGTTCATGCAGCCAGATGGCATCCATCCGAACGCTGAAGGTGTATCGAGGATTGTCGAGTCTCTGGGCCCCTCTGTCTTGGCGCTTACGGAACGCGCAGTTGAATAGGAGAGGGCGATGCCGGGCCGGTTCTTCCTGACGCGATCAATGGCAGAAATCGCGGGTTTTCTGAACGTTGAGAACAACCTTGGGCCGCAGCCCCCACGCAGAAATATTCAACCGGGTCAGGAGGTTGTTGTTCTCGCCCGCGATGGGCTGACGACCATGCGTTGGGGCATGATCCCCGTTGGCCGGGTCAATGCGCGCGGACGTCCCGTTATGGAGACCATCATCAATGCCCGTTCCGAGACGGTTTTTGACAAAAGCGCATTTGAGGGTGTCGGGCGAGCGGTCATTCCGGTGGATGGCTGGTACGAATGGACAGGGGAAAAGCGGCGCAAAACAGCGTGGCGCATCGCGGCCAAAGACGGATCACCGCTGCTGTTTGCAGCGATCACCGATACTTGGGAGGCGCCGGGCGGGTTGCGCGTGGATCAGGTTGCCTCTGTGACCTGCGAGCCCAATGCCGATGTTAAGCCGATCCATCACCGGATGGGCGTGCTGCTGGAGGGGCAGGACGTGCAGCGCTGGTTGCATGGGGCTGAAGAAGAAGCGCAGAGTTTGGCTCGCCCTTGGCCCGAAGGTCGATTGACGATTGAAGAGGCTGACGACGTCGATTGGTCGGCGGCCTAGACCACGGTAACGACCGTTCCGATTGGCACTCTGTTATACAGATCGATCACATGCTCGTTCAGCATTCGGATGCAGCCGTTTGAGGCCGCCCGCCCGATCGTCTGCGGTTGCGTTGTGCCGTGGATGCGGAAATAGGTGTCGATCCCGTTCTGGAACAGATACAAAGCCCGTGCACCCAAGGGGTTATCGCCGCCGCCGGGCTGAACATAGTCGTTGTCCTTGAACCGGCCATAAGCCACTGGGTCGCGCTCGATCATCTCATCGGTTGGCCGCCAAGTGGGCCATTCCTTTTTGACATCGATCGTTGCGGTCCCGGTGAACTCCAGACCGGCCTTGCCGACACCGCAGCCATAGCGGACCGCCTTGCGGGGTTCGGTTATATAATAAAGGTAGAATGACCGCGGAACGACCAGCAGCTGCCCCGGTTGAAACTGCTTTTTTACGCGCACGAATTGCGGCGTCGGATCATATTCGACCGCCTTCTTGGCGCTGGCGACACCCGGCAGCAGGCTTGCAGCGGTACCGGCCAGAAAGACACGGCGTGTGAACATGGTGACATCCCTCAAATGAGCAAAGAAATCATACTTACGTATCAGTATGATAACCGATTTGGGCAATCTTGGGGCGTCTACACCGATTTGTGAAGCTATGCCCTGTCACATGAGGCAGTTTGATCACAGTATGTAAGGGCAGGATAAAAACCCTGCCCTTTCAGCAGCTTAGGCCAGCTGAATGTCGTCCGCGCTTTCGCGGCCGTCACGGCCAGCGCGCAGCTCGTACGTGACTTTCTGGTTATCGGCCAGACCGGTAAGGCCCGAACGCTCGACCGCCGAGATGTGTACGAAGATGTCTTTGCCGCCATCTTCGGGTGCGATAAAGCCGTAGCCTTTGGTGGTGTTGAACCATTTTACGGTGCCTGCTGGCATATCCGTTGTCTCCTGTTTGGTGCTGCCCACGGAGTTGCGGCAGCCCGGCGTCGTTGTCTGGATCGAGTGACTGAGCGCCGTAGAAGGAGACAGTAGGTCGAAATAGAAAAACGTAAGCCTCTTGGATATGGCATCGGTCAGACGGTGTGGCAAGGGCGGATTGTATGGATTGTACAAGGGTTTGAGGGGGAATCGTCCGTCTTGTACAAAAATCCGCCGACGATTTTGGTTATTGGATGGCCGGATATCGATAAGCTTAAGTTATCTTGCGGACTCACACGCCGGCCCTTTAGAGTCCGTTAACCATGCCCATGATCCACTTAAGGCATGAGCGATTATCGACGGGTTCGCATTCCCGGAGCCAAATACTTTTTCACCGTGTCTCTGGCCGACCGGTCGTCGGATTTGCTGGTGCGCGAGGTGGCGCATTTGCGGGCGGCCTTTGCGGCAACGCAGAGAGAGCGGCCGTTCTGGTGCGATGCGTTTGTGGTGTTGCCGGATCACCTGCACGCGGTTTGGACCTTGCCGCCGGGGGATACGGATTATTCGACGCGATGGGGTTCGATCAAGGCGCGGTTTACGCGCGGGGTGAAGGCGTCGGGAGTGGTGGGGTGGAACCCCACCCTACGCGCGGATTCGAAAATTGCGAAGGGGGATGCCGGGGTTTGGCGGCGCCGGTTTTGGGAGCACACCATTCGGGACGAACAGGATTACCGCAATCATATGGCGTATTGTTGGGGCGGAGCCCTGGTCAAACACGGGTTGGTCGAGCGCCCGACCGATTCTCCGTATTCGTCAATCCATCGCGATATTCGCGCAGGTCGAATTGATCCGGAGTGGAGAGGTGCGGTCACCGAAGGGGCGTTTGGAGAGCCGTAGGATGGGGTTTCACCCCATCATTTGAGAGGTCGGAATTTGGTACTGGTTTGGTACGCGGGAACAGATCGTGCGGGTGTTCGCGTAGGGTCTTTGAGTGAGTGATGGGGTGAAACCCCATCCTACGCTTGCTCACTCATAAAGCGGAACCGGATAAAATCGTGTGGGGAGTTCCTTTTTTTCAGTATATCTTCTGACCCAGGATCCAACCGTAAAATTCTGTTTCCAATCTGCTGCGCTCGACGAGTTTGAATAGATTAACCTACTATCCCCATTGCCCTCCCCAAGAATACCAACATGGCCGGTCGCGACTCGTTTAGATTTCCCATCCACTATGATAAATTCAGTCGGTGAAATAACGATTCCTCCCGGTGGAATATCGTCGGCAGCAAGATCACTCGGAAAGCAATGATTAAGCTCTTGCTCGAAATTCGTTGTCAGATCTGTTTCATGGACGCTTCTACCCAGAGCATCTTGAATGAGATGGCGCACAGCCCAAACACAGGCCAAGTTACCTCCATCGGGTCCAGAAGCTGAGGAGTAGTTTCCCTCTGCACTAACGCAAAACTCATGAACCTTGCGATGATCATTTTCATGAGACGCGCTGCAAGTTTCTGTTCTTTCTCTAAAAACCGCAAAACGTCCGGCAATGTAATCTTCAATATCTATGACAGTTTCACTGCCAATATATTGATATGGCAATCCGCTTTCACTCAGGAACAAATGCTGCCCGCTGTCATCATCAGCATATTCAGTAATTAATAGATAAGAACTATCGCCGTCAGTTCTTTCCAAAAATGAAAAATTTGAAGCGTCGCTGTTCTCAAAAAAACTCTCTACGCCATATTCAGTCAGAGACATTTTCCGACTCCTTCCAGTCAATTTGGCTAATTAAAAAATTGCAGTTACGATGCTACCTGACGGCAATACAATATCCTTTGTCCGAGGTTCGCTTAGCAAATCCCCATCATACTGAGTATTTGCCAGATCGCAGAATTTTTTTGCAATTTTCGAAGAACTATCCCCAAGACCGTCGTTGAGAATGTTAATTAAATTCTGATCTCGGGCCACGTTTGCACCGCATTCTCGCAATAATTCCGATCTCAAACCACCATTGGGCGCTGATGGCGTGTTGGTTTCTATTTCGGTCTGGGCCGAGCCGCCTGGATTTTCGCATGCTGCTAAAACCAGAAAGCAAATTATTGTTAATTTTCTGAAAACGATGTTGTTTTTCGCCACAACTAACTTCATTGCGATACCGTATCGCCCAGATACTTTCCGCTAATCGTAGTCCCGTCATCAAATGTCACGTCTACATCTTGGCCTGGCTGTAAACGTTGTGGTTTAATTTGCTGGTCAAAACGTTTGCAATATTCTTCTGCGACTAATTTCGCTTGCTGAACTGAAAGCGACACCGCGCCAGGAAAGAATATCGAAACTAACTCAACAACGCTTGCAGCACTCAGTGCCACCTTACATCCGCTTGCTATTAGACCTTCTACTGTAACGTTTGATTCGTCCTGATTAGTGCAAGCAACTAAGAATGGTAGTGAGTAAAAAACAAAGTCCCTGCGTTTCATAATAATAGTCTCCCAAACAATAAAATATTTTGGGAGACTATCACATTTCTAAATCTAGCGCACGAACTTCTTATGCTTCAACCGCTTGGGCTCCAGCGCGTCTGGTCCAAGACGGCGCTTTTTGTCTTCTTCGTAGTCCTCGAAGTTGCCCTCGAACCATTCCACATGAGCGTCACCCTCGAAGGCAAGAATATGCGTGCAAATCCGGTCGAGGAAGAAGCGGTCGTGTGAGATGACGACGGCGCAGCCGGCGAAATCGACCAGCGCATCTTCCAGCGCGCGCAGGGTCTCGACATCGAGGTCGTTGGTCGGTTCGTCGAGCAGCAGCACGTTGCCACCCTCTTTTAGCAGACGGGCCATGTGGACGCGGTTGCGTTCACCGCCGGATAGCAGAGAGACCTTTTTCTGCTGATCACCGCCCTTGAAGTTGAACGATGAGCAATAGGCACGAGAATTGACCTGCGCGTCGCCCAGTTGGATGATCTCGGCGCCGCCGGTGATCGCCTCCCACACGGTATCGTTGTCTTTCAGGTCATCGCGGGACTGGTCGACATAAGACAGCTCGACGGTGTCGCCCAGCGTGATGGTGCCGCTGTCGGGCTGCTCCTGCCCGGTGAGCATCTTGAACAGCGTCGATTTACCCGCACCGTTGGGGCCGATGACGCCGACGATGCCGCCGGGGGGCAGAGCGAAGTCCAGCCCTTCGATCAGTTGCTTGTCGCCCATGTGTTTCGACAGGCCCTCGACCTCGATCACCTTGCCGCCAAGGCGCTGGCCGTTGGGGATGACGATCTGCGCGCGGGTCAGTTTCTCGCGCTCGGACTGTTCGGCCAGTTCGTTATAGGCGTTGATCCGGGCCTTGGATTTGGCCTGACGGGCCTTCTGGCCCTGACGCATCCATTCCAACTCGCGTTGCAGAGTCTTCTGCTTGGATTTATCCTCGCGGGCTTCCTGCTCCAGCCGTTTGGCTTTTTGTTCCAGCCATGCGGAATAGTTGCCCTCGTAGGGAATACCGCGGCCGCGGTCGAGTTCGAGGATCCAGCCGGTGATGTCGTCCAGGAAATAGCGGTCGTGGGTGACGATCAGGATGGTGCCCTTGTAGTCGATCAGGTGCTGTTGCAGCCAGGCGATGGTTTCGGCGTCCAGGTGGTTGGTCGGTTCGTCGAGCAGCAGCATGTCAGGCGCTTCCAGCAGCAGCTTGCACAGCGCCACGCGGCGTTTCTCACCACCCGAGAGGTTGGCGATGTTGGCATCATCCGGCGGGCAGCGCAGCGCCTCCATCGAAACGTCGATCTGGCTGTCAAGGTCCCACAGGTTTTCCGCGTCGATCGCGTCTTGCAGGGTGGTCATCTCTTCCATCAGCTCGTCCGAGTAGTTCTCGGCGATCTCCATGGCGATTTCGTTGAAGCGGTCGACCTTGGCCTTTTTCGCGGCCACGCCCAGCATGACGTTCTCGCGGACGGTCAGCGATTCATCCAGCTGAGGTTCCTGCGGCAGATAGCCGACCTTGGCGCCCTCGGCCGCCCATGCCTCACCGGTGAAGTCCGTGTCGAGGCCCGCCATGATCTTCATCAGCGTCGATTTACCTGCGCCGTTGACGCCGACGACACCGATTTTCACGCCGGGTAGAAAGCTTAGGTGGATGTTTTCAAAGCACTTTTTGCCACCGGGATAGGTCTTGGAGACACCCTGCATGTGGTAGACATATTGATAGGCGGCCATGTCGCGTCCTCTGGGTCGGGGAAATTGAGTTGGGCGGTGTGATAGCGGATGGTTAGGGTGGGGGCAATCCGCTGTTCAACACGGCTGCCACATTCATGCGAGCTTAAAGACGTCTGCGTAGTTCCGAAGAAGATGGTAGAGCACACTCGAGTCAAAACTGTTGAGTTGTGAGTGAACATCCTCACCAAAGTATTCAGACCAAAAGTCGACTGTTAAGTTTTCGGAGAAACAAAGAAACCAGGCGACGCTGAGCTTTTCGATTTCGCTCTTATCTACCTCCAGAGGAAATAGCGGTTTGATCGTCCGGCTTACTTCTTCCCATGTTACTCGACCTTCGCGGATCAGATGAATGACCTTGGGTGCGAATGCTTTGAAGAATAAGAGGCCCACCAGAAGGTAATGGCGATATTCGTTTGTGCTCGACGAGGCGAAAGGTGTTGTCGCAATCAATCGGGCAAATTGTTGGATGCCTCGAAGGGATAAATCCGCACTGTCAGCCAAGTGCTCTAAATAAGTTTGGCCAATTTCGTAGTAATAGTCACCTTTGATTTGCATCTGATCACCAAGAAATTCGTAATAATTCAAGTAAACTGAACGCATATTCCTGTTTGTTATCCGGTTTTGGAGGCGGAGAGAAACGGTAGTGAACTTTTGAAGGTAAAGAGACGCGTCTACACCCTGTCCATAACGGGCACGAGTACTGTTTTCTAACTCCCTCAAGTTCACTCCAAGAACGAAGTGCACGCCCTCGACGTCGAAGAAGTGTTTGATGGTTTCCGGCAGTGACAGAGCATAATCGGGGCGACATCGATCTAGCTCATCCACAACGATCACAAGTTTCTTAGTGGGTTTTGCGTCAGCGCCGTTCTCTGATTTGGGTTCAGTCAAATCGGTAAGCGCGAGACGAAATGCGTCCATGGCCGCGATTTTCGCTTGATGTGCATCCCAGAATTGATCCGCTTGCTTGTCACCCGTCTCCTTGCTGAGGAAGGCTTTTGCTTCTTCACCCACAGACTGCGCGATTTCATCACCCAGATCGCTGAGTATTTCGGTTGCGCCGAAAGTAACTGCGGATAGTCCAATTCGCCCAGTAGCCTTGCTCACAGCCCACGCGGTTTTCTTGAGGTTTTGTGTCCGTTTTTCGTTCTCTTCTTGTTGATTGTCTTCAGATGTTCGAAACCGATTAGCAATCGCTCCGGTCAACGCAACAAGCGGATCATCCAGATAATCATGTTTGAACGCATCGAAATAGACAGTTTGTGTCGTATGCTGGTTCCGTTTCAGATGTTCACCCACCCAGCACTTCAGGAAGAACGATTTGCCTGAGCCCCATGCTCCGTCCAAAGCAATCACCAGTGGGTCGTTTATCCGTTCGACCAATTCTGAAAGCTTGTCGCCTGTAGCTCTGCGTGAGAGTTTATCGTGCTCAGCAAACCCGTCTTCGTAGAGCTTAATCTTGGGCTCTGGTATGGTCAGGCGTGGCATGTCGTTCTCCAATTCACAAATCAATCAGCGCTACTATTAGCGACTGCATTCGGAAGAGCCAGACTGCTAAATGAGGGGAGGAGATGCGGAGGAAAAGTCTGGAATGTCACTGAAAACTCTCATCGCAGGGTGGGCGCAGCCGGGACGTGTCGAATGGATCGGCCTTCGGCCAGAACGCCGGGCGGAGGTGATTACCGTAGATGAGGCCATGATCTCAGCCGACGGCCTCGACGGAGACCGCAGCCGTGCAGGCAAGCGGGCGGCGACTTTGATCCAGCAGGAGCATCTTGCGGCGATTGGCTCTTATTTGGGGCAGGGGGTGGTTGCGCCTGAAATCCTGCGGCGCAATCTGGTGGTTTCGGGGATCAATTTGGCGGCGCTCAAGGGGCGTGAAGTGCAGGTTGGCGAAGCGATTTTGCGTTTTACTGTGATCTGTGCGCCTTGCAGCCGGATGGAGGAAGCGCTGGGCGAGGGGGGCTATTCCGCTGTGCGGGGGCATGGGGGATGGTGCGCAGAGGTTGTTCAACCCGGACGGGTCAAGGTAGGCGATGTGGTGCAGCCGATTGATTGACAAGCCGCGTCAGTTCTGAACATCAGCGTGGGATGGAGCGATATGCCATACCATATGCGCGGCCCGGGCAGGTCGTGGGTTTGTTCGGGGGGTCGTTTGATCCTCCGCATCAAGGCCATGTGCATGTGACGCGTGAGGCGATGAAGGCATTTGGGCTGGATCGGGTTTGGTGGCTGGTGTCGCCGGGCAATCCGTTGAAGGAACGCGGGCCTGCGCCCTTGGCACAACGGGTCGCAGCGGCGCGCGATGTCATGCAGCATCCGCGGGTCGAGGTCACGGATATCGAAGCACTGACCGGGACGCGGGCGACGGCGGATACGTTGGCGGCGCTCAGGCGGCTTTATCCGGGCGTCCGGTTCGTCTGGTTGATGGGCGCGGATAATCTGGCGCAGTTTCATCGCTGGAAAGACTGGCGGCTGATCATGGACAGTATCCCGGTGGGCGTGGTGGCGCGGCCCGGCGATCGGATTTCGGCCCGGATGTCCCCGGCGGCGCGGCTTTATGCCAGGTACCGCATTGATGGGCAGGCGCGGCATTTGCTGGGGCGAGCGGACGCTCCGGCCTGGTGTTTCGTGAACGTGCCGATGGTTGATCTGAGTTCAACTGATCTTCGCAATCGCGGCATCTGGGGCGATGGGGTGTTGCCCGAATGACTCCTATCGGCGCATAATCTTAATCAAGTGATTGTCTGCATTAAAGCTCTGGGATTCTAATAGACCCATGGTTGATCGTATTTCGCGTCGTTTATTTCTGGGTGGATTGGGGGCGTCTCTGGTTCCAGGCACGGGTCTGGCCGAGGCGCCTTTGGTGTCACTGCGCCCTGTGCTGCGCGGGCCACAGCCCAGCGGAGCCGAACGGCTGGTTCGGGCCGCAGGGCTGAAGGGCGAAGTTGTTTTTGCCGTGGCCGATGTGGAAACCGGAACCCCGCTGGAGGTTTTTGGCGAGGGCCAGAGCCTGCCGCCAGCCAGCGTCGCCAAGGCGCTGACGGCGCTTTATGCGCTTGATGTTTTAGGGCCAGAGCATCGGTTCGAAACGCGCCTGATCGCGGATGGGCCCATTGAGAACGGCACTCTAAAAGGCGACCTGATCCTTGCGGGTGGCGGTGACCCGCTGCTGGATACTGATGCGCTGGCGAGCATGGCAGCCAATCTGCGCAAGGCCGGGATTGTCGAGGTGCAGGGTGCGTTCAAAGTCTATGACGGTGCCTTGCCGTATGTGTTCAGTATCGACCCCGGGCAGCCGGATCATCTGGGTTATAGCCCGTCGATCAGCGGGATTTCCCTGAATTTCAACCGCGTGCATTTCGAGTGGAAACGCGAAGGCTCTGGTTATGGCGTGACCATGGATGCGCGCAGTTCGAATTATAAACCGTCGGTCGAGATGGCCCGGATGCAGGTCGAGAACCGCAGCCTGCCGATCTATACCTATCAGCCAAGCGCGCGGCAGGATCGCTGGACTGTTGCCAAAGGCGCGCTGGGCAATGAGGGGGCGCGGTGGTTGCCGGTGCGCAAGCCCGCGCTTTATGCCGGGGATGTGTTCCGCACTCTGGCGCGGGTGAACGGCATCGTCCTGGGCCGGGTGCAGGTGACGCGGCAGGTGCCGCAAGGGACCGCTCTGGTCGTGCATCAGAGCGACCCGTTAGTGAGCATTCTGAAGGGGATGCTGAGATATTCGACCAATCTGACCGCTGAAATGGTTGGTCTGGCGGCCACGAAGGCGCGCGGGGTTGAACCGCAGAACCTTGAGGACTCGGCCGCCGAGATGAACCTTTGGGCGGCAGAGCGTTTTGGTGCGGAGGGGATCGCGATGCTTGACCATTCCGGTCTCAATGGCGCGTCGCGCATGGCCCCTGCGGGACTGGTCAAGGCGTTGGTTGCGGCGGGGCAGTCCAAGGAATTGCGGCCCCTTTTGCGCTCGTTCACTTTGGCTGACAAAAACGGGCGGCCGGTCAAGGATCATCCCATCAAGGTGGATGCGAAAACCGGGACGCTGAACTTTGTGTCTGGTCTGGGGGGCTATCTGACCACGCCGGACGGGATTGATCTGGCCTTTGCGATCTTCACGGCGGATACGGCGCATCGGGCGACAATCCCGCGCGCGTTGCGCGAACGCCCGGATGGGGCCCGCGCCTGGAACCGACGCTCACGCAGCTTGCAGCGCACTCTGATCGAACGGTGGGGAACGATCTACGGCAGTTAAGTGGTGTGACGCGCCCGTGCACCGCGTTCGATTGCGGCGGCGTGCAGGCGGTCAATGCTGAGCTCGTAACGGATTTCTTCCAGCAGGCGCAGTTCGGTTTCAGCCAGCGAACCATCAGCGGCTGCGACGTCGCAGGCCAGCGCATAGGCCGTTTCATTCAAACGCTCGGGCAGGTTCTCGCGGATCAGGCCAAACAGGGCATCCAACCCATCCTCCTGTTCAAACAGGTCAAACACGATCTGCGAGACACGGCGCATACGGTCGATATCGTAACCGGCAAACACCGGCAGCATGTTGACTGCGCCTTCGATCTTGACCAGCTCGGCGGTGCGAATGGTCTCATCCGAGGCGGACACCGCGACCATGATCGCCACGAGGCAATCCTGCGGAGACATGGGATGAGGGATTTGCTCGGTCATGGGATCGTCCTGATTGATACGTCGGTTGCCGCACGATAGGAGCGGGGGCGGGGAGGTTCAACACCTCGATTGGAATCTGGCCTGCAAACGCACCAGCGGCTCCGAGCGACAGCGAACAATCGCCATCTCAATAAGGATATGATGATCGAAGAGCTCAATGCCCTTCAAGAGTGAACTCTGCTCGCTCCCAGTGACCGCTCTGTATATCTTCCGGCGTTATCCAGACCTGCACTGTACCCACATCACCCCATAGCCAATTCATTAACATGTCCGAGCCGAATTGAATTAGCATATAACTGTCGCGAAACCTCTCCGGAGCGCCTTGTACATTAATGCCCGAACCTCCGATCTGATGCCACATTGACCACCCGTTCCCAGTCCCGAAAGGGATGTCGTTAATCCGCTCGATATAACCCTCGGGCAAAGCATCAAAACGACCTTCGGTCATTAGCAGCAAAGCGGTGTCCAAGCCGATGTAGCGATCAACCAATTGGTATCCTCCCGATAAAGGCACTCTGAGGTCGCGGAAATCGGCGCTGAGGTGCGTCGATTTGGATTTCATGACTTCAAGGTCATTGTCAGACAGAGGGGCAAGGCGATCGAGGTTGAATGCCCAATCGACACATTCCTTCAATGCTGAGTCGTATGCTGAGCCTAATCGATCATAGGCCTGCAGGAATTGGTCAGCCCGCGCATTGTCTTCTTTCAGTCGTCTCAGTTCGTAGGGCTTTAAGGGCGGTGGTGGAGAAACGAGCGCGCGCAACCGACCAAGGATGCCATTGGTATCCTGTTCTTTCAACTGTGCAGCTGTGCGTTCCAAGCGGTCCTGGTAGAAGCCGCGCCAGAACGAAAGGTCTGATCTTCGACGATGCAGGTCTGATGCCCAAAGCTGTGCACTAAGTCCGAGCCACGGCTTTCCACCACGGCGGGGTAGATTGAAGAGGACACGCTCCATATTCCCGGCATTGGTGTTCTCTTTGAGCCACTCTTTAATCTCAGCGTCCGTGTGACCAGCGGCTATGTCTAGCGTATGGAACCCAATCGGGGCTTGCAGAAACTGTTTAGGCCCAGGAATTCTGTCGGATGCATATTTGAAATAGTAGCTATGGTCGTCCCCGTATACGGGGCCGATGTCTTCTGGTTCTGGAGTTTCGTCTTCGGCGGCATCGACATATATTACACGTCCCGGAAAATAGGGTTCTTGTGGTCCGCCTCCAGTGTCAGTTGAGAAAAAGAAGGCGAGACAACCGCTTTTGGGAAGTGGTGTTTGAGCCTGCGCCAAATCCTCCAGCGAGATCTGTGCCAATAGGTGCATTGGGCGGTTCGTGTGTGGACATCTTGGCCATTCAATGGGGCCTAAGCGGGGCGTACCGCCAAGCCAGCAGCTGGGCTTGTGTAGAGCTGCTCCCAGTTCTTTTCGCTTTAAGAGGATAGGTTGCATAAAAAGTCTGTCGTTAGAACCGTTTAGAAATATTCAGTCATCAAGCATCTGTTTCATGGGATTTGCAAGAGTTGAACCGGGCGCCGGGCTGCGTTCACTGAGCAAATCGACGCTAAATTCCCCACCCTTTATTGACTCATACTGCACCTGCACAATAACAGGGGCCGGTCTGGGCGCATGGGGTGTCTGGCACGTTTCCCGATGGAGTATCCAAATGTCTGACCTGCGTGAAACCGCGATGACGTCCAAGGCGTGGCCGTTTGAAGAGGCGCGGCGGTTGCTCAAACGGTATAAGCAGGGCGCTCCGGAGAAGGGATATGTGCTGTTTGAGACGGGCTATGGCCCCTCGGGTCTGCCGCATATCGGCACCTTTGGTGAGGTGGCGCGGACCACGATGGTCAAGCGTGCGTTTGAGGCGCTGTCGGATATCCCCACCAAGCTGATCTGCTTCTCGGACGATCTGGACGGGATGCGGAAGGTGCCGACCAATGTGCCGAATCCCGAAGCGCTGCAGGATTATTTGCAATGCCCGCTGACCTCGGTGCCGGACCCGTTTGGCACGCATGACAGCTTTGGAGAACATAACAACGCCATGCTGCGCCGGTTCCTCGATACCTTCGGGTTCGAGTACGAATTCTATTCGGCGCGTGAATTTTACCGCTCGGGCCAGTTTGACGAAATCCTCAAACGCGCCGTTGAAAAGTATGATGACGTGATGGCGATCATGCTGAAAAGCCTGCGTGAAGAGCGTCAACAGACCTACTCGATTTTCTTGCCGATTCATCCCGAGACGGGGCGGGTTCTGTATGTGCCGATGAAGAAGGTTTGCGCCGAGACCTTCACTGTCACTTTCGACGATGAAGATGGCAAGGAATGGACGCTGCCCGTGACCGGCGGAAACGTCAAGCTGCAGTGGAAGCCGGATTTCGGTGCGCGCTGGGCGGCGCTGGGCGTTGATTTCGAGATGTATGGCAAGGAACATGCCACCAACGAAAAGATCTATGACGCGATCTGCCGGGCCTTGGGTGGTCGTGCGCCCGAGCATTTCTCGTATGAGCTGTTCCTCGATGAGAACGGGCAGAAGATTTCGAAATCTTCGGGCAATGGTGTCTCGATTGATGAATGGCTGACCTATGCGCCGACCGAGTCGCTGGCCTATTTCATGTACCAGAAGCCCAAGACGGCGAAGCGGATGCATTTCGATGTGATCCCGAAAGCTTATGATGAGTATCATCAGCAATTGCGGGCCTACCCGGGGCAGGACCTGAAGGCGCAGTTGAACAATCCTGTGTGGCATATCCACGGTGGGAATGTACCTGAATCCACGCTGATGGTGCCCTTTGCGATGCTTCTTAACCTCGCGTCGGTTTCGGGAGCCGAGGATAAAGAGGCGCTGTGGGGTTTCATTCGCCGGTATGCGCCTGAGGCGACCGCCGAGACACATCCCGATCTGGATGAGGCGGCGGGCTTTGCGGTGCGTTACTTCAACGATTTTGTCAAACCGACGCGCCAGCACCGCGCGCCGACGGATCAGGAACGCGAAGCGCTGGAGGCGTTGAAGGCGGCGTTGGAGGCCTATGACGGGCCGATGGAAGACGAGGCACTGCAATCGGTGGTCTATTCCATCGGGCGCGAGCGGTTTGATCCGATGCGCGGCTGGTTCACGGCGCTTTATGAGGTGCTGCTGGGGGCGTCGCAGGGGCCTCGGTTCGGTGGGTTCATCGCGCTTTATGGCGTGCCGGAGACGATAGCCCTGATCGACAAGGCGCTGGCCGGAGAACTGGCCTGATTTGACCTGACCTCGCGTGGGGCTACTCTTGATTCAGGAGGTGGCCCCATGCGTCGATTATTGCTTGCCCTATCCCTGAGTGCCGGACTGGCATCCGGAGCTTTTGCTCAGAGTGACGAGATCGAGGCCAATATCTCGGCGCAGATACAGGCGTTCAAGGCGGATGACTTTGCCACCGCTTTCACTTTTGCCAGCCCCAATATCCAGCGCATGTTTGGCGATCCGGATAATTTCGGGGTCATGGTTCGGCGCGGTTATCCGATGGTCTGGCGGCCAGCGGATGTGCGGTTTCTGGAGCTGCGGGAGATTAACGGAGCCCTGTGGCAGAAGGTCATGATCACGGATGGTGACGGACGGGTGCATCTGCTGGATTACCAGATGATCCAGCAAGAGGGCCTTTGGAAGATCAATGGCGTGCAGTTGCTGGGTAATTCTGACCCGGCGGCTTAAGGCAACACCACCGTCACGGTGGTAAGAGCCGCGATTAATCCCTTTTCGATACTCAGACCCATGCGCTTGGGCTCATGGTCCGGGCGGTATCGGGTTTTGGCGCGCGTGCTTGGCGCGATTGGGAAAGGGATTTTACATGAACAAGGCAATCACCGACGGCATCGTGTTCATGCCGCCCGCCTATGCGGCTGGTCTTGGTGTCTGGTCCAGCGGCGACGGCACGCCGGGCTCTCCGACCTATGAGGGGTCGGGTACGGGCGTATTTGTCCCGGCGGACGCGGATTTTGCGGGCTGTCTGGAGATTTACAAGACGGCAGAACCGCAGCGGCTGCGCTATATGGGGCAAACGCCTTTGTTGCCCGGCTGCTATCTGCAGATCAAGGCGCGGGTGAAGGCGATCAGTGGGCCGCTGCCCGAGGTGCGGATCGCGGGCTGGGCCGGTGGTGCAGGAGATGCGCATGTGGACGGGTTGGTCGAGCAGGGCCCCGCGGTGCAACTGACCGGCTATGGCACAGTGCATGAGGTGACGGCCATCGTGGGCACAGGGCTGCGCCCCGGTGTGGATATGCCGTGGGGCAATGCGGCGCTTTACGGTCACTTTGGTCTGGATATCGAAGGCATGAACGGTGCGGTGGTGCGGGTCGATGATATCGAGATCTCAGATGTGACCTCGGTCTTCCTGCGGGACATGATCGGTTTGGTCGACGTGCGCGATTTTGGGGCGGTGGGCGACGGCGTTACCGATGACTCGGCGGCGTTTGAGGCGGCGGATCAGGCGGCGAACGGGCGCAAGGTTTATATTCCGCAAGGTGAGTTCCGGCTGGAAGAGAACACTAATATGGCATCCGAGGTCTCATTCGACGGCACCGTTACTATGCCGGTCGACAAGATGCTGCTGCTGACCAAGAATTTCGATCTGCCGACCTATATCACCGCCTTTGGTGACGAGATGCTGGCGTTTAAAAAGGCGTTTCAGGCGCTGTTAAATAGCTCGGACCATGAATCGCTGGATCTGGGCGGGCGCAAGATTGCGGTGACCGAACCCATCGATATGGCGGCGGCTGTGCCGAACCGGACGGGGTATGCCACCCGTCGGGTGGTGCGCAACGGACAGTTTGACGTCAAAAGCAGTTCGAACTGGGATACCGAGACCTTCACCTCAATCGCGACATACAGCCCGTCTGATCCCGATACGCTGACCAATGTGGCCAATGTGGCCAATATCCCGGTGGGGTCGCTGGTCACCGGCAGTGGCGTCGGGCGCGAGGTTTATGTGCAGTCGAAAAACGAAAGCACGGGTGAGATCACGCTGAGCGCGCCGACCTATGATGCGGCGGGTACGCAGACTTTTACCTTTACCTCGTTCAAATACCTGCTGGATTTCAGCGGATTCAGCGCGCTGCAGAAATTCAACATGGAAGGGATCGAGTTCCAGTGTAACGGTCGATGCAGCGCGATCCGGCTGTCTGCGGGCGGGAACACCTTTGTGCTGAAGGACTGTTTCATCAGTCGCCCGAAGGATCGCGGTGTCACCTCTATCGGGCGCGGATGCCAGGGAATGTTGATCGATGGCTGTCAGTTCCTGTCCACCGAGGAAAGTCTGGATGTACCGGATCGCACCTCAATCGCGCTGAATGCCAATGCCAACGACGTCAAGCTGCGCCACAACCGGGCCACCCGGTTCCATCATTTTGCGGTGCTGAGCGGCGACAACAATCTGGTGCTGGGCAACCATTTCTTTCAGGGCGATAACGTCGCAAACGGGGTGCGCAACGCCGGGTTGGTGATCATCGGCGGCTATAACAGTTCGTCCATCGCTGAGAACTATGTCGACAACTGCTTTATCGAGTGGACCAACGAGCATGACGCGAACCCGGATTATTTCACCAGTTTCTCGTTCAGCGCGCTGAGCATCACCGACAACATCTTTTATGCCAGCGATGTTGCCCCCTGGTTCAGCTATCTGGTGATCCGGCCTCATGGCACGGGTCATTTCCTGAACGGGCTGACGGTGACCGGCAACAAGTTCCGCGTCAACAATGTGCGGATCGACAGGGTGGATCGGGTCGACACCAGTTTTGCCGATCTCGACCCGGAACGGCACAAGAGGGTTTGTTTCGAGAACAATACGTTCCACGGCATTGACACCCCTTGCGCCAACCCGTTGCGGGTGCAGCATACGCAAAGCTCTCCGTCCTCGGCCTGGACAGTCAGTTCACAGGGGCAGCTGCCGTTTGGGGGCAGGGCGCGCGGGTGCGACTCGGTTGTGGCGCTGGGAAGCCTCAGGACTGCGCTGAACGCGATACGCTATGTCGCGCCATATGTCGAACTTCGGCAGGGGGCGAGCCAAAGTGATATTCGTCTGCGCTGGTCTGAAGGGTTGCGGGGGGCAGTCTCGACAATCCTGCGGATCGATACCTGATTGAGATGTGGGCCGCCTTCCCTTAGGCGGCCCATTCTCAATAGCTGCGCCAAAGGGCAAATTTGATCCCGATATTCTTATCATTCGAATTGCGTTCTGCGCCCAGAATCCAGGTGAGTTTTCCTGTCTTCGGACGATACATCAGCGAGGGTCGCACCCGCCAATACCAGGGGCGATCTGAAATATATGAAGTTTCGATCTGCAAAAGCGGATCGATACGCCGACCCGAGGACAGGCCAGCCGTTAAATCCAGCTTGTGGATCAGCGCCTCATGCGTGCGGTTCTCGACTGCAGCGTCGATATTGATCCATCCTCCGCCAATCCCGGTTTGAATGCCTTTGCCATATGAGAGCGTTGCTTTGTACATGGCCCAGGCGCCGTATTGGCGGTGGTGCGCACCGATACCGAACTCGGCGGCAAATCGGCCTGCCTGCCCGAGATCGGCAACCGGAATGCGGGCAAAGACCAGCGCGTGCCCATACAGATCCTGATGCTCTTCGGCATCCAGGCCGATCGTCAGTTTTGGCCTCAGCCCCCATTCGGCATAAAGCGCGGATTTGTATTTGTAGATCCCGTCCTCTTCTTTGAAGGCGGTGACTGAGAGCGCGGTGAAGCTTGAGCCTTTTTCGCGCAGCCACGCCCCGGCGAAGGCCGGAGTGCTCAGCAAAACGAGCAGCAGATAGAGAAGAACCTGACGCGCCATAGCTGCAGCATCGGCAGACTTGGTTAACGGATGGTTAGTATCTTGTTCATCTTCGAGAAAGTTTTTTGACCCTTGCCGCCTTGTATGTGCAGGAAAAGGGTGGCGTTTTCAAAAGCTGTGATAGGCTTGAGGGAGCTAGTTAAGGAGAAGCCAGATGCCGCAGATTTCCAAGACCAACAGTTATCAGACCGTCATCACCACATTCGAGATGACCCCAGGAACCTGCCAGGATCTTCTTGAAGCGCTGACGGCCGCCTATGCCGAGTTCATCTCAAAACAGCCGGGGTTCATTTCCGCCGGGCTGCATGTGAATGACGCCCAAACCCGGATCGCCAACTATTCGCAATGGGAGCGGCGCGAGGACTTTCTGGCGATGTTGCGGACGCCGGAAATGCGGGAACGCAATCGCAGGCTGAACGAGCTGTGCAAAAGCTTTGAGCCTGTGATGTATGACGTGGCCGAGACATTTGGTGATAGCTGATCTGTATCAAGGTGCAGCGTTGACGCGCGACGCAGGATAACAGCGCAACTACGGAGGCGCGTGCCATGTATCACAATATCCTTGTTCCCATTTCCTTTGACGCTGAACGGGACAGCTCGGGCGCATTGAAGCTGGCGCAGTTGCTGGCGACGCCTGAGGCCGAGGTCACCCTGCTGCATGTGGTTGAACACATCCCGGATTACGCGATCTCTTACATGCCCGCCGAGTATCTTTCGGAAGCACGCAAGGCGATCCAGGCCGAGTTGGACACATTGGCCTCGGGTGTGCCGAACGCCAAAGGATTGGTGATCGAAGGGCATTCCGGGCGCACAATTCTGGATTGGGCCGAAGTGAACAAGCCTGATCTGATCATCATGGCCTCACATCGCCCCGGCATGCAGGATTTGCTGCTGGGCTCGACGGCGACCCATGTGGTGCGCCACGCCAAATGTGCAGTGCATGTGGTGCGGTAATACCCGCCTTTTTCTTATATGGGCGCTCGTATGGCCATGGCTTTGCCACATAGGTCATGTAACAGCTTGGTCATGACGAGCGGGAAAGTGGCGAAAGAGGCTGAACCAAGCCCACGTTTGACACGGCGGCAGCGGAAGGCAGATGCACTGCGCAGGCAGGCCCTGTCACCGTTGCGTATTCTTCTTATGGTTCTGGCTCTGCCGATAACCACTGGAATGATCGCCATCGGTGTTTACCTGCGCGTCTCCGATTATGAGCGGCATGAAGCGGTGATACATCTGGTGGCGCTGGCCGGTTGCGATGCTGTTGGGATGTTGGGCTTTGGGCCATTCCGCGAAGGTGGTCCGGGATATCACAAGCGCAATGATCCCGATGGCGATGGTGTCGCCTGCGGGTCATTTGGCTTGCAACAGCAACGCAACGTTGCGATGCCGGGAAGAAACACCGAGACCACGTCTCAGAGTATCGAGCCCCCCAAACAGCGGACCGTTGGCACTGCTAAGTTTCTGAAGCCATGAAATGTGGGTTTCGAAATCTTTGAAAGATTTCGGGTCGCTTTCTTTTTAAGAAAGCGGTGCGCAGCTCAGGTGAGCCAGCGCACCGGCGCGCGATTGCAAAAGATTACGATCTGGCCCGAGTTTTCCACCACTTGATACCCGCGGCGGTGAATTTCTGCCATAAAGCGCTCCATCCCGACAATGCGTTCGATATCACGCGCCTTGCGTCGGATCACGCCACCCTGCTGAACGGCCTTGGACCTGAAAAGATCGCTGAGCCAAATTTCGGGCGAGAGGGGAGAGTTTTGGCTATTCATCACTGATGATTTGACGCAACAAGGTTAATGCGGGGTAAAGGGTTTATGGACGCATTCGGGACTTGCCTAAATTTGGTCAGAGCGCCACAGTCCCGGCGATGACACGTGATGAATTCAACTCTTTTTGTTCCGACCTCAAAGCGACAAGCCATGTGGTGCAATGGGGCAATGCCGATGTCTGGAAAGTGGGTGGCAAGGTGTTCGCAATCTGCGGCTGGAATGAGGGCAAGGACGCGTTCACCTTCAAGGCCACTGATCTTGCCTTTGAGGTTCTTGGTGATGAACCCGGCATCCGCCCAGCGCCCTATCTGGCATCACGTGGCATGAAGTGGCTGCAGGTTTACGAGGAACGCGGCATGAGCGATGCCTCGCTTCGCGATCATATCGTTATCTCGTATGATCTGGTTGTCGCCAAGCTGACCAAGAAGAAGCGCGCTGAACTGGGCCTCTAAGCCTTCATGGCGTGCAGCAATTCCAGCAGTTGTTTCCGGTCATCGTCGTCGGCATAGTCACCGGTCGCCAAACGTTCCGCGATGCGCAGGCGCAGGCGGTCTTGTTGCGTGCGCACCTCTTCGCCGGCGGTTTCGGCCAGCGTTTTCATGATCGTGGCCACCGCCTGCTGCCGTTTGGTGGTCGGATTGGCGATGTAGTCGACAAGGCTCTGCTGCCCGGAATCGAGGATGTTTTCGGCCAGATCGCGCAACTGATCTCCGTTGGGAAGCAGCGCAGGCTCGGCACCTTTCGCGGGCAGGACTTCCGGCGGGTTGCGCGGGGTTTCGGCCAGTGCGTTGGCGCCATCGACGAAGGCTTCGGTGATCATCCGCGTGATCCTGATCGCGCGCGGATCTTTGAACAGGGCCGAGGCGATGGCCACACCGTAATCGGTATAGACCCACGGGTTGACCCGCCGCCCACCACGGCCTTTGGGTTTTGAAATCACGTTCTGTGATTGCAAATCTGCGACTTCGGCATCGGTCAGCTGAAAGCGGTAGCCTTCGAACAGGTCCGCATTGCGCGAGACGGCCTGATTGAAGGCGCTGACTGATTTGCCGTAGAATTGCGCCAGGTCTTCGGCCAAAACCACGCGCTGCCCGCGCACCTTGTGAATGGCGCTTTGGACCTCATGCGGGCTGGGCAGGGTTTCCGGGTTTGTCATCGCATCCGTTTGGAATCACAATCTGTGATTTCAAACGTGACGCAGCGCGCGCTGGGCCGCAAGTTTGAACTGCGGGCGGGTTCGTCGACTTTTCCCAAAAAGGTCTGACCAGCCCTGCCAATAGTCTGATACTAATACAATTTTCAGATGACCGCTTTGACCCTCTATCAAGTTGACAAACCCAAAGGATTGACTGATACAAACGGAACAAGACCGGGCCGTTAGCTCAGCTGGATTAGAGCAGGGAACTTCTAATTCTCAGGTCGGGGGTTCGAGTCCTCCACGGCTCGCCACTTCTTCAGATTTTCTGCGAGTTTGGGCATGGATGCGGCCTGCGCATCTGGCTGCAGGCCACAGGGTCAAACTGCGCCAAGTGGCTTTTAGGTTGCCCCAATTTCCTATGCGTCGGGCCCTAGGTCCAATTGCATGAACGCGCTATTGGGATCGGGCGCGTAGCCATAGATCGGCCCGCAATAGGAATAACCCAGCGCCTCATAGAGCTTGCGCGCATCCTCATATTCCGAAAGATGCTCGGCACCGGTTTCGAGGACCAGCGCGGAAATGCCCTCGGCTTGGGCCAGATCGGCCAGATGGGTCATGATCACCCGCGCCAGACCCCGGCCGCGCGCGGCCGCAATCACATGTACCGATTTCACCTCAGCCGTGCCATCCGGCAGCACCTTGAGCGCCCCGCAGCCCAGAGGCCGATTTTCTTCGTAAAGCGCCCAAAAGCGAATGCCCGGTTCGCGCAGGGCATCAATGTCCAACGTGTGGTTCGAGGTCTGGGGCGTTGCATCCCAACTATGGGCGAGATGCGCTTGAATGATCGGGCGCAGATCCTTGGCGCCGGGGTCTGCTTCGCGAATCTCGATCATTCACTGGGCCTTGTCAGTGCGTCCAGGGTGCGCGCCGGTCGGTGGCGAAGTTTTCACCATAACCGCGCGCCCGCAGGTTCGGTTTGCGCTTATGCGGTTCGCTCACCTGTGCGTCGATACCGTTGTCCTTGGCGTAATCCAGCGCCTCTTCCTTGGTGTCGAATTTCAGGCGCACCTGAGTCTGAGTATCATTGGATGAGGTCCAGCCCATCAGCGGATCGACCTCGCGCGCAGAAGCGGGGGCATATTCCAAAACCCACTTGCGGGTTTTGGCCATTCCCGAAGTCATCGCATTTCGCGAAGGCTGGTAAATCCGTGCGCGCATGTCGCCTCTCCGTACTCACTTGGCTGAGGCTGTTTATGCGTCAGAGCGCGCGCCGGGACAAGATGACAAATGTCACGGATGCGTCGAACGTCTGATGCCGGAAACTGTCATCAGTGGCGCATATACCAGTGAATGCGATGGCCGACCGCGCGCGGCCCCAGAACCATGAGGCAAATTGCGGAGGGATTCGCAATTGCAGCCCGTCAAACACTGATCAGCCCTTGCAGCTGGACAAAATAAGAACAAATGTAAGGGCCTGATCCGGAGCCTGCCTATGCCATACGCCCATTCCGACAAGACACAATTGACCGCCGATGACGTGCGTGCGCGTCTGAAACTGGAAGGTGGCAAGCAGTTTGTCATGCACACCGAATTTGCTCCGGCGGGCGACCAGCCCACGGCGATCAAAGAGCTGGCTGGCGGTGTGAATGATGGGGAACGCGATCAGGTTCTGCTGGGCGCGACGGGCACAGGTAAAACCTTCACCATGGCCAAGGTGATTGAGGAAACTCAGCGCCCCGCCATCATCCTTGCGCCGAATAAGACGCTGGCCGCGCAGTTGTACGGTGAATTCAAAGGGTTCTTCCCCGAGAACTCGGTCGAGTATTTCGTGTCCTACTATGACTACTACCAACCCGAGGCCTATGTGCCGCGGTCGGATACGTATATCGAGAAAGAATCGCAGATCAACGAACAGATCGACCGGATGCGCCACTCGGCCACGCGGGCGCTGTTGGAGCGTGATGACGTGATCATCGTGGCCTCGGTTTCGTGCATCTACGGTATCGGCTCGGTTGAGACCTATGGGGCGATGACGCAGGACCTGAAGGTAGGTCACGAGTATGACCAGCGGCAGGTGATGGCCGATCTGGTCGCCCAGCAATACCGCCGCAACGATCAGGCGTTTCAGCGTGGGTCCTTCCGCGTGCGTGGCGATTCGCTGGAAATCTGGCCGGCCCACCTTGAGGACCGCGCCTGGAAATTCTCGTTCTTCGGCGAGGAACTAGAAACCATCACCGAGTTCGACCCGCTGACCGGCGAACGTGCCGCGACGATGGAGCAGGTGCGGGTCTATGCGAATTCGCACTACGTCACGCCGAAGCCGACGATGAACCAGGCCATCATCGGGATCAAAAAGGAACTGCGCATCCGGCTGGATCAGCTGGTGGGCGAAGGCAAACTGCTGGAAGCACAGCGACTGGAACAGCGCACTAATTTCGATCTGGAAATGCTTGAGGCCACCGGCGTCTGCAACGGGATCGAGAACTACTCGCGCTACCTGACCGGCCGCGCGCCGGGCGAACCGCCCCCGACCCTGTTCGAATTTATCCCCGACAACGCCATCGTTTTTGCTGACGAATCCCATGTCTCTGTCCCGCAGATCGGCGGCATGTACCGGGGCGACTATCGGCGCAAGTTCACGCTGGCCGAACACGGATTCCGCCTGCCGTCCTGCATGGACAACCGCCCGCTGAAGTTCGAGGAATGGGACGCGATGCGCCCGCAATCCGTCTTTGTCTCGGCCACCCCGGCAAAGTGGGAGATCGAACAGACCGGCGGCGTCTTCACCGAACAGGTGATCCGCCCCACGGGCCTATTGGACCCCGAGGTTGAAATCCGCCCGGTGTCGATGCAGGTGGACGACCTGCTGGATGAGGTGCGCAAGGTCGCCGCCAACGGCTTCCGCACGCTGGTCACCACACTGACAAAACGCATGGCCGAGGACCTGACCGAATACCTGCACGAGCAGGGCATCAAGGTCCGCTATATGCACTCGGATATCGACACGCTGGAACGCATCGAAATCCTGCGTGACCTGCGGTTGGGAGCCTTCGACGTGCTGGTCGGCATCAACCTGCTACGCGAAGGGCTCGACATCCCCGAATGCGGGTTGGTCGCCATTCTGGACGCCGATAAAGAGGGCTTCCTGCGCTCGGAAACCTCGCTGATCCAGACCATTGGTCGCGCCGCGCGGAACGCCGATGGCCGGGTGATCATGTATGCCGACAAGATCACCGGTTCGATGGAGCGCGCCTTGGGCGAAACCAACCGCCGCCGCGCCAAACAGCTCGCTTATAACGAAGAACACGGGATCACGCCGGAAACGGTGAAGAAAAATGTCGAGGACGTTCTGGCCGGTCTCTACGAAGGTGATGTCGACATGAACCGCGTCACCGCCACCATCGACAAACCGATGCACGGTGCGAATTTGGAGGCCCATCTGGACGGGTTGCGTGAGCAAATGCGCAAAGCCGCCGAGAACCTGGAATTCGAAGAGGCCGCCAACATCCGCGATGAGATCAAGCGTCTGGAAGCGGTCGACCTCGCCGTCGCCGACGACCCCATGGCGCGCCAATGGGCGGTCGAGAAAGCCTCGGAAGACGCGGTGAAATCGCGCGGACGGTCAACGGCTGGCAGGCCGGGGCAGCGGGGTGGGAATGTGAAGCGGAGGAAAAGGTGATGCCAATCTGAGTGTTTAAACTTCGCCCTAAATTGGCGCCGCTTCATTTTTTTGAATCTGCGATTTGAAGAGGTAAGAGGTATTTGGAAGAACTTCCATTCCAGATACACCTTCTCCTTGACAGCCACTCAAACGGCCCTTTTCGATTTCATCAATACTAGCGAGACAATAGTCGACACAGGGCGCATTTTCGTCGGCAAGGTACTGTTCACGAAACTTGTCGAAAAAACTGTCAGAAACAGCCGAGAAGACTTGGATCCTTCGGTATTGTGGAAATGTTAGCGAATGCGGAACGTATGGTCCTTCGTGAATTGTTCTTATCAACCGGTACCGCAATGGCTCTAACGCATCTTGGACTCGCAAGCTCATATCAGTCTCGCGTGATTCCTCCATTATCTCGCGGCGCAATGCATCTGTGGAACTCTCTCGGTCTTTCTGCTCATTTAACCAAAGCAAAAAAAGACCCAGCTTTGCTCCGGGGATTTTACCACGGAGATCGAACTCCAGATCCGGGTCCGTCGCTGATTTAGCTTCTTTTTGAAAATCAAAGCTATCCAAGATGGGAAGCGCACTTGGATAATACTTAATGACGCCGCCAAGCGGACCAAAATACCCTGGCCTATGCCTGTTTCTGACCAACAAGAATTTACCATCTACTTCAATACGGGCGATAGCAGCAATCGAAATTCTGGTGCTTTTGGAACGATAAAGCTGACTCCTTAGAAACGGTGCGACATGATCAGAGTGCCGCCACAATATTTTAGCGCCTGTAATTAGCGGGCCCTTAAAGAGTTTGAGATCCATCGGCAGGTCGCACTTTCCTTACTTTTTGCGACTAACATACTAATTTAATTATAACTTTCAACTTACATTCACCCAAAATCGTGGGAGTATAGCGAGAATGAGATGGATGCTCGCACCGATCTATTCCTATTAGGCATCATGGTGGGCGAAATCACCCATCCTACGCACAGCGTCAAAAAAGGGCGGGAAAAACCCGCCCGCTGACTCACCCTTTATCCCAATGGGCAACCACATCGTACCCAACCGGCGTCGGTGGGCCCTCAAGGAACTCTGCGAACTGACCCCATAGCTCGGCCACTTTGGGCGCGTTTGCGTTCGAAGTCGCCTCGCTCTCGACCACCGAGATCACATAGCCCGAGCCGTCCTCGTTCATCACATTGGTAAAACTATGCATGCCGGGCATGCCCATGATGTCGGATTTCAGATCATTCATTTTCGCCGTCGCCGCCTCGCGCGTGCCTGGCTTCATCTTGAATTGAGTAATGCGTGCAAACATGACTTTCCTCCCTCGTTCGGCGAAATTGCCATAAGGCGTGACCGGTCCGGCCGCGCCGCGCGTAACCTAGCACAGCTGTCTGAAATCTCGCATTGATACTTGGAGAATCAAGGCATTTTCAACCTAACGCCTGACCTTAGCGCGGCACTCGTCACTTCAAAGTTGTAGCCCTGTGGATACTGCCCAGCACGCATGAGATCCAGAGCGCCGTTCACTGGATAGGCTTAACCAGAGTGGTGCTGGCCAGGAATCTGGTGTGCCCTTCAAGAGAATCCGTTGGCGCCTTCAATAAATCTGCCGCGCGCACGTCACGCCCCACTCGTCAAAGCTGATCACCATCCTTGCCCGAGGCCCATCGGCAGCTAAGTTACAGCGCATGCGCATCGTTTTACTCTCATTGATCCTCGTCACCCCGGCCGCTGCTTGGGAGGCAACAGTCGGGCAGATCTGCACGCTCTCGCATGACACCGAACAGGCCGAGATTTTCCTGACCTACGACCCGGCTCAGCCGCTTTACACGCTGACCGTCACTCGCAAAACCGAAGGTTGGGCGCAGGCCCCGTGGTTTGCCATGCGCTTTGATGGCCTGAAGCCTATCGAAATCGCCACGCCGCGCCATGTTCTGTCCGGGAACGGCTTGGCTCTGACCGTGACAGATACCGGATTTGGTAATGTTCTGGACGGGTTGGAATACAATCAGACCGCTTACGCGTTTACGCAGGATCGGTTGACCGAGTTTCCGTTGGACGGCGCAGCACCCCAAGTTCGCATCTTTCGCGAGTGTGCCGCAGCGGCGCTCTCATGACATCAAGCGAAAGGTGGGGTTTGCCCCCTTCGCCACGGTTTTGACGTGCTGATTTTTCGGTGTGTTGCACCAGAAAAATCATAAATTACCTTCGCCAAGTCAGGGTGCGATCTGGGTGCCGGGTGGCGTTTCCATGCGCCCATATTCGAGAACGCAGAACGACCCGAGTTTGGACAAAATTCCGCCCTGAATTGCCTCTAGCCGCCGCCGTATCACAGATCGAATACAGATTGGACTACGATGAAAAAGGCAGCTCTTCTTCTTGCTCTTTTGCCAATAACCGCATTCGCTGAAGAGCGGGTGTTTGAGTGCGACGCGCCAGATGCGGAACATCCGGAAATGGCCGCGAAACTTGTCAAATATGACGGCCAGCAACGCGGCCACATCACGATCGGAGATATCGACAAAGACGTCGATGTGTTCCCGGGCCTCGACACCTTGACCTATCTGTATGTCGGCGACGATTACACGCTGAGCTACAATGTGCATCCCGAGAAGGGCACGTTTGATTTCTCGGCCTCAGGCAGCAAGTCTGGGTGGGGCAAAGGATCGTGTGTGGAAACCACCGGTCAATAGCAGTTCCAGTGAGGCGATGGATGTCGGGACAACCGTAACGGCGTCTCAGCCATGACGCATGACATGCGGTGGGCTGGATCGGTCCACTGCAGCAAACTTCTCCAAGCGTAGTCGGCAGTAAGAACGATTTGGACGCGGTAAGGCGCAAGACCCAAAATCTTTGACTATCAAGGAGAAAGTGGTGGGTGATGAGAGATTCGAACTCCCGACATCTTCGGTGTAAACGAAGCGCTCTAACCCAACCCGCACGTGCAACAAGGTGCTGTTTTCCACTGCCGCCACCGACACTCCATTGAAAGATGTCTTGCGTTGCCAGTAGCTTGACGCTCTCACAATCGACAAAGCAATGCAATGCTGCAAGTGTGTTTTGGTTCAACTCAAAAGCTGAATTTCAGTAAGAGCAGTAACGCGTTTGCAGCGGAGGCGCAGCGGTCGTCACCTGCCGTGGAGGGTATGGGGGCAATTGGCTACAGAGTTAGGTTAGATACCCTCCCAAAAAAATGTGCGGCAAATTCTCGCCCAGTTCCAACGCGGACGATTGTACGATCGGTAGCGAATGACCGAGTTGATGCGCATCGAACCGAAGAGTTGAAAGCGGTGTCAGGACATTCTCCACTCGTCGAGCACGTCTACTTCAATCCACCCGCTCCCCAAGAGTCGGACTCTTGGTGGGCGAGGTACAAGGCTCAACTCACCGGCTTGACCGACACAGCGCGTGCCGCTGTTGAGGCAGACTCTCGCTACATTTTGCTGCGCGGAATATTGTCCGCCGACACCGCGAAGCCCGACGAGTGGTCAATCCGCCGCTCACGTACGGGACTCGTGATGGGTTCGGTCCAGTCAGGCAAAACCGCTTCTATGCTGGGTGTCTCAGCCTTGGCCATTGACCACGGCATCGACATTATCGTCGTACTGGCAGGAACCCGTCTCTCTCTATGGCGTCAGACTTACGAAAGGCTAGTGCAGCAGTTGGACTCAGGCGAGGAAAATGCACAGAAAATTAAACGCCGCCTGCTGTGTCCTCCACCTGGCATCGCTCTATCAGAACAGACCCAACCGTTGACGACCACCTACCGTTTGTCGTCGGCACAGGTTCGACCACGGCTGCGTCATGGCAGGCCTCTTATCATCGTTGCGATGAAGCAGACCGACCATCTGCATGCCTTGGCAGCAAGCCTCCGCGACAACGTTTTTGAAGAAGTCAAGGAGCTTGGTCGCACAGTCCAAATGCTCGTACTTGACGATGAGGCAGACGATGGCTCGGTCCTCGATGCAATTGTTGAGTCCTCGCAAGACCCCATTTACGGCAACCTGAAGCAGATCCCGCGTGCAATCGCCAACCTCTGGGATCCTCCACAAGGTTCGCCAGAAAACCTCTTCTCGACCTATATCGCCTACACGGCGACACCCCAGGCCAACCTCCTTCAGGAGGATCACAACCCCCTGGCGCCACGAGACTTCCTGATCTCTCTTCGCACGCCACTTGATGTCGGCTGCCCGGTAGATACGACCGATCCTGGCAATCTCAATGCCCCTCGCTCATCGACTTACCCCGAGCCGGACGGGATCCGTTCTTGCTACACCGGCGGAGAGGTGTTCTATCGCCGCGCAAGGGAAGCCGAACTTTGCGTGCCGACCACCAACTCCATGCAGCAGGACCTCGCCGACGCTGTCCGAGCGTTTTTAGTAGCGGGCGCAGTCCGCCTTTACCGCTCTGGCAAGCTCGGCCCAGCGTCCGCACTTGCAAGGCAGTTCGACACCAAGGAAGAAGCCCTTACCAAAGCGGCTTCACCGCACTCGATGCTGTATCACCCTTCTGCGGCAATCCAGCACCACTTCAAGGGTGCTGAGGACCTCTTGATCTGGGCGGGGATCCCGGATCGAGCGACGGCTCGAGAGATCCTCGAAGCGGGAAATGTCGGGCTTCCGCAAACATTGGAAGAGCAACTGCGGGCTGACCCCGCCCCTTGGGCGCAATGGCTCGAAAAGTATCGTGCCTCCGCAAAAGTAGTCGAGAAGGAGTTCGACCTCCTCCCACCAGCGAGCTTCCCGGACTGGCAGACAATTGAAGACCTATTAGTTGGGGAGGTGATACCTGGAACTAGGATAGCTGTGGTCAACAGCGACCCTAACGCAGATGATCGCCCGGCCTATGCACCGACTTGTGATGCAGAAACCGGTAAATGGAGAGCAGCCCGCGACCTTTGTACCATCTTCGTTTCGGGAAATGTGATGGCCCGGGGGCTTACGCTGGAAGGGATGACCACGGCATTGTTTCAGCGTTCATCATCCAACCCTTTAGCAGACACCCAGATGCAGATGCAGCGCTGGTTCGGCTACCGCGGATCATATATTGAACTGTGCCGCGTCTTCGCCTCCAGCGATCAACTCTCCCTTTTCAGTGCCTATCACGATGCCGATGAAGCGGTTCGAACCGCCATCATCGATCGCATGATGAGCGACGCGCCTAAACCTACCGTCTTGCAGGGGCTTAATTTCGAAGCCACAGGCAAGATCGCAGGCTTGGGCAACCTTCCATTGTCACCAGGGGCACGCCCTTTCGTAAGGGTCATCAATGACAGTCGGCGGGCGGATCCAAATGCAAACATCGTGGCTGGACTCTTCGCTCGGCCGTCCAGCGACCTCACTGTCGCAAATGTGCTGCGAGGCCGGATCCTAAATGTTCCACTCGAACTGACCGAGGCCGCCGAACTCTTAGATAGCCTCACTTTTGCCGATTACCGTCCCGGGAACGAGGGGCTGTACGCGGATTTCTGGAGCAATATCGAAGCCCGTGCAAACGCAATCGCCCCACTGGCGGACTCACCATTCTATCGCCCGCCAGGAAGGCACGGTGAGGGAGACCAGCCGAGGCGAGCATGTCCCCATGCGATCGCCGCTTATCTTCGACTTTGGTCGGCCAGCCTCTCTCGGTCGATTACGGGCCTATTTGTCACTGGCCAGCCCAGCGAACTGTGGTCATACGCGGACCTCTTGCGAAAAAAAGCTGAGCAACCGCGGTTCTGGGTCGGCATTCGTTATGGAGGTGGTGCTACCATATCCGAAGGTCCGTTGGCACAGCTCCCATTTGGAATACGCGCCACCACAAAGAGGGTAGCCAGAGGCGAACTTGAGACCACTTGGGGTGCGAGTGACCCCAACGCCGGTCCGGACCAATATCGCGGCGATGTCTATTTCGACTACTACCACCGTTGCGTTGATGTTCCGTCGAGCAATAACACTGGCTGGCGACCCAGCGGTTCCGACGGCCAAATTCTATTCTACGTCAATCAACATTCGGGCGACGAGCATCCCTCGGTCGCAGTTGGGGTCTGTCTTCCTGCGGGAGGTCCAGAGCAGTTTTCCGCCACCCGCGCTAGCGCTTCCATAGTTTAGAAAGAACTCTCATGACCAGCTACGAAGCAGTTCTAAACCAGATCAATGTCGTTCCGGTGGGTGCAAATGGAGATGACCGAGCCATTACTTGGTTGACGGATGCGAAAGTGGTCGGAATTGCTCGGAATAGTCGAGGCCATTTGGAACTGTTCTTTGCAGGCGACGAGTTAAGGCCCAGGACCGGTGCGGTGAAGGCTGCGCTTCACTACCACTCCTGGCACCGTGAAACTCTGCCTCCGCTGAACGCAAACCGAATTTGCTTGCCTGCGTTGGGGCATTTCGACCAGGTCGGTGCATTTATTGCCGCAGAACTGCTACGCGAGAAGGCTGACACTAATTTGGAGCGCGCCTTTGCCGTCACCGAGCCGCTGATCGAACTTGCCATTAAGCGCTTAGAAATCTCCGAGAACGCGATCCTCGGACTTGCAGGGGAACTACTTCTCCTCGACGCTCTTTGCCGACAGGCGACCGATCCTCAGGTAGGGCCAATCGTGCAAGCTTGGGATGGCTGGCGCCGTTCGGCAAGAGATTTCACATGGGAAGGCACAGGCGTAGAAATAAAAACAACTACTGGCACCAACTCAAGTCATGCCATCCATGGCATCCACCAGATTGAACCTACACCTGCCAGTGATGACACGGCAGGTGAAGAACGTCTGCTGCTCGTGAGCGTCGGCTTGTCCCAAGCTGATCTCAATGCGCCAGCTTTGTCGATCCCTTCCTTGGTGGAGAGCATCCTCGAGCGACTCAACGCCACCGGGGCTAAGAGACTACGACCACCCTGCACAGCATCACGCCGATTTACGCATGTTCGACGGCTGCCAACTTTGCCACGATGTCATCGGTCTGCAGGTGGGTGTAACGCATCAGCATCCGCAAATCCCGATGTCCGCTGATCATTTGGACCTGCGCCAGTGATAGTCCGCTTTCCACAAAGCGGGACACCGCCTCGTGTCGAATGTCATGAAATGTAAGGTCTACCACGCCTGCCCGTTGCCTGAGGCGCTCAAAGGCTAATCGCACAGAATTACCAGACAGGGGCAAACACCGGTTGTTCCCGCGTGGCAGGTCCATCAAGACAGCAACAGCATTCGGGCTGAGAGGCACTGTACGGGCGCGACCGTTTTTGGTTTGGGGCAAGAACACTGTCCGACGCTCAAGGTCTACATGCTTCCATTGTATCGACAGCAATTCCCCTCTGCGCATCCCGGTTGCCAAAGCAAGCGTCAGCAATGGCTTCATCAGCGGAGACCGAGCTTGGTTCACGGCTTCCAGCAAAGCCTGCCATTCTCCCTGCTGCAATCGTCTCTCTCGGCGGTTGTCGATCTTGGGCCGCCGGACAGACTTGACTGGGTTCCCCTGTGGCAGGTTCTGCCCCCAATCCTCACAGGCGATATCAAGGGCGTGCTGTAACCAACCCAGCTCCCTCACCACAGTCGCCGCCTTCATGGATTTTATGCGCTTGTCACGATAGTGGACAAAGTCAGCGGATCGCAGCTTGCCGACCTTCCTGCTGGCTAATTTGGTGCATTTACGCAGGAACCCGTTGATTGCATAACTTTCATTGTCCGCGCACCGTTTCTCGCTCGTGACGTCGTCTCGGTATTTTCTCAGCACTTCACCAAGCGTCATCTCGGATGCACCCACACTGAGGGCTGGGGTTAGCAATCCCCTGTCGGCGCTCAACTCCGTCTCACGAGCCCACTTCGTCGCATCAGCACGCTTTAGAAAGGATTTGGATCGGGATTGCCCGTCCTTCCGAACCGTCGCCTGCCACTTTCCGCTAGGCCGTTTTACGATTGTTGCCATGGCCCATATCTCCTGTGTTGGAGACATCTTTTCTGTCGAAGTGCAGCGGAGGCGCAGCGGACACAGTTTCATGCGCAGCACAGCAAAAGGTGCTAGTCGCTTAAGACCTTGATACTTTGCGGGGAAAGGATGGTGGGTGATGAGAGACTCGAACTCCCGACATCTTCGGTGTAAACGAAGCGCTCTACCAACTGAGCTAATCACCCGTGAGGGCTCATGTAGCCAAGGCCGTGCGCGGGTGCAAGAGGGTAGGGCACAATTTCTTTTGCAAAATTGCGCCCGGGTCCTGATTTGCGTGTAAGCAATTGGGCGCGGTCTTTGGCTTGGTACGCTTGTTTGCCCTATTGTGGAGCTATCTTGGGTAACGAGGCCAAAGGGCCTTGCCTGCCATGTGTTGGCTCCGATATGCCCAAAGGGATTGCAAACCACTGAACCGGAGGCAAATTATGACGGGCGTCTATCGCTGTCTGATCGCAGCTTTGGCCTTGTGCGCGACGCTCGCGGCTCCGGTTCGGGCCGAAGGTGTTCTGGTGTTTGCGGCCGCCAGCCTCAAAACAGCGTTAGATGCGATTGCAGATGGGTATGAGGCCGAGACCGGGCAGGAGATTACAGCCTCATATGCGGCGTCGTCGGTATTGGCGCGGCAGATTCAGGCGGGGGCGCCTGCGGACCTGTTCATTTCGGCCAATGTGGACTGGATGGATGTTTTGCAGGATGAGGGAGTGATCGAGGCAGATTCGCGCGTCGATCTGCTGGGCAATGGGTTGGTTCTGATCGGTGCTCAGGGTGCTGAGACGTCTGAAATAGCGGTGGGATTTGATCTAGCTGCGCGCCTGGACGGAGGGTTTCTGGCCATGGCGCTGGTTGATGCGGTGCCTGCGGGTATCTACGGCAAGGCGGCGTTACAAGGCATGGGCCTTTGGGAGGACGTACAAGACCAGATCGCGCAAACGGATAATGTGCGGGCGGCATTGGCTTTGGTCGCTTCTGGGGCGGCGACTTTGGGAATTGTGTATCGATCAGATGCCGAGGCTGAGACGAGCGTCGCGGTTGTCGGTGCGATTCCGGCAGAGTTCCATCCGGACATTATCTATCCTGCAGCTGCAACAAGATCGGCAAGCCCCGAGGCGCAGGATTTTCTGACCTATCTACAGGGTGAAAAGGCGCGGGCTGAATTCCTGAGGCAGGGGTTTTCCCTGCCCGAAGGTTAGCATCATGGGCTGGTTGGGACCCGCCGAGATTGAGGCGCTGCGCCTGTCGCTGCGGGTTTCTTTCTGGGCGACGCTGATCACGTTGCCCTTGGGGATATTTGTTGCCTATGCGTTGGCGCGCTGGCGGTTTCCGGGGCGGCAGGTTCTGAACGGTCTGGTGCATCTGCCGTTGATCCTGCCTCCGGTGGTGACAGGTTATCTGCTGCTGATGACCTTTGGCATTCAGGGGCCGTTGGGCGGGCTCTTGGCTGAGCTTGGCATCGTCTTTGCGTTTCGCTGGACAGGGGCGGCCTTGGCCGCCGGAATCATGGCTTTTCCGTTGATGGTGCGTGCAATCCGGCTGTCGATCGAAGCGGTTGACCCGAAGCTGGAGCAAGCCGGGGCCACGCTGGGTGCATCGCGTTTGATGGTCTTCGGGACGGTGACATTGCCGATGATCCTGCCCGGTGTCATTGCCGGCGCGATCCTGGCTTTCGCCAAAGCGATGGGAGAGTTCGGGGCGACGATCACCTTTGTCTCGAACATTCCCGGCCAGACGCAGACGTTGCCATCGGCCGTTTACTCGTTTCTGCAGGTGCCAGGCGGAGAGGCGGCGGCCACGCGGTTGGTCATCATTTCGATCATCATCGCCATGGGTGCACTTTTGCTGTCGGAATATGTGGGCCGCCGCGTCGCCCGCCGGGTGGCCGGGTCATGAGCCTGTCGGTCCGCCTGCAACACCGGCTGCCCGGGATCGGGTTGGATCTGGATTTTGACGCCCCGTCAGGTGTGACGGTTCTGTTCGGGCGGTCGGGCTCGGGCAAGACAACCGTCGTAAACGCTGTGGCCGGGTTGCTGCGGCCCGAGGCCGGGCGCGTCGCAGTGGACGACTGGACCTTGTTTGATACCGAACGGGGCGTATGGCTGCCGCCGCATCGCAGGCGTCTGGGGTATATCTTTCAGGAAGGTCGTTTGTTCCCACATCTGACCGTGCGCCAGAATCTGAACTATGGCCGCTGGTTCGCCCCGCGTGGATCGCAGCGTGAGAATCCGGAACGGGTGATCGACATGCTGGGTATCGGCCAACTGCTGGATCGCCGCCCTGCGCTGCTGTCAGGGGGAGAAAAGCAACGTGTTGCCATCGGTCGCGCATTGCTTGCCAGTCCACGCCTGATCCTTGCAGATGAGCCTTTGGCGGCGCTGGATGATGCGCGAAAGGCAGAAATTCTGCCCTATTTTGAACGGCTGCGGGATGAGGTTTCGGTTCCGATCCTCTATGTCACCCATTCGGCGGCCGAGGTCGCGCGGTTGGCGACCTCGGTTGTCGCCCTTCAGGATGGTCGGGTTCTACGACATGGCCCTGCTTCGGACGTTTTGGCGGACCCGTCGGTTGCCCCTGCGGGGGTGCGCGCTGTGGGGGCTGTGCTGCGGGTTCGCGTCGCGGCGCATCACGATGATGGTCTGTCCGAGCTGGACGCAGGTGGAGCACGGTTATTCCTGCCACGCATCTCGCATCAAATCGGTGAAGAACTGCGGATCCGCATTCCTGCGCAAGAGGTGATCTTGTCCAACAAACCGCCCGAGGGGCTTTCGGCTCTGAATGTGCTTTCCGGTCAGGTTGAGGCAATCCGTGCCGGTGAGGGCCCGGGCGCCATCGTGTCGGTCAAGACAACTGCGGGAGTTGTTCTGGCGCGGGTGACGCGGCGCTCGGTCGCCGCTCTGGGATTGCAGCAGGGCGGCACATGTTATGCAGTGATCAAAACCGTCGCACTGGCACCGCAGGATGTTGGTGGTCGGGTCGTTTAGACTTTAGGCAAGCGCGCGTGCCTCATGCTCGCGCAGGATCAGACGTGCGGCATGACCGAAACCTGCGTGTTCGTCAGTTGGGCGATCAGGGAATATTTCTGCGAGTTCCTGCAAGGCGTCTGAAGACAGCGTATAGAGGGTTTCTTCACCCAGAAACAGACTTTCTGCCTGTGCCCCTTCGGCGGTCAGAATTTCGTGCCGGTCCAGAAGAATGTGCAGATATTCGATGGGTTCGTCCCGGGTATCAATGTCGATGCCGGGCCATGCACACAGGTGCTTGGCGGCGACCAATGCTTCGGGCGCGCCAAATAGCATTTCGACCTTGGGACCAGAAACCAAAATGCGATGCTGTTGCGAGACCAGCAGATCGCGAGAGGGGATACCCGGCCCAAGGCTGCCCGCCCTGAGGCGCACAGGGCGCATTGCCGGGTTGGCGCGCAATCGTTTAGGGCTGAGGCAGCTGCTTTCGATCCAGCGGATGGGTTGCATCCCGCGATCAGCCGTCAGCACCTCATCCCCGACGTACAGGGATTCGATGGTCTGCGCGCCATCGCGGGTCTCGATCAGGGTGCCAGCTGTGAAGCAGACCCCTTCGATGGTGATTGTCACGTCGGCTGTTTGCGGGGCAACGCTAATGTCGAAGCCAAAAACGTTGACGACCGCATTCACTTCGACGGTGAAAGTATCTGTGACGATCTCGCCGTTATCCAGACCGTCGAAAAATGCAGGGTCAACCGTGTATGTCCATTCGCCAGTCGCAGGATTGATACTGGCGGTTCCGTGATCGGGAGGTGTCTGGATCGACCAGTCTTGCGACACGATCGTCGCACCGCTTGTGATGTCCAGATCACCGGTCGCAACGTTGGGTGGGTCACCTGTTACCGAGCCTGTTGTATCGCCGACGATCGAGACCATGTTACGAGCCTTCCTGCCGGAGCGTCTGCGCAAACTCCTGCTTCTTATAAAGACGCATATGGACCTCACCGGCATCGTCGCGCGTCCACTCGACAATCCGATTACGGTTCAGGTCGCTGTCCATTCGATTGGTGCGCACCCGGGGGTGGGGGATGTCGCGTTTCAGCAGATCGACGATCTGGTTGGTCTGACCGAACGGTGCGACCATATCGATGATCCAGAAGGATGTGCCGCTGGTGAAATCGACGTCTTTTAGCGGTTCTTCTTTCACCGCATAGCGATATTCAGCCTCAGAACTCAGCCCTGCAAATGTCACGAACCCGCGCGGAAAACCATTCTGCCGAAAGATATGATACTGCCCAAGCCGCAGCGGCGTTTCAAAGGCATAGAGCACCTGACCCAGACTACGATCCCGGTGGGTATTGGTCAGCGCGGCAAGATAGAACAATGCACCAAAATCGGCGTATTTCTCAGGAGATAGGTCAAACCAGTCTTTGGGAAATGACGTCTGCACGGGCCACTCGGGAAACTGCTGCTATTGGGATCATAGCGTGCCTCATATTCAAATAAAGTGTTTTCATATCCGCGTGCATAACACGTGTTTTATCGGCGCAACTATTCCCCCCATAGGCTGCGTGCCCTAGGTTTAAATCTATGTGATGATCCATTTTCTAAAACGGGATGTGGCTATGCGAATTGGTTGGATTTTGACTGCGGCAATGTTGGTGGCGACGACAGCTGGGGCTCAGGGTGTTGGTTTTGGCTATAAGCTGCGACCACAATTCAATACCCAGATCACGCCGCTGAAAGATGGCACCTATGAGGTGAAACCGGTGGGTGGGTCTTCGGCACCGGTTACCTATTGGTGCGGTATCGGAGATTATGCGGTCCGGACGCTGGGCGTATCGAACTCGCAGCGGATATATGTATCGAAGCCTTACGAGAAAGGGGTTCGGACGGTCCAGTTTTCACTGACCCCGCCACCCGGTGCGGACACCAATCCGGGGTATTCTCTGACGGTCAATCGGGTCGGTGAGAACCTGTCTGCGGCCTCGGCGCAAAACTACTGCTTCGACAATTTCATCGATTTCGGTTTTTAGGCGTCAGACCCATTTGGCCAGGGGCGGGAGGCTCATCAGAACGGCATCGGGGTCGTGCCCGGTCTCAAGGCCGAACTTGGTGCCCCGGTCATAGACCAAGTTATATTCGGCATAGAGCCCGCGATGGATCAGCTGAATATCCTTGTCTGCGTCTGAGCAAGGCTGAACCCGCCGCTTTTCGACCAAAGGCAGAAAGGCAGGCAGGAACGCCCGACCGATATCCTGCGTCAGGGCAAAGTCGGCCTGCCAGTCGCCGGTGCAGTAGTCATCCATGAAAATGCCACCGACACCCCGCGCGCGTTTGCGGTGGGGGATATAAAAATACTCATCCGCCCAGTCTTTCAGGCGCGGATAATGGCTCGTCCCGTGCGGGTCCAGATGCGCCTTTTGGGTGGCGTGGAAATGAGCAGTGTCCTCGTCATATTCGATGCAGGGGTTCAGATCGGAGCCACCGCCGAACCACCAGGCGTGCGGCGTCCAGAACATCCGCGTGTTCATGTGTACGGCAGGCACGTGCGGGTTCTGCATATGCGCCACAAGGCTGATACCCGAGGCCCAGAAGCGTGGGTCGTCCTTCATCCCAGGAATGCCTTTGCGCGCGGCCATCGCGTTTTGAGCGCGCTCGCCCAGTGTGCCGTAGACGGTCGAGACGTTAACGCCGACTTTCTCGAACACACGGCCGCCGCGCATGACGGACATCAGACCTCCGCCCGCGTCAGAACCATCGTCAGAGTGGCGTTGCGTTTCTTTCACCTCAAACCGGCCGGGTTCAGCGTCGGTAAAGGGGCCGGTTGAGTGGCTGTCTTCCAAAGCTTCAAAGGCGGTTACGATCTGGTCTCGCAATTGGCGGAACCAGGCAGAGGCGGTGGTCTTTTCATTTTCGAACATGTGGATCAATGGGCCGGTGCTGCGACGGGATCCAGCAGGGTGCGACCGCCGTCGATGGTCAGGATTTGGCCCGTCATGAACCCAGCCGCGTCAGAGGCGAGGAACTGCGCGGTTTCGACCAGCTCGTTCGGGGCGGCGATACGCGCAAGCGGTGTGTGTTTCTCGATGTCATCGCGGAAATCGCGGTTTTCTTTCAGCGTAGATTGCAGCGATGCGCTCATCACCGACCCTAATGCGATCGAGTTCACGCGGATGCGGTTTGGAGCCAGAGCCACGGCCAGTGAACGCGTCATCTGATCCAGCGCAGCAGTCGATACGGAATAGGCCATCAGATCGGGATGCGTGCGCCGCGCCGCGATTGAGGATAGGTTGATGATCGAACCGGCGGGGATTTCATCATCCCCATCCGCCTGTTTGATCAAACGCTTGGCGACCAACTGGCTTAGCCTCAGCGCGGGCATAAGGTTCTGGTTCAGCAATGTGCGCACCGAGTCGTCATCCGCATCCAGAGGGTCCGACTGAATCACCTGCCGCGCACCGTTGATCAGGATGTCGACCTGATCAAACGCATCCAGCGTCGCCGACAGCAGATTGGCGATGGTCAGCTTTTCGCGCAGGTCCCCTGCGAAATAGCGGATGTTGCTGTCATCGGCCTGCGCGCCCAGCTCGTCGGCAAGGCGCTTTTCGTCCATATCGGCGAACATGACATTGGCGCCTGCATCCGCAAAGTGCCGCCCGATGGCCAAGCCGATGCCATTGGCGCCGCCGGTGACGATTGCGGTCTTGCCCGCGATGGAAAAGGACATGCGAATCCTCCTGAGTTCTGGCGCAGGTTAGCGGGCCTCAGCCCTTAGGGCGAGAGGCATGGAAAACCTTGAACCGGTTGTCTCCGGCGACCTCTTCGACCTTGGTAAAGGCATCGGCCAATGTGGCCTCATAGGGCAGGTGACGATTGGCGACCATCCAAAGCTGGCCGTTGCGTGTGAGGTTGCGCGCGGCGCTTGTGATGAACCCCTGACCCAAACCCGGGTCTGCGCTGCGCGAGTTGTGAAAGGGCGGGTTCATGACCACCATGTCCAGCGGCTCGGGCGCGGTCCATTTTGTGGCATCGGCCCAATGAAACTGCGCGCGCGGGTCGGGCACGTTGGCGCGGGCACAGGTGAGGGCGGTGTGATCAGCCTCGACCAGATGCAGGCTGTGCAGAGTGTCATGGATCAGGTTGGTCGCGAGAAAGCCCCAGCCCGCGCCCAGATCTGCGATGCGCGCGCCGCGTTTTGCGGGCAGAGATTTCAGCAGCAGGGCAGAGGCCGGATCAATGCCGTCGGCAGAAAACACGCCGGGCGCGGTTTGGAAGCCATCGACGATCTGAGCCTCGGGCGCGGCCCAGTCGGCAAAAGCATCCGCATCGGATTTAAACCAGAAAATCTTGCCATGTGCTTTTGAGATTGGCCCTTCGATGGCAACGCGTTTGCGGATGTCCTTCAGAAGACTGTCGACGCCATCGGTTTTGGCCCCGTCGACCACAATAGTTCCGCCGGCACGAGCGCAGACCTGATGAACCAGCGCGCGAGCCAAAGCCTTGGCGCGGGGCAGAAAGATGATGGCATTCTGGCAAGGCGCATCGCTTTCAGGTGTCGCGCCAAAGCCCTGCGCAGCGAAATGGTCGTGAAACGGTTTGAAGGGCTGCACCACCTGTGTCTCAGGCGGCAGGGCTGACAAATCATGTTCCGGCGTCGGGGCTAGAACGCTTAGCGGTTGCGACAGGCTGAGCACGCTGCTCAGGGCTAGATCAAGGCGAGGGGACATGGGCAAACCGGCAGCAGACGCGCGCTATTCTTCGCGTTCCATGGTGCATTGCAGCGGGTGCTGATGCCTGCGTGCGAAATCCATGACCTGCCCAACCTTTGTCTCGGCGATCTCATGGCTGAACACGCCAACCACAGCCACGCCTTTCTTGTGCACCGTCAGCATGATCTCGAATGCCTGCGCGTGGGTCATGCCAAAGAAGCGTTCCAGCACATGCACCACAAACTCCATCGGTGTGTAATCATCATTCAGCAACAACACCTTATACAGCGGCGGACGCTTGGTTTTTGGGCGTGTTTGCACAAGGATCGAGGTGTCGTCGTCCTGGTCGTCCTTATCCGACATGATCCACTGGTGTTCGTGCATGGCTGTATGAGAATCTCGATTAACACTTCGGTTTGTTTCCCGGCTTATATAACGTCACTGTGCCCGGAGAAAAGAGCTACGAGTCGGAATCGCAATGCAGGAGCAATTGACCACAATCGGGTTCGATGCCGATGACACGCTGTGGCACAATGAGCGGTTTTTCCAACTGACACAGGCGCATTTTGCCGAGCTGCTGGCTGACCATGCTGAGCGGGACCATTTGATGGAACGCCTTTTGGCCGCAGAAAAACGCAATACTCGGCACTATGGGTACGGGATCAAAGGGTTCACCTTGTCGATGATCGAGACCGCCATCGAAGTAACCAAGGACAGGGTTCCGGCGCAGGTGATCCGCCAACTGATCGAGGCAGGGCAGGATATGTTGGCGCACCCGATTGAACTGCTGCCCCATGCCCGCGAAGCGATTGAGGCCGTGAACAGGACGCACCGGGTTTTGTTGATTACCAAAGGCGATCTGATCGATCAGGAGCGTAAGTTGGCGCAATCTGGTCTCGGCGGATTGTTCGACGGGGTCGAGATCGTGTCCGAAAAAACCGCAGCGACCTATGCTGCGATTTTTGCCCAGCACGGGGACGGGCCTGAGGCGTCGATGATGGTTGGAAACTCGATGCGCTCAGATGTGGTGGCCTCGATCGAGGCGGGGTGCTGGGGCGTGCATGTGCCCCATGGTCTGGAGTGGGAGATCGAGCAGGCGGACACGCCGACCGACAATCCAAGGTACTGCGAACTGCGCGATCTGGGCGATCTGGCGGCTTTGGTCGCCCGAATTTCCTGACCTGTTGCTGTTTCACATCAGTTGCAAAAAATTCGGCAGCGCGGCTTGTCCGAATTTCGGCACATTCGCCGGTATGGTGGCTGTTCGATCAATATCCACCATATATAGCGTATTCTTGAGTGATAAGCCGATCCGCCCTCACACAGCTTTCAGTTTCTTTAAACGTGTCTCTGTGTTAGCCTGATGGATATCAAAATAAGAATTGCTGACCGGGAAAACCCGGCGGCGCGAGGCAGACAGAGGCAAAGATCGTGCAGATTCGGCGGACAGTTCCGGCCCGAATGGGCTTATTCCTTATAGCATTTCTGTGGCTGTTTTCTTTTGCGCCACTTCAGGGCATTGCGGCCCCTTACGCGGCCATGGTGATCGACGCGCGCACCGGTGAGGTGCTGCATTCCCGCAATGCTGACACGCGGTTGCATCCGGCATCCCTGACCAAAATGATGACGCTCTACATCGCGTTCGAAGCGGTGCGAAATGGTGAGATCACGTTGGACACTCAGGTGCGGATCACCAAGGCAGCGGCAGCCGAACCGCCATCAAAGCTGGGATTGCGCACTGGTCAGCGAATCGCATTCCGTTATCTGATCCGGGCGGCGGCGGTGAAATCGGCCAATGACGCGGCAACTGCCATCGGGATCACACTCAGCGGCTCTGAGGCGGCGTTTGCGCGTCGCATGACCCGCACCGCCAAAGCGATGGGGATGAGCCGGACAACCTTTAAGAACGCGCATGGCCTGACCGAGTCGGGCCACTTGTCGACCGCGCGTGACATGACCACGCTGGGCCGTCACCTGCTGTATGACTATCCGCAGTATTACAACCTGTTCTCTCGCCAATCGACGCATGCCGGGATCAAGACAGTACCGAACACCAATCGCCGCCTTTTGGCAGCCTATAAGGGCGCCGATGGGATCAAGACGGGCTATACCCGTGCGGCGGGGTTCAATCTGGTGGCCTCGGCCAAGCGCAAGGATGAACGCATCATCGCCACGGTCTTTGGTGGCAAATCAGGTGCATCGCGCAATGCCCGCGTGGCCGAGCTTTTGGATATGGGTTTCCGCCGTGCCCCCTCGCGTGCGCCAATCCGCAAGCCAGCCCGTCCGGCTTATGCCGGGAATGCCGGACTGGGTGCCGCTCAGGTCGCTCAGGTAGGTCCGCCGAAAACGAGCCTGCGACCGGTGTTGCGGCCCGTGGCTGGTGCGACGGTTCAGGTTGCTGGATCGGTGGCTGCAACGGCTGAAAAGGATGAAACCCGGATACAAGACGGCATCGCCGCTGCCATCGCCGCTGTAGATATCGCGCCTTCGGACGGTACCGCACCTGCCTCAGAAGTGGTGCTGGCCTCGGTCGAGCCGGCCAAGCAGCCCGAGCCGGAGCCCGAGGTTGTCACGCGCCTGTCCACATCTGGTGGGCACCTTTGGGGTGTCAACGTGGGTCGCTATACCACGCGGTATGAGGCTGAAAAGGTGCTGCTGAAAACCGCGTTGTCAGAGATGACCACCTTGGAAGGTACATTGCGCAAGGTGAACCAAAGCTCGCGCGGGTTTGATGCAACCTTTCAGGGCATGACCCGCGAACAGGCCGATCTGGCCTGCCGCCGACTGCAAGCGCGCAATGTCACTTGTTTCATGATCGGGCCGTCATAAGACCCGACATTCTCTCCTGGATGGGCCTGGGCTGCGATGACCTCGCAGCCCATTTTTTTATGTCTGATCAGTCGAACACGTGACCGTGCTGATACTGTTCGTCCTGTCCGGCGGCGGCGGTCAGAGCGGCCACGTTATCTTTGGTGAAGAAGCCATCATAATGATGACAGCGCTCGATATACTCCGTTATCAGAAGCGTATGCTTTGAATGCTTTGAGAAGATCTGTTTCAGGTTTGGATCGTCTTTGCATTCCCCGACCACATGGGCCAGGAAGGGCACGCCTTTGTCCTTCAGCGTATCGACCACGAAATCGACGTTCTTTTCGCCTGCGGCATGATCGCCGTCCTGAATTTCGACTGCCATGTGATGCAGACGCCGCCCGAAATTGCGCACGAAATCCTCGGTCGGCATCGGAAGCTTGGCGAAGGAGTTTACGAAAGACGGCGTATTGTTCGCAGTAAAGACCTTGGCAGGGGATTTCTTGTCGTCATCTACATTGGCATTGCGGTTTACATTGGTCGACGAGTTCATGTCGAAGATGTTGTAGGCGCCCCAAAAGTAATAGGGGACCATGGTCAGAAATTCGAGGATCGCATCCTCGCGCTCACCCGCAAGAACCCGTGTTGCGAGGTGATCGATGCCCAGCATCAGCGGAGAGATCTTGCTGTCTGCACCAAAGGCTGCAGCCTGATCCAGTCGGGCTTGTTCCGTATCGCTCAGCAACACTCGGTCGCCCAGCCCAAGACTATCGGTATCGTTGAAATCATGCGTGGAATAGCCGACGCGGTTGCAGGTGAAATCTGACGGCGTGGTAAACCGGTATCCGTCCAGCGTGTAGAATGGGTTTTCGGTGTCCCCAGAGTACTCGAACCGGATATTCTGATCTTCCAGCGTTCCAGTCAGCGCGTGCAGATCGGTGGCCCCGTAGATCTCGCCCACATATCGTGTCTGAGGCGTGCTGCGCGCCAGCGGGTACATGCGATTGATGCGCGGGATGAAGTCTTCGAACGCCGGGCTGAGAGGGGCCATCAGGATCAGCGCCGGATAATCAGTGTGCGAATGCATCACCGCGAATTTGTGCGTCTGGCCCAGATAGCTGGCCGTGTGGCGATAGGGGGTCATCACGTAAAGCTCGACCAGAGTGTCGAACAGCGCGTCGGGTTCGACCTGAATGACAATCGCGCGCATCGCGCCGACCTGATCGGCAATGCCCGAACTGGTGCGACGTTCGTAAATCTTGGGCAGGTATTCGGTAAAGAAGTCTGAATTCTTTTTGTCGCCTCTGGGTTCATAAGTCATCAGATCAAAAGACATTGGCGCACCTCCCTGTGCGGTATTGTGCAAATTTGTGGCAGTCAGAACATGCACTTGCCGTTCATGCTAGGCGCTTCGGCCTGCACGGGCAACAGTCTGCATTTGGGGTGTAAACCTGATGCAAAGATGACTAGCGGATGAATTTCGTGACCTCAACACCGCCTTCGATCAGGTTCTCGCGTACGGAACGTGCAATCTGAACCGCCGTTGGGCCATCGCCATGCAGGCAGATCGTGTCGATAGAGGTTTCAAGCCGTTTGCCGGATTCCGTGATGATTGCGCCTTCTTTCACCATATTCAGAATGCGCGGCCCGGCCAGCGCGGGATCATGGATGACCGCCCCCGGCAAGGACCGGTCCACCAGAGTGCCGTCGTCGTTATAGGCGCGATCGGCAAAGATCTCACCCACCCATTTGCAGCCCAGATCACGTACAGCCTCTTCCTGCTTGGTCACCGCAAGGACCATGATGATAATGTCGGGGTCCACGTCCAGTGCGCCTTGATAACAGGCCCGCGCCATGTCAATATCGACCGAGCACATATTGGCCAGCGCCCCGTGCAGTTTCAGGTGTCGAACTTCCGTACCAACCGCTTTGGCCATACCGATGGCGGATCCCAACTGATAGCGCACCAGATTGCGCAAGCTTTCGTGGGGCACTTTCATATTGCGACGCCCGAACCCCTGCAGATCAGGGAAGCCGGGATGCGCCCCGATGCCCACGCCGTTCTCAGCCGCCAGAGCCATGGTCTGGGCCATCACATCCGGGTCGCCAGCGTGAAAGCCACAGGCGATATTGGCCGATGTTATGATCTTGAGCAGACTTTCATCATCGCCCATCTTCCACGGGCCAAAGCTTTCGCCCATATCGGCGTTCAGGTCGACGTGAGGCATGTGCGGTTCTCCTTATTCAGTGGCTGAGATCATTCCACTGATCAATTGGTAGGACAGAAGATCGGGGATGTCATGGGGATCGCGCACCAGAGGTTCAACGCGGCTTGGCAGGCGGGCAAGGTCCGCATCAAATGCGGCTTGCAGCGTTGTGGCTTGTTCCAGCGAGACGAACTCGAACTGAATCTCACCACCCGACGGAGCCTGCGCAGCGCGGGGCAGATCACAGGGCAGGACAGTTGCAATGCGCGGATAGCCTCCGGTCGTCTGGCATTCGGGCAGCAGGATGAAAGGCGCTCCGGTACCGGTCATCTGGATGTCACCGGGGGTTATGACTTCGGACAGGATGTTCAGCTGGCCCCGCGCGGCGAACCCTTCGCCATCGCTGTCCAACTGCATGCCCATCCGATTGGCGCGCGCACCACGCCTGAACATGGTTTGGGTAAACCGCTTCAGGGTCTCGTCGTCGAACAGTTCAGTTTGAAAGCTGGCAACCACCCTGAGGACACCGCCCGAAAACCGATTGTCTGAGCGTAGTTTCAAACCTGTCTTGCCGGTTCCGTTCGCAGGCAAGTCATCGCCGGGCTGAACATCGCGCCCGATCCGGGCAGTGAGATGTGCCGCGCGCGAACCCAGAGCGACCTCAGTCTGAATGCCGCCGCCCAGATGCAGATACCCATAGCTGCCCTGCAGAACCGATCCGATCACCAGCCGCTGCCCTGCCTCCATCTGATGCGAGGCATTCCACATCACCGGGCTGCCATCGATACTGGCCTGCATCGGCGCACCGGTTAGGGCGATTGCGGTCGGTGCGGTTGCCTCGAACTCACCACCCATCCCTGCCATTTCCAGCGCAGCGCTGGTTGGGGCGTTGCCCAGCAGCGCGGCCCCTTCGTGCAACGCCAGCACATCCGCCGCGCCTGAACGCGACAGGCCCTGCGCCAGATACCCGGTGCGCCCCTGATCCTGAATGGTGCAGGCGGGTCCGATGCGATGAACGGTTAGGGTCATGCCGTGATCTCCTCACAGCTGGCACCACCCGTCCCATCGGTGCAGCTTGCCTTAATCGCCTCCAATTCGTCGCGCGACACCGAAACGAACTGCATCTCGTCCCCTGGGTTGAGCGCAAAGCTCTGTTCCATGTCTGGGCGAAAGCATCGAAATGCAGTTTGCCCAACATGTCGCCATCCGGTTGGTGTGGGTCCCGAGAACAGCACAAATTGCGAGATGGCCAGAACCAGGGCGCCTTCGGGCACCATGGGTGTCAGCTCTTTCAGGCGCGGAATGTTAAACTCCGGCCCCAGAGGCCCGAGATAGGGTTGCCCCGGAGCAAACCCGATGGTCAGAACGCGAACGCGCGATTGGCTGAGACGCGCGATCGCTTCTGCCGGGTCCAGTCCGGCCGTTGCTGCTGCATCCTCCAACTGTGGCGCAAGATCGGTGCCATAGACTGTTGGCACCTTCCAAAAGCGCCGCCCGACAGGCAATGGTGCGCTGTACCAATCACGGCTTTCCATTTGAGCACGTATCTGATGTTCAATATCCTGATGCGACAGCTGCGATGGATTAAACCTGATATAGGCAGAGGCCAGCGAGGCTGAAGTTTCAAGCACCCCATCTATTTGTTGCGCTTCAATGGCCCCCCGAAACGCCAAAGCCGCGCGGTTCGATGGTTCAGACATTGTCTGCGCAAAGGTGACAAGAAGGCCATCATATCCGACGGTCCGCACCAAGGGGAACTGAGGTTCAGTCATCATGTCACTACACGAGCCTATTGCTTGTTCTGTGTGGAGACCTGAGCCCATCCATACGGAATGCGCAAGGCCTTGTCCTGCGGACGGGTGCTGTTCACGGATTACACTGCGCTTCGCGCGAATCTTGGGCCTAAAGTGAATCGGTTTTGCTTCTTCGAGTCGGATCAGTCTTGTGGGCAACTAAGAGACTCTCACTATATATAGGGGTATAACCAATGCGCTTCGGACTTGGTAAAGGTTGCCCCCAGCGTTTGGCTTCTATTTTCGGTAGCTTTCCATGGAGTTAGTGCATTTTAAGTAATTGATATAAATAAGAAAAACACTGCCCCCCATTTTTTCTTTGTTTTCTTGAATTTTCTGCTTGCGGATATGATTGGTTATACTTAGAACGCCCTTCACCGGCGCTGCTGAGGCGGTGTTGGGGCGCTGCTGAGGCGGTGGAGACGGACCGGAGAGACGGTTGGACGCATCGGAGAGACGGT